>SHVR01000009.1 GCA_009694185.1 Alphaproteobacteria bacterium | reverse complement strand
GACCAGCGCGAGGCATGATCCCCTTCGTGATCGAGAACCATCCGTACCGCGCGCCCACGAACCTCGGGAGAAAACTTGTTCGTCGTCTTGCTTGTCATGGCTCCATCCTCTCAAGAGTTGAAGCCTCCGGCAAACCCGGGGCGGTTCATTCTGTCGCGAACTCGCGGCCAGGAACGGCGTCGCGGACCGCGTTCGCGTGGGGGGCTTGTTCAGGCCCGAAGATCTGGCGGGATATGCTACGCGCAAGCTGTTGCTGCTGTGCGACATCGAAGGGGCCGAGCGGGAGTTGCTCGATCTCGATGCCGCCCCTACCCTGAAGGACATGGACGTGATCGTCGAGAGCCACGAGAATTTGCGGCCGGGTGTCACGAAACTGCTGACCGATCGGCTCAGGAACACCCACCACATTACCCTGGTGCAAGACGACGGCCAGCGCCAACTGCATAACCCGCCGCAATGGTTCAAGAACCTGGCGCAGCTTGACCAGCTCCTGGCGGTTTGGGAGTGGCGCGGCGGGCCGACACCTTGGCTGGTCATGCGCTCCTTGAGCCGGCCCTGAGAGCGTCGTGACCGCCGCCCTCTACTATCACCCCGAAGCCTACACCACGGGCGGCCCCAGGCTCCTGGGCCGGAACGCCGCGGGTGAATCCTTCCTGAGAGGCTTTCTCGCCCACAGCCGGAACGGCGAATTCTGGGTGCAAGTGCCAAAGCTCGCCGACGCCCGGCAGTTTACGGCGACCGTGCGGGCGCAGGGGCGGTCCGAGGTCGTGAAGGCGGTCGACAAGAACAACCTCGCCGACCTGGCGAAGCCCGGCACCGTCTACCACCCCGGCCCCGGCATCGGCGAACACGCCTGGCAGCGCGCGACCGTGGGCGCGAGCGCGGGCCACAGCGCCTGGAGCCTGTGCGGCATTACCCACGCCATGTCCAGTCGGCGCGTCATGGATGCCGTGGCCGATTGGCTGACCGCCCCGGTGCAGCCCTGGGACGCGGTAATCTGCACCAGCCGGGCGGTGAAGGGCAACGTGACCCGCTTGCTGCAAGCGCAGACCGAATATCTGGTGCAGCGCCTGGGTATGAAGACCCTGGTGTTGCCGCAACTGCCGGTCATTCCGCTGGGCATCCATTGCCAGGACTTCGTCTTCAGCGAGGCTGAGAAGCTGGCGGCGCGCGCCGCCATCGGCGCCGACGCGCGGACGGTGGTCGTGCTCTACACTGGCCGCTTGTCGTTCCACGCCAAGGCCCATCCACTGGCCATGTACCAGGCGCTCGAGCGGACGGCGGCCACCCTTCCCGGCGGGCAAGAGCTGCTGTTGGTGGAATGCGGCTGGCACGCCAACGAAACCATCGAGAAAGCCTATGCCGAGGCCGCCGGGTTCGCCTGCCCGAGCGTGCGGGTGGTGACCCTCGACGGCCGCCAGCCAGCGGAGCGGCAGACCGCCTGGGCCGCGGCCGACGTCTTCTGTTCCCTCGCCGACAATATCGAGGAAACCTTCGGCCTCGTGCCGATCGAGGCCATGGCGGCGGGCATTCCCGTGGTGGTGTCGGATTGGGACGGCTATAAGGACACGGTGCGCGACGGTGTCGATGGCTTTCGTGTGCCCACTTTGATGGCGAGCCCGGGGTTGGGCAACGATCTGGCCTTCAGGCATGCCCTGGAGGTCAATAGCTACGACATGTATTGCGGCCACATCGCCAGCCTGGTGGCGGTGGATGTGGCGGCCACGGCGCGGGCCTTCGAACGGCTGTTTACCTCGCCCGATTTGCGTCGGCAAATGGCGGAGGCAGGCCGGCAACGCGCCCGCGCGCTCTATGACTGGGCGGCCATCATCCCGCAATATGAAGCGTTGTGGGCGGAACTCGCCGAACGGCGCAAGGGCCGGGCCAAGGAGCCGCAGCCGCTGCCCCACCCGTGGCCGGCGCGCATGGACCCGTTCGCCGCCTATGCCCGCTACCCCACCCAGACCCTGACCGCCCAGACGGTGCTGAGCCTGGTCGACGCCGATGCCGACACCGCGTTCAGGCGCGTGCGCGATTTCCGGCAGCTCCTCATGGTCGACTATGTCAAATTCGTGCTGCCGACGCCGGCCGAAATAGAGGTCGTGCTCAATGAAGCGGCGTCCGGCCCCAAGGCCGCCGCCGACCTCATCCATGCCATTCCCGCCCATCGCCAGACCTTTGTCTTCCGGTCCCTGACCTGGCTGGTGAAGCTGGACATCTTGCGGGTCCGCGCATGAACGATGTCTCGCGCATCGGAATGTCCCGGGTCCGGCCATGAGCGATTTGCGCCTCTCGCTCGATCACACCGGCAGCATGGTCCGCGACCTGGCGGCCGGCGCCGACCGCTGGCGGCGGCTCGGCTTCCAGCTCGCCCCGCGGAGCCCGCAAATGGGCACCCTAAAGCCGGGCGAGCCCATGCAACCCTGGGCTACCGCCAACCATGTGGCCATGTTTCGGGCGGGCTATCTGGAATTGATCGGCATCCACGAGCCGACCCGCTTCAATCCCTGGCGGCACTTCATGGACCGCTACGAGGGCATCCATATCGTGGCCTTGCGCTGTGCCGACGCCGATGCCGCCTGGGCCGTCCTCCAGGCGCGGGCACCCGGCCTCTCGCCGCCCATTGACCGGCGCCGCGACGCGCCCTACCGGGGCGGCACCCGCGAGATGCGCTTTCGCAATATCTTCAGCCGCGACGAGCACTATCCCGAGGCGCGCTTCATCGTCATCGAACACCAGACGCCCGAACTCTTGTGGCAGCCGGAGCTGATGGTCCATGCCAACGGCGCCGTGGCACTGAGCGAGGTCGTGTTCGTGGCCGCCGATCCGGCGGCCATGCGCCAGCGCATCGAGGCCATCCTGGGCGGCCCGCAACCCCTGGGCGGCGGCCGGGTGAGCGTGCTCGATCCGGCCCGCTTCCAGGCGCGCTATGCGGGCGCCACGCCCCCGCCCCTCCCGTGCGCCGCGGCGCAGGTGGTGGCGGTCGAGGACCTGGACGCCGCCCGCCGCCTCCTCGCCGGCAACGGCGTGGCCCTGACGACGCTCGCCGCCGGCTCGCTCATGGTGCCGGCCGCGGAGACCAATGGCGCCGTGCTCGAATTAGTGCCCGCTTGAGAAAAACAACGTCAGGCGCGACCGGGCGCGCCACGCCGCGATCAGCGGAGCGCGGTGCCGGCCGGCACCGCGATGGCGACCGGACAGGCGACGCCCGTGCCGCCGAGGCCGCAATAGCCGTTCGGCACCTTGGCCAGATATTGCTGGTGATAATGCTCGGCGTAATAGAATTCCGGTGCCGCGAGGATTTCGGTGGTGATGGGGCCATGGCCCGCCTTGGCGAGCGCCGCCTGGTAGGCGTCGCGCGAGGCCTCGGCCGCCTGGCGCTGTGCCGGCGAATAGACATAGATGCCGGAGCGATATTGGGTGCCCATATCGTTGCCCTGGCGCATGCCCTGGGTCGGATTGTGGTTCTCCCAAAAGAGCTTCAGCATGGCGGCAAAGTCGGTGTTCTGGGCATCGAACACCGCGAGCACCACTTCGTTGTGGCCGGTCTGGCCCGAACAAACTTCTTCATAGGTGGGGTTGGGCGTGACGCCCGCCGCGTAGCCGACGGCGGTGGTGAAGACGCCCGGCGCCTGCCAGAATATGCGCTCCGCACCCCAGAAACAGCCCATGCCGACCATGATCCGCTCGCAGCCGGCGGCGAACGGCGCCACCAGGGGCGCCCCATTGACGAAATGGGCATCGGGAACCGGCATGCGCTTCCCGCGACCCGGCAACGCCTGATCCCGCGCCGGTAGGTGCTGCTTGGCGGATTTGGACGAGAACCACATGGACCACCTCCAGTCAGAGTGCCAGCAGCCTAGCCATTCGCCCGGCCGCCAACAAGCCGGGAACGGCTGGCTTGGCGCGGCCGCGCCAAAAGACTGTAAACCGGCGTCAGTCCAACCTGTAAAATTATCTTTACAGTCGGTAACCGTGATTTAAGCCATTGATTATGCGTAATTTTTGTTGAAACTGCGAGTGGGTGCGGTTCAAGGCCGCTTGTCATCTGTAAACTTTACTTTACAGATTTTCCATGCTCGCTCCACTCGATCGAGCTAACTGGTTGATTATGCAATAAATAATTTGTTGGCACGCGACTTGCTCGGTAATTGGCGACCGGTGACCCTCGATTGGGGCGCCGGCCGGAGAGTATCATGGGGTCTGGCATGCGGAAATTACTCTTGGCCATAGCGGCAACCGCCACACTCGCTCTGGGTGCGGGACAAGCCCTGGCGTTGCACATTTTCTTCGAGGACATCCGCATCAACGGCATCGCGCTCGACAGCTCCGGCGGGCTGACCGATCCGGTTTTCACAATCGAAGCTGGTGAAAGTCTCACCTACTCGGTCGTCGCGTTCGGCGATCCCGGCACACTTTTCTTTTCCTTTTATCAGGACATGGGTTCGTTGCCGGCACTAACTTCGGAAGCGATTACTTTCGACGGGGTAGACGGCACCACATTATCGTTCTCCCATTTCATCCCTACGATGGGTAACTGGATTGGCAGTATCTACGCTACCTTTGGTAATATTGTCGGACCAGATTATCCGCCACTGGGCCACCACTACTATGTCCCACTGGACGGGTCGGACCCATGTGATCTCAGTGACCCAAGTGGTATACCCTCTTGCCCTGTGGCTTTCTTCCCGTTCACTGTGAATGTCATACTCGAGCTGGCGTCGCTCGCCATGCTCGGCATCGGCCTCGCGGCACTCGGTTTCGTCCGCCGCCGCCGTAACGGCTGACGGCGCTGCTCGCCGCCCGGCATGCCGGAGAGGAACGTGCCGCTCGCCGGGAAGAGATGCAGCCGGGCGCCGCCCACCTCCTCGGCGCTCACCCGGCCGCCCAGCCGCTCGCGCGGTTCCTGGAACTGGCCGTACCAGCGCTCGATATTGGCCGCCGCCGTGCCGCCCTGCCCGGCGCCGAAATGGCAGAAGCTGCATTGGCCTTCGGGCCCGCCGCTTGGATCGGCGAATGTTTGACACGCCGCGACTCTTGACGGCATTCTCCGGGCAACCTTTAGAAACTCGAACGCGGAGTACCCGATGGCTCTCGATCAGCCGCTGTCCTTTCCCGCCGTCCGCGACCAGGTGAGCGCCGCCGAATGGCGGGTGCGTGTCGACCTCGCCGCGCTATACCGCCTGGTCGCCCATTATGGCTGGGACGATCTGGTGTTCACCCATCTCTCGGCGCGGGTGCCGGGGCCGGAGCAGCATTTCCTCATCAATCCCTATGGGCTGATGTTCGACGAGATCACGGCCTCGAGCCTGGTCAAGGTCGACCTCGAGGGTAATGTGGTGCTGGAGAGCCCCTATGGCGTCAACGCCGCGGGCTTCGTGATCCACAGCGCCATCCATATGGCGCGCGAGGATGCCCATGCCGTCATTCACCTGCACACCGACGACGGCACCGCCGTCTCGGCCCAGAAGGATGGGCTTTTGATGATCACCCAGACGGCCATGAACGCCGGCTATGACTTGGCATATCACGACTATGAAGGCATCGCCTTCGACTTCGACGAGCGCGAGCGGCTGGTGGCCGACCTCGGCGCCAAGACGTCGATGATCTTGCGCAATCACGGCACGCTGACGGTCGGGCGGACCTGTGCCGAAGCCTTCGTGCGCATCTTTGGGCTCGAGCGCGCCTGCACCATGCAGGTGCGGGCGCTGGCGGGCGGCGTCGCCATCAACTGGCCCGCGCCGGGTGCCGCCGAGAAGGTCGCCCAACAGAACCGGCAATCGAGCCAGATGGCGGGCGACGAGACCGAGACCTATGCCGCGAAGCTTGCCTGGCCGGCGCTCATGCGCCGCCTCGACAAGCTCGATCCCTCGTTCCGCGATTAGGCCTCTTCCGCGTCACCCCTGCACTGCCCGGGGTCGTTGGGGTGGGGGTGGCGGGCGATGAAGGTGCCGAGGCCGGTGGCGCAAAGCTCGCCCCGATCGGTCACCACGTCGCAGCGCACGACAGCGGTGCGCGAGCCCTCGCGCACCGTGTCGGCCGTCGCGATCAGCATGTCGCCCCGGGCGGGCGCCAGGTAATTGACCTTCATCTCCAGGGTCACGACCGTCTTCAGGCGGGTATCGTAATTGCCGCCCGAGGCGGCGGTCCCCATGGCGATGTCGATCAGCGCGTCGACGATGCCGCCATGGGCCACGTGGCGCACATTGCGCGTGTCGGGGCCGAGCGGCATCTTGACCACCGCATGGCCGGCCCGCATCACCGCGTAATCCAGATTGAGCCATTTGCGAAATCCGACGTCAGGCATGCTCCCCCCTATGGTGTGTTCACCGGCCGGCCACGCCGGCCAGGGCGCGGGCGGCGCGCTGACGCCCGGTCCCAATCCCCGGCCGCTGTTCGCCGCGGCGGACGCGCCCATCCAGCAACGAGCCATAAAAGAAGAACCGCACGCTCAGCCCGAGAGCGAGACGGCGAGCACGGCGCCCCGCGCCGCCATGAAGTAGAGCCCGAGGTGATGGGTCAACGCCTGGGGGTGGGCGGCGGTCGCCGGCAGGCCCAAACTCGCCACGGTCTCGCGCGGCAAGTCATAGGTGGCGCAGGCGGGCTCATAGACCACGATATCGACCAGGCTTGGCATCAGGCCGTGATTGCGAGCCGAGAGAAACGTCAACACGAAATCCATGACGCAAACGTCGGTGCAGATGCCGACCACGATCACCGCATCGAGCCGCTCGCGGTTAACCCAGTCGACGATCCGGTTGCGGCCACCCTCCATGGCGCCGATGAAGCCGTTGATGCAATCCTTGGCGATCAGCGTCGCTTGCGGACAAGTTTCGAGCCAAGCGAGGGCCGGCACCAGCTTCTCCTCGCCGCTACCCCGTTCGCAATGCGGCGGATAGGGCGGCTCCGGCTTACCCGGCTCGTGGGTATCGAGGAAGACGGCAATCGGGCGACCCTCGCCCGCGAAGTGCCGGGCCAGGCGATCGGTCTCCCGGACCATGGCCATGACCTGGGCATTGGGAGCCACCGGTGCCAGCGCCCCGGCGCCCACGGTCGCGAAGCCGTTCACCTCGTCGACGATCACGAGGCCCGCCCGTCGGCCGGCCAAATCATAGGCCCGGACCGCGATCGGCAGCTCTTCCATGACAGCCGCAAGCGTGGCGGTGGTTGCGGGCGCGCTCAAAATTTCGGCGCTTCGACGTCCGAGGCATGGAGCTCGGCCAACAGACTGGCGCGGAGCCTCCCGAGGCCCGCCTCGTCCCCCGCCTCGCAGCGCGCCACCAACACGTCCTGGGTGTTGGAAGCGCGCAACAGCCACCAGCCGTCGGCCGTCTTCACCCTGACACCATCGGTGTCGTCGACCGTGGCACCCGCCGCCTTGAGCCGGGCCTTGACCTCGGCCAGCACGGCGAACTTGCGGGTCTCGGGGCAGGGAAACCGGAGTTCGGGCGTGTTGACAACCGGCGGCAGGCGGCGGCGGAAATCCGCCAGGCTCCCGCTCGAGCGGCTCAATATATCGAGGGTACGCACCGCCACATAGAACGCGTCGTCATAGCCGTAATAGCGGTCGGCGAAGAAGATATGGCCGCTCATCTCGCCGGCCAAGGGCGACTTGGTCTCAGCCATCTTCGCCTTGATGAGCGAATGGCCGGTGCGCCACATCAGGGGCTGGCCACCCGCCTCGGCAATGGCATCGAACAGGACCTGGCTCGCCTTCACGTCCGAGATGATGGTCGCACCCGGCCGGCCGCCGAGCACATCGCGGGCGAGCAGCACGAGAAGCTGGTCGGCCCAGAGGATATGCCCCTCGCCATCGACAACGCCGATGCGGTCGCCGTCGCCATCGAAGGCGATGCCGAGGTCGCAGCCCTCGCGCCGGACCGCCGCCTGGAGCTGGACCAGATTCTCCGCCACCGTCGGGTCCGGATGGTGGGCGGGGAAGTCGCCGTCCACCGTATCGTTCAACAGCACATGGGTGCCCGGCAGCCGGTCGGTGATGCGGCGAAGGACGGTGCCCCCGGCACCGTTGCCCGCGTCCCAAGCGACCTTGAGCGGCCGGCCGCCGCCATGGTCCCGCACCACCCGGTCGATATAGGCCGCGTCGATGGCAAGCGCCCGGGACCGGCCACCCGTCCGGCCGCCGGGGCCGCCGGCACTGATCCGGCCGAGTTCCTGGATCGCTTCCCCATAGAAGGGTTTCAGCCCCAGCATCATTTTAAAGCCGTTATAATCCGGCGGGTTGTGCGACCCCGTCACCATCACGCCGCCGTCGAGACCTTCATTGAACACGCTGAAATAGAGCATCGGGGTTGGTCCGAGGCCGATGCGCGACACATCCAGGCCGGCGGCCACCAAGCCCGCCACCAGCGCCGCCTCGAGGCTGGGCGAACTATGGCGTCCGTCATAGCCGACGGCCACCCGCCTTCCGCCATCGTTCCAGACCATGGCGCCGAAGGCCGAGCCGATCGCCCGCGCGTCGTCGACGGAGAGCGTCTTGCCGACGATGCCGCGAATATCGTATTCGCGCAGGATCGTCGGATCGAATCGATAGGGCCCGCCGCTCATGGCAAGGGCACTCCCACCGTCGCCCGGCCGACCGAGGAATAATGAAATCCCGCCGCCGCGACAACGGCCGGGCTGTAGATGTTACGCATGTCGATGAGCACCGGCCGCCGCATCTGTTGGTGCAACCGCACCAGGTCGAGGGCGCGGAATTCGTTCCACTCGGTCAGGATGACAACCGCGTCGGCGCCCCGCCCCACCGCATAGGCGTCGCCGCACCAGGTCACGCCGTCAAGCATGGCGCGCGCGCCCGCCATGCCCTGGGGATCGAAGACCTGCACGCTCGCTCCCGCCTCGATCAAGGCCGGGATGATCACCAGGCTCGGCGCGTCGCGCATATCGTCGGTGTTGGGCTTGAATGTCAGGCCGAGAATGCCGACGGTCCGACCCTCGGCCGAGCCGCCGAGCATGGCGACAACACGGTCGACGACGGCACGCTTGCGTGTCTCGTTGATGTCGACGACGGTCTCGACGATACGCAGTGGCGCCCCCGCCTCGCGCGCGGTCCGGGTGATGGCGAGCGTGTCCTTGGGAAAGCATGAGCCGCCATAACCCGGGCCGGGGTGCAGGAACTTGCGGCCGATGCGCCCGTCGAGGCCCATGCCACGCGCCACGTCATGCACGTCGGCGCCCACCTTCTCGCACAGATCCGCCATCTCGTTGATGAAGGTGATCTTCACGGCGAGAAAACTGTTGGCGGCATATTTGATGAGTTCGGCCGATTCCAGCGAGGTGTGCACGATCGGCGTTTCGATCAGATAGAGCGGACGATAGAGCTCGCTCAGGACCTGGCGCGCCCGCTCGCTTTCGACGCCGATCACCACCCGGTCCGGTCGCATGAAGTCGCCGATGGCGGCACCCTCGCGCAAGAACTCCGGGTTGGACGCCACATCGACGGCGGTGTCGGGCCGCATGCGGCGGAGGATCGCCTCGACCTGCCGGCCGGTTCCGACCGGCACCGTCGATTTGGTGACGACCACCGTATAGCCCGTCAGGGCCGCCGCGATCGCCTCGGCCGCCGCATAGACATAGCGGAGGTCGGCATGACCTTCGCCGCGCCTGGCCGGCGTGCCGACGGCGATGAAAACGATGTCGGCGCCCGCGACCGCCTTGGGCAGGTCCGTCGAGAAGGTGAGCCGCCCGGCTGCCACATTCTTCGCCACCAGCGCGTCAAGGCCCGGCTCGTAGATCAGAATCTCGCCGCGTGACAGACGAGCTATCTTGTCGGCGTCCAAGTCGACGCAGGTCACATCGACGCCGAACTCGGAAAAACAGGCCCCCGACACGAGGCCCACATAACCACTGCCGATCATCGCCACGCGCATCGCCTGTCTCCTCGGGTGGCGGGCGTCAGGCGTAGCGGCGAAGGATGTCGCGCATGGCGCGGCCGAGGTCCGGACGTTGCAAGGCAAACGCCACATTGGCTTCGAGATAGCCCGCCTTGTCACCGCAATCGAACCGCCGTCCCTCGAACCGTAACCCGTGAAACGGCTTATCGCCGAGCATATCGGCCATCGCGTCGGTCAACTGGATTTCACTGCCCGAGCCGGTCTTTTGCCGGTCGAGCATCGCGAAAACCTCCGGCAACAATACATACCGGCCAATGATCGAGAGCGTAGACGGCGCCACCGCCGGTTTCGGCTTCTCCACCAGACCCGTCACTTCCGCCAGCCGGCCATCGTCGCCGCCGACCGCGAGCACGCCATAGCGCTCGGTATGCTCGCGCGGCACATCCATGACCGCGACCACATTGCCGCCCGTCTCGTAGTGGGCCGCGATGAGTTGGCCAAGGCAAGGTGTCTCGGACATCACCAGATCGTCGGCGAGGAGAATGGCAAACGGTTCGTTGCCCACCAGGTTGCGCGCGCACCAGACCGCGTGCCCGAGGCCGAGCGGCGATTGCTGGCGCACATAGGCGGTGGCGCCCGGCGGCAAAATCATGTCCGTCACCATGGCGAGCGCGTCGGTCCGGTTGCGAACGGTCAACACGTCGTTCAGTTCATAGCTGTAGTCGAAATGGTCCTCGATCGCCGCCTTGCCGCGACCGGTGACGAAGATGAATTCCTCGATTCCGGCGGCGCGTGCTTCCTCGACCGCGTACTGGATCAGCGGCTTGTCGACGATGGGCAGCATCTCCTTCGGCATGGCCTTGGTCGCCGGCAAAAACCGTGTGCCGAGCCCCGCCACGGGAAACACGGCCTTGCGTACCGGCCGGCGCGGCGCCGACGGATCCCGGGGACGCGTTGCTTGCATCGTCATCCTCAACTTGGCGCGCGCTCACCTCGGCGTGGGTGGTCTTGTGGCACGGGGAGGCCATGAATACAAGGCCGCGGCGCCCTGCCCAGCTTAGGATTTCAGAAGTAAGTCCTTGGCCTGATTTATTTTTGCGGCAATCCACGTTGAGCCGCCGTGATCGGGGTGGAGCTGGCGCATGAGGCGGCGATGGGCGGCCTTGATGGCGTCGACACCGGCGCCCTCCTCGAGACCGAGGACCCGGTAGGCTTCGTTTCTTGTCATGGCCGCGCTCGGGCTGGCGGCGCCGCCTTCACCAGCCGCCCGGCCCTCGCCCGTCTCGCCGGCGGCCTGGCGCCAGTCCTCTTGCTGCGTGCGATCGAGATAGGCTTCGAGCACGCTCGCCGACTCCGCGTCCGCCACGCGGCACTCGCGCAGCAAGTCGAGCAGGTTGGCTTGGTGGAGTTCGTGCAGTCCGCGCCCGCGATGGACGCCTTCCAGCACAATGCCGGTCATCACACCCGTGTCATGGTCGAGGCTCATGCGCAGGAAGCGCGTTTCGATGGTCGATTCCTGACCGGGGCGCGGCCCGCCCGTGGTCCGCGCCAGGCGCGCCAGAGTCCGCCAGCGTAGCAACATCGGCAGCAGCGCGCCGATCGCCATGACCGCCAGGCCGAGCTGGCCGGAGGCCAGAAACAAGATCAAGCCGACGACCGCGACGAGGCCGAGAACAACGCGCGCGACCCTGGCCAGCGTCTTTGGATCGGCGCCGGCGAACCAGCGCACGGCCAGGATGCCGCCGATCAGCAGACTGAGACCGAGAAAGACATAGGCGATCACCCGACTAGCCCTTGTATGGCAAGGCCTTGAGCTGGGAGGCGAGCGTCGCCGCCACGCCACCCTTGCGCCGGCTCAAGTCTTCGAGAGCGCGCCGGCCGCCGGCCGCGAACGCCGCCACGGCACGCAGAAGATCGCGGAGCTGCTGGGCGCTATTGGCGTCGAAGCGGCAATAGGCACCACCTGTCAACCGGGCGATTTGCCTGAAAGCACGGCTCGCCACCGCATCGTCGCCCTCGTGAAACAGGAAGGCCGGCACGCCCAGCACGCCGAGTTCGCCCGCCAACCGGGATACGCCATCCACGTCTTCCTCGAAGGCATCGCCCACGAACACCAGGGCGTTGACCCGCTGGCGGCGGGTCTCGGCGATGGCATGGGTCAACATGGCTTCGATCTGGGTCTGGCCACCGAGGCAACCCACCCCCGTCATGCGCCCCAACAAGGCGACCGCGTCGGAATACCAGCGACTCGCCTTGAATTCGCCGAAACCCCGATAGTAGACGAGCTGAATGTCGAGGCCGCCCAGCGCGCCCGCCTCCTGGAACATTTCGCCTTGGAGCTGGCAGGCTCGGTCCCAGGTGGGCTCGCGACTGGCGGTGGCGTCCAGGGCGAACATCAGCCGGCCACGGCCAGCCGCCGGCCGGACGACCGGCATGGCGGCTACCCGGCGCAGGAACGCGTCCACCTCGCCGGCCGCGGACCGGTTCCCGCCCGGTGTCGTTGGAAGTTTGCGATCGCCCGCCATATCAACGCGCCACCCACTTGACGGATATCGAACCAATCGACACCCCAATCCCGGACGTTGCGATTGAAGTCCACGCGATTGGCCGGGTCAAGCGGCGGAGCATGGCGAGGAACATGGTGGCCCGGACCAGCGCAGGCGAAATTCGCCTGGGTCGCCGTTCAAGCTGGCACCGCAGCTTCGTAGGTATACGCGATTCCGTCGTCATCGCCGACGCCGCGCAACGCCACGTCATACCCCCACAGATCCGCGACATAAGCGAGCACCGCCCGCGCGTCGGCCTCGGCGAGCGGCACGGCATTGTTCATGCGATGGGTCAGCACGAGGCGGCGGCTTCCGGCCATATCGACGTCGCTCACCTGGATGTTGGGATCGCGCAATCCCGGATCGTATTGCCGCGCCAACGCACGCCGCAGCCGCCGATAGCCGCGTTCGTCATGGATAGCCTCGACGCGATAGTCCGGCGTGTCGGGCCGGTCGACGAGTTGAAAAAGCCGAAGCTTGCGCATCAAATGCGGGCTCAGATACTGGGCGACGAAGGAATCGTCGCGGTAGTTGGCCCAGGCGGTCCGGAGCGTGCCCATCACGTCGCCCGTACCGGCGATCTCCGGCAGGAAGGCTCGATCCTCGTCGCCCGGCTCGGTCACGACACGCTCGATATCGCACATCATGGCGAAGCCGAGCGCATAGGGGTTGATCCCGGAATAGCGCGGATCGTCGAAGGCCGGTTGGAAAACGACGTTCGCGTGACTGGCAAGGAACTCCAGCATCGCCCCCTCGCCGATCCGGCCGGTGTCGTAGAGCCGGTTCATGATCCGGTAGTGAACGTAGGTGGCGCAGCCCTCGTTCATCATCTTGGTTTGTTTCTGCGGATAGAAATACTGACCGATGTTGCGAACGATGCGCAGGAGCTCGCGCTCCCAGCCTTTCAGGCGCGGCGAAAACTTCTCGATGAAATAGAGCAGGTTTTCCTCGGGCAGGCCGAGGCGATGGGTACCTTGGTCGATCTCGGCACCTTCGTCGGGCGTTGCCGCCGGCGATGTCGATGCGGGCAGCGTGCGCCAGAGGTCGTTATAGGTCTCGCGCCGGTACTCGCGCCGGGATTCGGCGCGCCGGCGTTCGTTCGCCAGGCTGAGGCGCGGCCGGCGGCCATAGCGGTTGACGCCTTGATCCATCAAGGCATGTCCGGCGTCGAGCACGCGCTCGACCTGGGCGATGCCATGCTGCTCCTCGGCGCGCATCACGAAACTCCGGGCGAAGCTCAGATAATCCAGGATGCCTTCGGCGTCGGTCCATTCCCGGAACAGGTAGTTGTTCTTGAAGAAATGATTGTGACCGAACGCCGCGTGCGCCATGACCAGGGCCTGCATGGTCATGGTGTTTTCTTCCATGATGTAGGAGATGCAGGGATTCGAGTTGATGACGATCTCGTAAGCCAAGCCGCTATAGCCCTTGCGGTACGATTTCTCGTCACGGGCAAATTTCTTGCCGAACGACCAGTGGTGATAGAAGACCGGCATGCCAATCGAGGAATAGGCGTCCAGCATCTGCTCGGAGTTGATGAGCTCGATTTGGTTGGCATAGGGGTCGAGGCCGAGCTCGCCCACCGCGATCGCCTCGATGGCGTCGTAGGTCGCCTTCAGAGTCTCGAACGTCCACTCGCCGCTGGTATAAAGCAGCTTGGCCTCGGCGCTCTTGGCGCGGGTGCGCGACGGTTCACGCGGCATGGCGCGATTTGGCGAAGAGCTGGTGGAAGACCGGGAAAATGTCGGCCTTGGAGAACACCCGGGTCATCGCGAAATTCCCGAAACGGTCGACGATGGTCTTGTAGTCGCGCCACAGCACGCTGGCATTGGCTTCCGAGCGGAAGACGCCGATCTCGCGCTCGTCGAGCACTTCGATATAGGCGAAGAATTGGCAGAGCGGAAGGAGCTGGTTGCGCAGCAATTCGATGCAAGTCTCGCTGTCGCTCGAATAATTGTCGCCGTCGGAAGCCTGGGCGCCGTAAATGTTCCACTCCGCGACCGGATAGCGTTCGGCGACGATGCGATGCATCTCTTCGAGCGCCGTCGAGACGACGGTACCGCCGGTCTCTTGGCTGCGGAAGAACGTCTCCTCGTCGACCTCCTGTGCCCGCGACGTATGCCGGATGAAAACCACTTCAACATGCTCGTATTTTCGGTCGAGGAAGAGGTGCAGCAGCAAGAAGAACCGCTTCGCCAGGTCCTTCATATATTCGCTCATCGAGCCCGACACATCCATCAGGCAGAACATCACGGCCTGGGCGTTCGGCTGCGGCGTGGGCTCGAAGCGGTTGTAGCGCAAGTCGAGCGGATCGATGAAGGCGATCGCCTTGGCGCGGCGGACCAGCCGGTCGCGCCGGGCGATGAGGTCGGCGAGGCGGGCGGCACCTTCGGCGTCACCGGTGGCGTCCACGATCGCGGCCTCGAGATCGGCGAGGGCGGCGGGTTTCGGCCGGCTGAGGGCGATCCGGCGCGCCAGGCTGTTGCGCATGGTCCGCACCAGGTTCAAATTCGAAGGCGCCCCGGACATGGTGAAGCCCGCCCGCGTGGTGCGCATACGGGGTGTCTCTTTCAGATAGGTCTTGGCGAGGTTCGGCAGCTCGAGTTCCTCGAACAGGATGTCGAGATATTCCTCGCGGCTCAGGGTGAACTGGAAGCTGTCTTCGCCTTCGCCGTCCGGGCTGCCCTCGCGCCCGCCGCCCTTGCCGGCCGCCGACTTGGGCTTCGGCAGCGTGTCGCCCTCGACATACTCGCGATTGCCGGGCAGCACATGCTCGCGGTTGCCACCCTTGCCGGCATGGCGCAGGCGCGGCTCCTGGATCCGCTTGACCGGGATATCGACGACCTCGCGGGTGTCGACGTCTCCGAGCGCCCGATCCTTGATCGAGCGCACGACCGCTTCCTTCAGCGTCTCGCGCGCCAGGCGGATGAAGCGCTGCCGGTTCGCGTGGCTCTTGCCCTTGGGGTTCGGCCGGCGGTCGACGATGTTCATGGTTCGTTTCTCACCCGGCCTTGTTGACGCGCATGTACCATTCGACCAGCCGGCGCGTCTGGCGCGCCGTGTAGCTGCGGGTCATCATGCGGGCGACGAATTCGGAGTGTTTCTTCTCACTCTCCTTGTCGCGCTTGCTGGTGAAGCTGATCACGGGGAGCAGGTCCTCGACCTGGGAGAACATCCGCTTTTCGATCACTTCGCGGATCTTCTCGTAGGAGGTCCAGGACGGGTTCTTGCCGTTGTTGGCGGCCCGCGCCCGGAGCGAAAATTTCACCACCTCGTTGCGGAAGTCCTTGGGATTGGCGATACCGGCCGGCTTCTCGATCTTCGACATCTCCTGGTCGAGCATCTTGCGGTCGAACATCTGGCCGGTATCCGGGTCCTTGAAATCCTGGTCCTCGACCCAGGCATCGGCATACGCCACATAGCGGTCGAACAGGTTCTGTCCGTAATCGCCATAGCTCTCCAAATAGGCTTTCTGGATCTCGTTGCCGATAAATTCGGCATAACGCGGCGCCAGTTCGCTCTTGATGAAGTCGATATACTGCTTCTCGGTCGCCTCCGGAAACTGGGTGCGGCGAATTGACTGCTCCAGGACATACATCAGGTGGACGGGATCGGCCGCCACTTCCTCATTGTCGAAATTGAACGTCTCCGACAACACCTTGAAGGCGAAGCGGGTCGAGGCGCCGGTCATGCCCTCGTCGACGCCGGCGACGTCGCGATATTCCTGCATGGATTTCGCCTTCGGATCGACGTCCTTCAGGTTCTCGCCATTATAGACGCGCATCTTGGAATACAGATTGGAGTTCTCGTGCTCCTTGAGGCGGGAGAGGACGCAGAACTGGGCCAGCATATCGAGCGTGGACGGGCTGCAGGGCGCGCTCGAAAGGTCGCTCGACTGCAACAATTTGGTGTAGATTTCGCGCTCCTCGTTGGCGCGCAAGCAATAGGGCACCTTGACGACGCAGATGCGATCGATAAACGCCTCGTTGTTCTTGTTGTTCTTGAAGCTCTGCCACTCGGCCTCGTTCGAGTGGGCCAGCACGATGCCCTGGAAGGGGATGGTGCCGACGCTCTCGGTGCCGACATAGTTGCTTTCCTGGGTCGCGGTCAGCAGCGGGTGCAGCATTTTGATCGGTGCCTTGAACATCTCGACGAATTCGAGCAGGCCCTGGGTCGTGCGGTTGAGGCCGCCGCTATAGGAATAGGCGTCGGGATCGTTCTGGCTGAAAAATTCGAGCTTGCGAATGTCGACCTTGCCGACCAGGGACGAGATGTCCTGGTTATTGTCGTCGCCCGGCTCGGTCTTGGTGATACCGATTTGGTCGAG
This sequence comes from Alphaproteobacteria bacterium, assembly GCA_009694185.1. Lineage (GTDB taxonomy): Bacteria > Pseudomonadota > Alphaproteobacteria > SHVR01 > SHVR01 > SHVR01. The sequence continues at coordinate 50,457 of SHVR01000009.1, read as the reverse complement.
CTTCGAGGGAAACAGTTTGACCACCGAGAACCGCGACAGATCGCCGTCGAACTCCTGGATGCGCTTCATCGCCCAAGGCGATGTGAGACCGGTCAGATAGCGCCCCGGAATGCGGTACTTTTCCTCCAGCACCGGGCCCATGCGGTCGGGATCGAAGAGACCGAGGGGCGACTCAAAGACCGGGCTGACATGATCGCCCGCCTTCAGCACATAGATCGGCAGCTTCTCCATGAGCGTCTTCAGCCGTTCGGCGAGCGACGACTTGCCGCCGCCGACCGGGCCGAGCAAATAGAGAATCTGCTTGCGCTCCTCGAGGCCCTGGGCCGCGTGCTTGAAGAAACCCACGATGCGCTCGATGGTTTCCTCCATGCCGTAGAAATCGGCAAAGGTGGGATAGCGCTTGATCGAGCGATTCATGAAGACGCGGCCGAGCTGTGGATCCTGGGCCGTGTCGACAATCTCCGGCTCGCCAATGGCGCTGACCATGCGCTCGGCCGCGGTCGCGAACGTTTTGGGCTCGTCGCGGCAGAGCCGCAGATATTCCCGAAGCGAGAGCTCCGTCTGCTTGCGGCTCTCGAAGATGTTCGCATAAAGATCAAAGACATCCGCGGATTGCGTCATGACACACCTTGGCTCTCGCAATGGGGGAAAAAAGCCGCGACGGAAACCGTCGCACGCGGCGAGGGTTCCTCCGGTCGATCGGTCGCCGAAAATTCCGGGTTTTGGCCAACAAGGGGATGGGGCGGCGTGGGGCGCTGCCATTCTGGCGTCGAGTCCCGAGGGATCGGCGTTTGCCGGAAGGTATGGGACATCGCCAACATGGACGATCTACCTCTAGCTTTCGCGTATCCGCCTCAGAGGCGAAGTCGCGGCTAACAGCCCACCGACCTACAATTCGGCCCATACGGGCCAATCGATTGCCAACTCTCAACCGCGTACGCGCACCTCACATCAAACCGTGTCTCATAGGCCCGCCCTTTCCGGGTCGGGCCGTTCTTGGCTCCTACAACGGGTGTCACCGAAACCTGTGCAAGAGCAATGCCAAACATAGGCCGTCAACGTTAACGAGCCCGTAAAGAACAAGTAGTCCTGGCTGCCCCAACAACAAGCGGCGCCGGGAAATTCGACTTTCCGATGGCCCCTTGGGTACGCCCACGGGCAACTGTCGCGGGGCAAAACTCAAATTTACCAAATACATCGCTCACCGCCCGTTCGTCCCTCAGGGGTTCCGACTCGGGAAACCACTCCAGGTCCGCCGCGCACTCGTGTCAGGCGCGCCAAAACGTTTATATATCAATTGCTTAAAGGCCCTCGCCTCGGCCCATACCGGGGCCTGTGGCGATCCCTACCGATTATTGTTTTCATTATAGCGCATGCGGCGCCATTCTCGACGCCGCCGGTTATCGCGGCTAATCTGCCGCCGACTTCTGGCTCCCGCTCAAGGGGCGCGATTGAAGAGGCAAAGCGACGATGGAATTTTTGACACGGCCGGCGACCGAAGTCGGCGGGATTTTGGCGCTCGCTTTGAGTCTCATCCTTGGCCCGGCGGCCATCGCCGAGGCGCAGGAGAAGATCGCCTGGCGCATCGCCATTTATGGGCCGCCTCGAGCCGTGACCAAGGGCATCGAGTTCATGGCCAAGCATGTCGAGGAAAAAACCGCCGGCAAGTTCACCCTGCGCCTGCACTATAACGAGCAGCTCTCGGACGCGAAGGACCATCTCGACGGCATCAAGGTCGACTCGTTCCAAGGCTCGCTGACGGCCTTCGGTTATTCGCCGGGCAAGGCGCCGCTGAACAGTGTGATCGATCTGCCTTATCTGCCGATGAAGGGCATCGACGCCATCGCGCGCGTCATGGAGGATTTCTACCAATTCCCGCCGGCCAAGGAAGAACTGGACCGCTGGAACGCCTATGCGATCGTCGGCGTGCCGCTGCCGCTTTATGAATTCATGGGCACCGGCAAGCCGCCGCGCACCCTCGACGATTGGAAGGGCATGCGGGTTCGCGCCGTGGGCGGCTCCGGCGAGGCCATGAAAACGCTCGGCGCCATCCCGACCTCGGTGCCGGCGCCCGAGGTCTACGCGGCTCTGGAGCGCAACGTCTTCCAGGCGGCTTCATTTCCCTTCAGCTACACTTTCGGGTCCTACAAACTGCATGAGGTGTCGAAGTGGTACACTTTCGGCCTGCAACTCGGCACCATCCATAACGCCTTCACCCTGAGCCATACCGCGTTCCAAAAGCTCCCGGCCGAGTACCGTCAGCTCATGATCGACGTCAAGGCGCAGTATTACATCGCCTTGCGCGAAGCCTATGAGAGCGAGGACCGGAAATGGATTCCCATATTCGAGAAGGTCGGGCTCGAGCGGATCACCATTACGCCCGACATGCTGGTTCAGTTCCAGGAAAAGGCGGCCAAGCCGGTGTGGGACAAGTGGATCGCCGAGATGGAGCAGAAGGGCCTGCCGGGCCGCAAGACATTCGACTTCGTCTTCGCCGCCGGCACGAAATATTCCAAGGGTTCGTAACCGGCCGCACACGCTTCCTACAACCGACGAGGAGAGAACAACGATGCCATTCGGAACCATGAACAAGGCCCTGGCGTGGGGCGCGTTCGCCGCCGCCGGGATGGTCTTGGCCGCCGCCGCGGCGGAGGCGCAGGAAAAGATCACCTGGCGCATGGCGATCTACGGACCTTCGCGCGCCGTGACCCGCGGCTACGAGTTCTATGCCAAGCTGGTGGAGGAGAAGACCGGCGGCAAGTTCACCATCCGCCTGCACTATAACGAGCAGCTTTCCGACGCCAAGGACCATCTGGACGGCATCCTCGCCGAATCTTTCCAGGCGGCCTTCACCGCCTACAATTACGCGCCGGGCAAGACACCGCTGATGACGGCGCTCGACATGCCGTTCCTCCCCCTGCCATCGCCGCGGGTGATCGCCAAGGTCATGGAAGACGCCTATACGTTCCAGCCGCTGATCGACGAGTTGAAGCGCTGGAACGGCAAAGCCCTGGTGGGCGTTCCGCTACCGCCCTATGAATTGATGGGCGTGGGCAAGCCGCCGCGCACCCTCGACGATTATAAGGGCTTGCGGGTGCGGGCGCTGGGCGGTTCGGGCGACGCCATGCGCCAATTGGGCGCCATTCCCACGTCGGTCCCCGCACCCGAGGTCTACGGGGCGCTCGAGCGCGGCGTGTTCCATGCGGTGGCATTCCCGTTTTCTTACGGCTTCGGCGTCTACAAGCTGCATGAACTGTCGAAATGGTACACCCAGGGCATCATCATCGGCACCGTGCACAACACGATGGTGGTCAGCGACAAGGCCTTCAACAAGCTGCCGGCGGAATATCAGCAGCTACTGGTCGACAACAAGGCCGGCTATTACAAGGCCATGTTCGATGCCTACGAGGCCGAGGACAAGAAGTGGATCCCGATCTACGAGGCGAAGGGCCTGGAGAAGATCGTGATCAGCCCGGCCCAGCTCAAGGAGTTCCAGGAAAAGGCTGCCAAGCCGGTCTGGGACGCCTGGGTCGCCGAGTTCGAGGCGAAGGGCCTGCCGGCCCGCAAGACCTTCGAGTTCATTCAGGAATCGGCCGAACGACACGCCAAAGGCAAAGGCGACTGAACCCCGCGCCGCTGAACCGCTATCCCCCAGCCCCGGCGTCGCCCGGGGCTGGATTCTTCTAAGACTAAGACACCCATTCCAGGCAGTCCCGCATGTACCGCATCGGCGTTGATATTGGCGGCACGTTCACCGATTTCGCGCTGTTTGATGCGCTGGGCGGTCGCATGGCAATCCACAAGCAGCTCACCACGCCCCGCGACCCGTCCGAGGCGGTGCTCGACGGCATTGGCGCCCTGCTCACCCGGAATGCGGTACCGATCGACCGGGTCGGCGATGTGGTGCATGGCACGACCCTGGTCACCAATTTGGTCATCGAGCGCAAGGGGGCGGTCACCGGCATGCTGGTGACCGAAGGCTTCCGCGACATCCTCGATATGGGCTATGAGAGCCGCTACGACCTTTACGACCTGCGCCTGCGCTTTCCGGCCCCCCTGGTGCCGCGCCGGCTCCGGGCCGAGGTGGTGGAGAGGGTGCGCGGCGATGGTACGGTCGCGCGCCGCCTTGACAAGGCATCGGTGCAGAAAGCCGTCACCGGCTTGCGCCGCAAGGCCAAGATCGAGGCGCTCGCCGTCTGCCTGCTGCATGCCTATGCCAACCCGGCCCATGAGCAGGCCATACGGAAGCTGGTCCTGAAGGAACATCCCGACCTTTACGTCTCCACCTCGGCGGACGTTTTCCCCAATATGCGCGAGTTCGAGCGCTGGACGACGACCACGGTCAACGCCTACACCCAGCCGATGTTCGACCGCTATCTGAAGCGCCTCGAAGAAGGGTTGGCCCAACTCGGGTTCACGGGACGCATCGACATCATGACGTCGAGCGGCGGCACGGTGACCACCGAGACGGCGCGGCGCTTTCCGGTGCGCTCTCTCGAATCGGGTCCGGCGGCGGGCGCCTTGATGAGCGCCTATCACGGGCGCACGCTCCAGATCGACAATCTGCTGGCCTTCGACATGGGTGGCACGACGGCCAAGGGCGCACTCATCCGGGCCGGAGCACCGCTCAAGAAATACATGATGGAAGTGGCGCGGGTGCATGAGTTCAAGCGCGGCAGTGGCCTGCCGGTGCGCATTCCGGTGATCGACATGATCGAGATCGGCGCCGGCGGCGGCAGCCTCGCCGGGGTGGACGATCGCGGCCTCCTTCGGGTTGGGCCGAAGAGTGCCGGCGCGGACCCGGGTCCCGCCTGCTATGGCCGGGGCGGCGCCGGCGCGACGCTGACCGACGCCAATCTCGTCCTGGGCTATCTGGATGCCGGCTTCTTCCTCGGCGGCGGCATGCGCCTGGACAAGACCGCCGCCGAGCGCGCCATCGCCGCCACTGTCGCGACACCGCTATCCCTCAACCTGGCGCGCGCCGCCTGGGGCATGCACGAGGTCATCAACGAGGACGTGGCGCGCGCCTTCCGTATCCACGCCTCCGAACGCGGCTTCGATTATCGCGGTGCCACCATGGTCGCCTTTGGCGGCTCGGGACCGGTGCATGCCATGGCGATCGCCCGCAAATTGAAGATCCCGCGGGTGGTCTTTCCGGTGGGCGCCGGCGTCATGTCCGCCTTGGGGCTGTTGGTCAGCCCGCTCTCGTTCGAAGTGGCGCATTCGAAGCGCGTCTATGTGGACGATCTGACGGCGGGCGCGTTCGCCGAGCAACTCGGCCGGCTCGGCGACGAGGCGTCGGGTTTCCTGAAGCGGGCCGGAGTCGGCACGCCGGATATAGCCATGACTATTCGCCTCGACATGCGTTATCAGGGCCAGAACCACGACATCGAGTTGACACTGCCCCGGACCGACGATTTGGCGGCACTCTTCTGCGATCTGCCGCGCCTCTTCGCGGAAAGCTATGCCGAGACCTATCTGGTGAGCTTCATCGAGGAGCCGGTCGAGATCATCAATTGGAAGGTGGAGGTGACCGGTCCCGCGCCGAACTTTACCGCTGGCTACAGCTTGGGTACCATCCCGACCGGCGATGCCCGGAGTGCCCGCAAGGGGAGCCGGCCGATCTACCTGCCGGGCCCCGCCGGCTATGTGGATGTCCCGGTCCTCGACCGCTATGGGCTCGCGCCCGGCGCCAGCTTGACCGGGCCCGCCATCGTGGAGGAGCGTGAATCCACCTGCCTCATCGGCACGGGCGATCGGGCGACGGTGGACGAGCGCTACAATCTGGTGGCGGAATTGGCAAACTGACAGCGGACCGGTGAATAAGATGGACGGCATGAAACGCCAGGAATTCGACGCGGTCAGCCTCGGTATCCTCTGGGACCGGCTGATCTCGCTGACCGACGAGATCGTATCGACGTTGGTGCGCACGTCGTTCTCGACCATTGTCTCCGAAAGCTACGACCTCTCTTGTGTCGTCCTCGACGCGGAGGCGAACTCGATCGCCCAGGGCACTATGAGCGTGCCGATCTTTATCGGCAGCGCGCCGGTGACGGCGCGCCACATGCTGGACCGCTTCCCGGCCGCGACCCTCGCGCCCGGCGACGTGATCGTCACCAACGATCCCTGGCTCGGCACCGGCCATCTCTACGACATCACCATGATGCGGCCCGTGTTCCTCAATGGCCGCATCGTCGCCTACACCATGAGCATCACCCATCTGCCGGACGTGGGCGGCATCGGCTTCGGCTCGGCGGCGGCCGAGATCTATCAGGAGGGATTTCGCTTCCCGATCTGCAAGCTGGTCGAGGCCGGCAAGCTGAATGAGGGCTTGATCGATATCATCCGCACCAATGTCAGGGTGCCGGAACAGGTGGTGGGCGACATCATGGCCAACATCGCCTGCAATGAAGTGGGCGGGCGGCAGGTGCTGGAGTTCATGGCGGAATATGGCTTCGACGACCTGATGCCCCTCTCGCGCGCCATCCGCGAGCAGTCGGAACGGGCCATGCGCGAGAAAATCGGCACCCTCAAGCCCGGCACCTATCGCAACTCGATCGATCTGGAGGGTTTCGACGGGCCGATCCGCTTCGTCTGCCGGGTCGACGTGAAGCGCGACAGTGTCGCGGTCGATTTCGACGGCACCGGGCCTTGTGTGCGCGCCGGCGTCAACGTACCCTTCTGCTATGCCCGCGCCATGGCGCTCTATTCGGTGAAGACTCTGACCCTGCCGACACTCCCCAACAATGCCGGCATGGTGGCGCCCATTAGCGTCTCGGCGCCGGCGGGTTGCATCCTCAACGCCCAGTCGCCCTTCGCCACCGGCGGCCGCCATGCCATGGGCCATTTCGTCACACCGCTCGTCTATGGCGCCCTTGCCAAGGCCGCCCCGGATCGCGTACAGGCAGAATCGGGCATGATGAATTTGGTGACCTTCCAGGGCCGTCATCCCAATGGGCGCGGTGTCTCGACCATCTATTTCGCGGCCGGCGGCTATGGCGCCCTCGACGGCATCGACGGCGCGTCCACCACGCCGCACCCCTCCAACATGGCGGTGGTGCCCGTCGAGATCTGGGAGACCATCACCGGCATGACTATCGAAACCAAGCATCTGATGCCGGATTCCGGCGGCCCCGGCAAGCAGCGCGGCGGCCTCGGCCAGGAAGTGGTGCTGCGCAATACCAGCGGCAGTTTGATGACCATGCTCGGCATGGGTAGCCGCACCCGCTTTCCGGCGCGTGGCATGTTCGGCGGCGGCGAGGGCCGGCTCCGCGCCCATTCCGTCGATGGCAAGCCGGTCAACGCCAAGGCGCGCGTGGAATTGCCTCCGGGTGCGCGGATCACCATCCGCGAGGCGGGCGGCGGCGGCTTTGGCCCGCCCGCGCGCCGGGCACCCGCCGCCGTGCTGGCCGATGTCGAGAACGGGTTCGTCACCGTCAAGGGGGCGCTCGGCGACTATGGCGTGACCGTCGATCCGCGCCAGGGAACGGTGGTTCGCCGCACGGCCAAGTCCAAGCCGAAGACGGCCGCGAAACGCCCCGCCGCCGCCAAGACGGCCGCTCGCAAGAAGACTGCCACCATGGCGCCAGGAGCCGGGCGATGAGCGATCCCTTCGGCCGCTGGAGCGACGATGTGGCTCAGCATATCATGCGCTACAGCAAGGGCTTCCTGCCGGCCATGATCACCCGCGCCGAGGGCGCTTATGTCTATGACGCCGATGGGCGCGCGATCCTCGACTTTGCCTCGGGGCAGATGTGCGCCACGGTCGGCCATAGTCACCCCGACGTGCTGGCGGCCATGCGCCAAGCCATGGCCGAGCCGCTGCATCTCTATTCCAACATGCTGTCGCCCGCCGTGGTCGAGCTCGCCGTCGACCTCGCCCGCCTGTTACCGCCCAATCTGCAAAAGGCCATGTTTCTCTCGACGGGCAGCGAGTCCAACGAGGCGGCCATTCGCATCGCCAAGCTCCAGACCGGCGGCTTCGAGGTGATCGCCATGGGCAATGCCTGGCATGGCATGACCGCCGGCTCCAACGCCAGCACCTATGCGGGTGCGCGCAAGGGCTATGGCCCGACCATGCCCGGCACCATGGCCTTGCCGCCGCCCAATGCCTATCGCTGTCCGATCCGTCACTGCGCCGGCGTTTGCGATTCCACCTGCCTCGATGTCGGCTTCGAGATGGCCGACATGCAATCGGTTGGCGCCTACGCGGCGGTGATCTGCGAGCCGGTGCTGGCGGCGGGCGGCATCGTCGTGCCGCCGGAGGGCTATATGCAACGCCTCAGGGCGCATTGCGAGAAACGCGGCCTCTTGTTGATCTTCGACGAGGCGCAGACGGCCTTCGGCCGGCTGGGCTCCATGTTCTGCTTCGAGCAGATGGCTGTGACACCGGACATCTTGACCCTCTCCAAGTCGCTCGGCGGCGGTCTCCCCCTTGCCGCCACGGTGACGAGTGCCGCCATCGAAGAGTCGGTGCACGCCAAGGGCTTCCACTTCTACACCTCCCATGTCTCCGACCCCTATCCGGCGCGCGTCGCACTCCGCATCCTGAAGCTGATCGAGGCCGAGCGGCTGGTCGAGAAAGCCAAGCAGGATGGCGCCTATTTCATGGCCAGCTTGCGCGGCTTCCAGCAGCGCTATGAGGCGATCGGCGATGTGCGCGGCCTCGGGCTTCTGGTCGGCGTCGAGCTGGTGCGCGACCGGGCGAGCAAGACGGCCGACCCGGCGCTTGGCGCCAACCTCGTGCGCCGCTGCTTCGAGCTGGGCCTGCAAACGACGCTCTCGGGTGCCGCCCGCGACCCGGCCAGCGGCACGGTCTGGAAGCTCGCCCCGCCCTTGACCGTGACCCGCGCCGAGATGGACCAGGGGCTCGACATCATCGACCGCGCGCTGGGCGAGTTGACGGGGTGACCGCCGACCCGTAGCAGGCCGCTGAAAAACCCTCCCAATCGTCTTCGCGAGGACCCGCAGCGTCCGTGGCGATCCAGAAAAATGGCGTAATACCAGGTCTCGATGATCGAAACCGATCATCGAGACGCCCTCAAACGCCGGGCGCGAGCTCCGCGCGCTTGGCTGTCGCCGCATCGGCGGCGCGGCGTGGTCGCGCCGGCCAAGCCTCGATGAGTCAAGCTCATCGAGGCTTAGTATAAATCCGCCGATCTCTGGATTGCCCCGTCGGCCTACCGGCTCGTCGCAAAGACAAAAAGGGTTTTAGGGAATTAAGGGGACATAATACATAATTACATGACCCTGATGTGTTTGATTTCCGCAAAGTCATTTTTACCGAACGAAGCCAATTTTCAGGGCGGCCACGACCCTACGTGGAGCGTGACAAGCTGGTAGCAATCGGATATAGTGATTATCGAATTATATTTCGATACAATATATAAGGTGCGAACCATTTTTTCATTATTTTTCGTGTTTATCGTATTATCACACACTTATTGGGTTTGCTCGGGTGTATCCGAAGCCAATATTTTCCGCAAAAGCAACTTCGAAGGTGGCGCCGAGGCGGCGCGGCGATCCGACCCGGTTCACTCGGCGGCCCTAATCCTGTAGGCAAGCGAGGCGCGGGCTTTGGCAAGGGAATCGGCTTCAGTGACCGAAAAGAGTTCGGTGCCGGACTATTACGAGCAGGTGAATGGCGATCTGCTGCGCCTGCTGCCGCGCGACGCGGCGACGGTGGTGGAAGTGGGCTGCGGCGCCGGGGCGCTGGGCGCGGCCTACAAGCGCCTGAACCCGGATGCCCGCTATATCGGCATCGAACTGGACGCGGCGGCGGCCGAGGTCGCCCAGACGCGCCTCGACCGGGTGGTGCGGGTCGACGTGGAGAGCGTCGCCCTCGACACGGTGCTGGCAACCGGCGAGCGCGCCGACTGCCTCGTCTATGGCGACCTCTTGGAGCATCTCCGCGATCCCTGGGCGGTGGTGAAGGCGCATGCCAGCCATCTCGGCGACGACGGGCTGATGCTCGCCTGCATCCCGAACGTGCAGCATTTCTCGATCCTCCAGGACCTGCTGCATGGCCGCTGGACCTATGCCGATTCGGGGCTGCTGGATCGCACCCATCTCCGCTTCTTCACCCTCGATTCAATGGTCGCGATGTTTCGCGAGGCCGGGCTTAGCGTGGTCGACGCTTTTCCCCGGGTGTTCGACCGGCCGGCCTTCGATGCGTTCCTGAAGTCCGTGGCACCGGCATTGAGCGCGTTTGGCGTCGACACGGCGCGGTTCCAGGCGCGGGCGAGCGCCTTGCAGTTCGTCATCCGCGCGACCCGCCGGCCGGTGCGGCCGCTCACCATCCAGCATGTCTGCATCGCGCCGCAGGCGGCCGTGAACGACATCCGCGTTCACCAGCCGGCGGCGTTCCTCGCCACCCGGCCGGGCGTGCAATCGACCGTGACCCTGGAAACGCTCCCCGTGCTCAGGAACCCCCAAGACAAGGTGGCAATCCTCAGCCGGCGCATCTATGGGCGCCCCGACACCTATGGGTTCCTCGGCCGCTTGGCCACGGAAGGCTATGTCGCGGTCGCCGACTGGGACGATCACCCGAACCGCTGGCCGGCCATCGCCGAGGGTGGCTATTTGAGCTACACCGGCGTCCATGCCGTGCAAGTCTCGACCGAGCCCCTGGCGGCGCTGATCCGGCCATATAATCCAAACGTGCGGGTGTTCGAGAACCAGATCGCCCAATTGCCGCCGCCGCGCGATCTCGACGGCGACGTCGATGTGACGCTCTTTTTCGGCGCCTTGAACCGGGCGCCAGATTGGGCGCCCTATATGGAGGTCTTGAACGAGGTTCTGCGCCGCCGCGGCCATGTGCGTGTCGAGGTCGTCCATGACCGGCGATTCTTCGAGGCGCTGGCGACGGCCAACAAGAATTTCACGGCGATGTGCGACTATGCCACCTATGGGCAGATCCTGGGCCGCTCGCATATCAGCTTCATGCCGCTTGCCGACACCGAGTTCAACCGGACCAAGTCGGACCTCAAATTCATCGAGGCGGCGGCCCATTCGGTCGCCGTACTCGCCTCGCCCACGGTCTACGGGCGGACCGTCACCGAGAGCGGCGGCGGGGTGCTATTCGGCGGGCGCGACGAACTCCGCCGGCAGCTTCGCGATCTCATCGAGGACGGCGCCCGGCGGCGCGAGCTGGGGGCGGCCGGGCGCCGCTATGTGCGCGAGAAGCGTCTCCTCGCCCAGCATTATGGCGCCCGCATCGAGTGGTATCGTGAACTGGTTGGCGATCGCGAGCGCTTGAACCGGGAACTCGCCGACCGCGAGCCCGAAATTTTCGCGGCTAGCGCATAACCCGGCCCCCGCGCTAGAGAGGTAAAGTCCGTGCGCCTACCTATGCTGTTGTTCATGTTGCTGGCGATGGTGGCGAGTGCGGGGCGTGCCCAGACGCCTGTTACGGTCGGCGAGTTTACGTTCCAGGTACCGCCGGGCTGGCGGGCGACGGCACCCACCTCGGCCATGCGCAAGGCCGAGCTCGCCATCGCCGATCCAAGCGGCGGGCCCGAAGGCCAATGCAGCTTCTTCCATTTCGGCGCCGGGCAGGGCGGGACGGCGGCGGCCAATATCGAGCGTTGGTATGGCCAATTCCAGGAGCCGCGCGAGCGGCTCGGCGCGCGGGTGAGCGTCGAAGAGGTGGGCGGCACCAGGCTGCATCTCTTCCGGGCGAGCGGCACGTTCCTCTCCGGCATGCCGGGCGGCCCGCAGTCGCCCCTGCCGGGCCACACACTCTTGGGCGCGGTGCTGGAGAGCCCGGGCGGCCATGTGTTCGTGCGTTGCGTGGCCACCGACAAGCTCGCCCAAGCGTGCGAGCCGGCGTTCGTGGCCATGGTGAAGCGCCCGCTCGCGCGCTGAGCCCGGGTGGCGGCGCAGCCTTCAGCGCGTGCCGCTTGGCCCCGGAGTGCAGGCGAGCGGCGGCTCCACGTCCCAACCGCTCGCCCCCGCGGCGCAATTGACATGGATGGGCGCTGTCGGGTGAAAGGCGTGGAACGCGAATGCAAAGCTGACCATATGCCGGGCATCTTCCCAACCCTGGAGCCCACGGCGCTGAACGACAATACTGCCGATGTCCCGGCCTTCCGACACGGCGGCCTTGTCCAGGGCGGATGCGCGGCCCGCCTCCCACTTGATGACCAGATCGCCCGCCTCGGTTCGCCCGCGCGCGCGCAACAAACTCCAGCTCCACGCTTCGCCATCCACGGCCACGACGCGCATCATGGGCGCCAGACCCTTGGGGAAGGTGCCGCGGTAGAGGAATGGCCATTGCGCCTGATCGTAACCGGTGAATGGATTGACGCCATATTGGCCGAGGCTGGGGTTGGGTGGCGCCAGCACCTGGCCCGCGGGCGCCTGGACAAGGAATTGCCCAAAAGCCTCGACCCGGGCGGCAACCGCCACCAGGCGCTGGCCGACCGCCGCGCCCACGATCGCCTCGCCGGTGTATTGCTGCCACCAGCTCTCGCCCGCCCGGTCCCAGAGGATGGTGTTGGAGCGCCCCAGCATGCCCGACGTGCCGAAACTCACGTCCCGGCCGTTGACCCGCCGCTCGAAGACCTGGGCGGCGTCGGTGAGCGGGCAATAGGTGACGGCGATCGCAGCCCCCGCGACCGTGTCGTTCACCACCTGATGCCAGAGCAGCACGCTGAGCGGATAGGCCCGGCGCTCGCCACCGATGGCAACGCTCACCACCGAATCCTTCGCGCGGAGGAAGCTGCCGGCATCGCCGGCCGCCACGAAAGTCGGCGCGTCGATCGGCGGGATGGCGTCACGCGGCCGGCCACCGCTGACCATGTCCATCTGCGGCGTCAGCCGGCGGCTAAAGTCGGTGTGCGGCCAAGCGCCCAGCCACTGCGCCGGCACGTCGCCGCTCGCCCGCGCGGCGGTGGCGGTGCCGCAGTACAGGATCAAGCAAAGCAGCGGGACGATCGGATCGACCAAGCGGGCATGCAACCAAACTGTCATGCTCCATCATCGCCGATTGCGGGGGACGCGCTCAACCCGTCATCGGGTAAGCGGCCGTCACTTCCATGTGATCCGAGCGATCCGAGCGGGTTGACCGCCCCGGTCGCTGTCCGCAGATTGAGCCACTGGCAAGCTCGCGAACGGGACACAGGGTCTTGGGTGGCGCAATGGAGAGGGTAGATTGCATCGTTATCGGGGCGGGCGTCGTCGGGTTGGCGGTGGCCCGCCGCCTCGCGATCGCCGGGCGCGAGGTGATCGTACTCGAGGCGGCGGACACGATCGGTACCGAGACCAGTTCGCGCAATAGCGAGGTCATTCATGCCGGTATCTATTATCCCCCCGGTAGTTTCAAGGCACGGGCTTGTGTCGAGGGCAAGCGATTTCTCTATGATTACTGTGCCGAACATGGTGTGCCGCACCGCAACTGCGGTAAATTGATCGTCGCCTGCGCCTGGGATGAGATCGCAAAGCTCCATGCCTTGAAAGAGCAGGCGGCGAAGAGCGGCGTTGGCGACCTCCGCATGCTTAGTTCCCAAGACGTAAGCGGCATGGAACCGGCGGTGCGCTGCGTCGCCGCGATGCTCTCACCCTCGACCGGCATCATCGACAGCCACCTGCTGATGCTCGCCTATCAGGGCGACGCCGAGGCCCATGGCGCCATGCTCGCCTTCTTGAGCCCGGTCCAAGGCGGCGCCGTCCGGGACGACGGCATCCGCCTCGATGTCGGCGGGGCCGAGCCCATGTCGCTCGTCGCTCGAACCGTGATCAATAGCGCCGGTCTCCACGCCCAGAACATAGCGACCGCCATCAAGGGACTGCGCCCCGCCTCGATTCCGCCTCGCCACCTGGCCAAGGGCAGCTATTTTTCCATGAGCGGTCGGCAGCCATTCGGCTGCCTGGTTTACCCCATGCCCGGGCCGGCGGTGCTGGGCGTGCATGTGACCCTCGACATGGGCGGCCAGTGCAAGTTCGGCCCCGACCTGGAATGGGTGGAGGCGCTCGATTATGAAGTCGACCCGGCGCGCGCCGACAAGTTCTACGCGGCGGTGCGCACCTACTATCCGGACTTGGCGGACAACGCCCTGGTGCCCGCCTATGCCGGCATCCGACCCAAGATCCACGGCCCCGGCGAACCGCAGCCCGACTTCATGATCCAGGGGCCGGAAGCGCACGGGGTCCCCGGCCTGATCAATCTCTTCGGCATCGAGTCGCCGGGGCTCACCGCCTCGCCCGCCATCGCCGAGGAAGTGGCGCGGCGCCTCAACCGATCGTTCGAAAAAGGACAAGGCCCATGAGCAAGACCATCGACTATTATTTCTGCCTCAACTCGCCCTGGGTCTATCTCGGCCAGAAGCGGCTCGAAGAGATCGCGCTGAATGCCGGCGCCACCATTCGCTACCACCCGGTCGATTTGAAGGAGATGATGCTGCGCCTCTTGGGCAGCGACGATCCGCCGGAGCGCTCCGACTCGCACCGCAAATACGGCAAGCTGGAGATGCGGCGCTGGGCCGAGTTTCGCGGCCTCGCCATCAGCGACAAGCCGCGCTACTACCCGGTGGCCCAGAGCCGGGCGGCGCGCCTCGTCATCGCGGCGGAGCGCTTTGGCGCCGACCCGGCGCCGCTGGTCTTCGCACTCCCCCGCGCCGTCTGGGCCGAGGATCGCAACATCAACGACAGCGAGACGTTGCAGGCGATTGCCGACGAAAACGGCTATGCGGGCGACATCCTGCTCGCCGCCTCGGAAGACAAGGCCGTGCGCGAACAGTTCGAGATGAACACCGACGAGGCAATCCGGCGCGACGTCTTCGGCATCCCGACCTATGTCTCCGGCGACACGTTATTGTGGGGCCAGGACCGGTTGGACTTTCTGGAGCGGGCGTTGGCCGCCTGATCGGGTCGCGCGGCTCGGATCAGATCAAGCCAAGGTCGCGGAGTTCGGCGGCCAGCGCCGGCGGCAGCTTGCCCGGGCCGGCCGCCATGTCCGCGATATCGGGCGGTGCCAGGGTCGCATCCAGATAACGCCAACCCTGGAATGGCCGATGGCGCCGCGGCACCACCCGGTGCAAGCGGGCCGCCAACATGATGGCGCACCTTTTCTCGCCCTCGGCGTTCTCGGCCGTCGTGATACCGACAATTTTCTGACGCACCTGAACTTGGCCGCGAAAAACCCAATAGAGCGAGCCGCCATCGAGGATTTCGTCGCCACGGCGCGGGGTATTGCGCGTGAGGTGGCGCGTGACGGGCTGGTCGCCGCGCGCCTTCGCCTCGCTCCGGCGGCGGCGCTGCCAGGCGGCCAGCGTCGCCACGTCGTCGACGCCCACGGCCATTTTGATCAAATGCAGGGGCATGCCCTCACGCGGCCTCGCCGTCGCCGAAGGCAACCAGCTCGACGCCCTCCTCCACCACATCCCCCACGGCAAAGGCAACCAACCGCACCCGGCCATCGGCGGGCGCGTTGATGGTGTGCTCCATCTTCATCGCCTCGAGCACGATCAGCGGCGCGCCACGCTTGACCTCATCGCCCGCCTTGACCAGCACCTTGACGATCTTGCCCGGCATCGGCGCGGTCAACGCGCCGCTGTCCACTTCCGGGCCAGCGGCGGCGGCCATCGGATCATGCACCGTGAGACGGTGACTGGCGCCGTCCACCATCAGCACCAGTTCGGCGCCGTCACTGACGATGGCGGCCGTCAACCGCACGCCATCGAGATCGGCGACCAGATCGCCATTCCGGTCGATCTCCGCCGACGCCACCACGTCTCCCTCCGGCAAAGTCAGGCGATAACCCGGCGCTTCGTAAGCGACACCCACATCGACCCGCCTGGCGCCGTCGAGCAAATGGATCGGGTCCCGACCCCGGTCGTTGACGCGCCAGCCGCCCACATCGTGCCAGGGCGAATAGGGATCGGGCGATGCCGCCGCTTGGACCCTGGCGGCGGCACTTCGTCCGGCCAGCAGATAGAGCGTCGCCAATGCCAGAACTCGGTCGGGCGCCGGGCTCGCCGTGGGTATCAGGTCGGTCGTGTGCTGCTCGATGAAGTGGGTGTGGACATCGCCAGCCGCAAACGCGGGATGGCCCGCAATCGCCTGCAAGATGCCGAGATTGGTCACCACCCCGGCGATCTGGGTGTCCGCCAAGGCGCGGCGCAGCCGGCGCAAGGCCGCCGGCCGGTCGTGGTCCCAGACGATCAGCTTCGCGAACATCGGATCGTAATGCATGCCGATGGCGTCGCCCTGGCGCACACCGCTATCGACCCGCACATGGGTGCTCGCCTCGGGATATCTGAGGTGCCTGAGGACGCCGGTCTGGGGCAGGAACTTGCGCGCCGGGTCCTCGGCGCAGAGGCGAACCTCGATGGCGTGGCCGGTCTGGGTCAGGCCCGCCTGGTCCACCGGCAGCCGCTCGCCCGACGCGACCCGAAGCTGCCACTCCACTAGGTCGCGGCCGGTAATGAACTCGGTGACCGGGTGTTCGACCTGGAGCCGCGTGTTCATCTCGATGAAATAGAAGGCGCCCGCCGGGTCGACCAGAAATTCGACCGTCCCGGCGCCCACATAGCCAATCGCCCGGGCCGCGGCGACACCCGCCTCGACGAGCGCCTGGCGCGTCCGGGGGGCGAGACCCGGCGCCGGCGCCTCCTCGACGATCTTCTGATGGCGGCGCTGGATCGAGCAATCGCGCTCGAAGAGATGCACCACATTGCCATGGCTGTCGGCGAACACTTGCGCCTCGACATGGCGCGGGCGGGGCAGATATTTCTCGAGCAACAGGCTGTCGTCGGCAAAGGCGGCCATGGCCTCGCGGCGCGCGCCCTCGACGGCGCGGCCAAGGGCCTCGGGCCGATCGACAATGCGCATGCCGCGCCCGCCGCCACCGGCGGACGCCTTGACCAGGACCGGATAGCCGATGGCATCGGCGGCCTCGGCCCAGACCGCCATCGAGCGGTCGTCGCCGTGATAACCGGGCACCAGCGGCACACCCGCCTGGCGCATGATGTCTTTGGACGCACTCTTGGAGCCCATGGCGCGGATGGCCGCGGGTGGCGGACCAACGAAGACGAGACCCGCCGCCAAACAGGCTTCGGCGAAGTCGGCATTCTCCGAGAGAAACCCGTAACCCGGATGGATCGCCGCCGCCCCGATGGCCCGCGCCGCCCGGATGATGGCCGCGCCGTTCAAATAGCTCTCGCGGGCGGGCGCCGGTCCGATGCAGACCGCCTGGTCGGCGCTCGCCAGATGCAGCGCCTCCCGGTCGGCTTGTGAATAGACGGCGATCGTGCGGATGCCCAGCCGCCGGGATGTCCGGGCGATCCGGCAGGCGATCTCGCCACGGTTGGCAATCAACAGGCTTTCGAGCATGGACGCGACCTCAGGAATCGGTGTCGCCGCGACGGTGCCGCCGCTCGCGCGCATAGCTAACAATCTCGTAGAAGCCGAACAAGAGCAGCAACAGGCCGGAGACGACCTGGGTCGCGACCAGAACCTGCATCAAGGCGGTGCGCGGCACAATATCCCCATAGCCGACGGTGGCGAGCGTGATCAGCGAAAAATAGAGGCTATCCTGAAACGACACATGATAGGGCTCGCCGGCGCGCATGAATTGCGGCAATTCCGAATAGCGGTCGATGACCCTGTATAGGCAAGCAAACAGGATGATCAGCAAGGAATAAAAGGTGAAGAAGGCGAAGGCCGGCGCGACGAGAGCCCGCACCCGATGGAAGAGTTCCTCGAACAACAGGCCCGTGTCGATCATGAACGTCGAGACATCTCGGCTGACCCAGAACACGATGGCGGCGATTCCGGCCATCGCCAGGACGAACAGGAGATCGGCCGTTTGCGGAGCAATCCCCCGGCCCGGTATCCAGAAGGTCAATCCGCCGATGGCGAAGACCGGCACCAGCCAAAGAAAGACATGGCCGAGATGCCGTTCGTCCCGCAGTCGTTCGGACATGACGATCGCCCGGATGGATAGGCGCCTGAGCCAGATGCCGCCAAGAAAAGCCCCGATCGGCAGCACGAAACCCACATTCTGCGCCCAGGTGGCGAGGGCGGCGAAATTCGCCTGCACGAAAAATGTGAAGATCAAGGTGTAGACACCGAGCAGATTGGCGAAAGCGAGGGTGAACAGGCGGTTCTCCGGATACATAACCTGGATCGCCGCCGCGCTGGCGCCCACACTCGCCAGCATCACAAGATGAAACCAACTGCCGATTCGATCCGTCACCGCGACCGAGATCAACAGCAGCAACGCACCGGTGAAGAGGAGCGGTCCGAACCGGCTGCGGATCGCTGCAATCATTCGCCCCTCTCTATCGAACCTGGGACCACCGGATCACATGCGGAAGACGCCGAAGCGGGTTTCTTCCACGGGCGCGTTGAGGGCCGCCGATATACCGAGGCCCAGCACCATGCGCGTATCCGCCGGATCGATGATCCCGTCATCCCACAGCCTGGCGGTCGCGTAATAGGGATGGCCCTGGGTCTCGTATTGGGCGCGGACCGGCGCCTTGAAAGCCGCCTCCTCGTCCTCGGACCAGGTCTTGCCCTGCCCCTCGATCCCGTCGCGCCGCACCTGGGCCAGAACATGCGCCGCCTGGTCGCCGCCCATGACGGAAATGCGCGCGTTCGGCCACATAAAGAGGAAACGCGGCCGGTAGGCGCGCCCGCACATGGCGTAATTGCCGGCCCCGAAACTGCCGCCAATGATGACCGTGAATTTCGGCACCCGGGCGCAGGCGACGGCGGTCACCATCTTGGCGCCGTCCTTGGCAATGCCGCCCGCCTCGTATTTGCGACCCACCATGAACCCGGTGATGTTCTGCAGGAAGACGAGCGGGATGCCGCGTTGCGCGCAAAGTTCGATGAAATGCGCGCCCTTGAGCGCCGACTCAGAAAACAGAATGCCGTTATTGGCGACGATGCCGACAGGATAGCCGTGGATACGGGCGAAGCCCGTGACCAGCGTCGTCCCGTATAGCCGCTTGAATTCGTCGAACTCGCTGCCGTCGACGATGCGCAGGATCACCTCGCGCACGTCATAGGGCTTGCGCGTGTCCGTGGGTACGACGCCATAGATCTCACGCGCATCGGCGCCAGGCTCGCGGGGCGGCCGGACATCCAATGTCATGGGCTTCCGCCGGTTCAAATTGGCGACGATCCGGCGCACCAGGGCAAGGGCATGGCGATCGTCGAGGGCATAATGGTCCGTGACCCCCGACGTTCGGCTGTGCACGTCGGCGCCGCCCAGCTCTTCGGCGCTCACCACCTCGCCGGTCGCGGCCTTCACGAGGGGCGGCCCGCCGAGGAAGATCGTGCCCTTGCCCTTGACGATGATCGCCTCGTCGGACATGGCCGGCACATAGGCGCCGCCGGCCGTGCACGAGCCCATGACCGCCGCGATCTGCGGGATGTTGGCCGCCGACATGTTGGCCTGATTGAAGAAGATTTGGCCGAAATGGTCGCGGTCGGGAAACACCTGGTCCTGTTCGGGCAGGTTGGCGCCACCCGAATCCACCATGTAGATGCAGGGCAGGCGGTTCGCTATGGCGATCTCCTGGGCCCGGAGATGCTTCTTCACGGTCATGGCGTAGTAGGTGCCGCCCTTGACCGTGGCGTCGTTGGCGACGATGACGCATTCCCGCCCCGAGACGCGGCCGACCCCGGTGATGATGCCGGCGGCCGGGACTTCGTCGCCATACATGCCGTGGGCGGCAAGCTGCGAGAGTTCGAGAAACGGCGTGCCCGGATCGAGGACGGCCCGCACCCGCTCGCGCGGCAAGAGCTTGCCGCGCGCCACATGACGATCCCGCGCGCGCGCGCCGCCACCCTCTTTGACCTGGACGAGCTTCCGCGCCAGGTCGTCGATCAACCCGCGCATGGCGGCGGCGTTGGCGCGGAATTCATCGGCGCGCGGGTTGATGTTGCTTTCGAGAATGGCCATGGCCCTATCCCTGACGTGATTTTGTCTTGGCTCGAGCGAGGAATGCCGCCCCCACCCGTTGCGGCTCGCCGGTTGCGAAGGCTTGTCGGACCAGATCGACGCCGGCCGCGACCGTCGCATCCCAGCTTGCCTGGGTCGTCTGGCGGAAGCGCTGCTTGGTGAGGCGAAGTGCCATCTTCGGCTTGGCGCCAATCGTCGCGGCACGGACGATGGCGATACGGACCAAGTCCGCGCGCGGCACAATTTCGTTCACCAGGCCATAATGCAGGCACGCCTCGGCCGTCACGAAGCGGGCCGAGAGCGACATTTCCTGGGCGCGCGCCAGACCCATCGCCTGGCGCATGATCCAGGGACCCAGAACGCTGGGCAGGCCCGCGTCGATCTCCGGCTGGCCGAGACGAACGTCGGGATGGGCCAGCGCCATGTCGGCATGGCCCGCGATCTGCAATCCCGCGCCCGACGCCAGGCCATTCAGGGCCACGACACAGCCTTTATCGAGGTCGCGGATCGCCTGATAGAGATCGCCAAGCGAACGGAGCCATTCGGCGCCGCCTTCCGCATCGAGGCCAGCCAGCTCCGCCAGGTCTTGGCCAGCGGTGAACGCCCGCTCGCCCGCGCCGGTCAGCACGATGGCGCGCACCCCATGTTCGGCGTTAAGGGCGCGGAGCGCCTCGGTCAAGGCAAGTCGGAGCTCCCGGTCGATGGCGTTGAGCACCGCCGGGCGGTTGAGGGTCACGATGGCGATGCCGTCAAGGTGGCGAATGTCGAGCGGCGCCTGCATGGCCTCAGGTCTTCCCGCCCGACTTCAGCGCCGCGCGCTCGGCCAGGAACGTCGCGGCCACGCGCCCGGGCTCGCCGGTCGCGAAGGCCTCGCTTTGGATGCGAACGGCCGCCTCGATGGTCGCGTCATAGCCTGGCTGGGTGAGTGCCCGCATGCGCTGCTTGGAGAGCCGCATCGCCAAGGCCGGCTTGGATGCCAGCCCGCGCGCGATCTCGAGGGCTTTATCCATGACTTGGTCTTGGGGGACAAGATAGTCGATCAAGCCCCAATCGAGACATTCGGCCGCCGTCAGGAAGCGGCAGGTCAGCGACATTTCGATGGCGCGGGCGAGGCCGATCACTTCCTTCATGATCCACATGCCGACGACGCTGGGGATGCCGGCCGCGACTTCGGGCTGGCTCATGCGGACACCGGGATGGCTGACCCTGACGTCGGCATGAAGCGCCACCTGAAACCCGAAACGGGCCGCCACACCGTTGAGCGAAGCGACCGATGGCTTGTCGAGATCGCGCACCGACTGATAGAGGCCGCCCAGCCGCCGGACCAGGGTCCGACGGTCTCGGCCGTGAGCTCGGTCGCCATGGCGAGGTCTTGGCCGGCGGAAAAAGCGCGCGTCCCCGCCCCCGTCAACACCACCGCCCCGACCCGTTCATCGGCGTTGACCGCCCGAAGTGCGGCGATGAAATCCTCAAGCAGCCGTTCGTCGAGGGCGTTCAACACCTCGGGCCGATTGAGGGTGACGATGGCCACGTCGCCCGCATGGCCGAGAAGGACGGCCTTGTCCATCGCCGACTTACGCCCTGGCCCGGCGCCGGGCCAGGAACGCCTCGGCGGCTTGGCGCGGTTCGCCGGACGCAAAGGCCTGGCGTTGCAGGCGAAGCGAAGCGTCGATGGCATCGTCGAAGGCGGCTTGGGTCGCCTCGCGCACCCGCCGCTTGATGAGCTTAAGGGCGATGGGCGGCTTCTCGGCGAGCGAGCGCGCGAGCCCGACCGCGCGCGGCAGCACCTCGCCTGCCGGCACGATCTCGCTGATCAAGCCATGGCGGTGCCCCTCCTCCGCCGGCACCTGGCGACACGACAGCGCCATCTCGACTGTGCGCGAGAGGCCCATGACCTCGCGCATGAT
The DNA here is from genome assembly GCA_009694185.1 of Alphaproteobacteria bacterium. GTDB lineage: Bacteria > Pseudomonadota > Alphaproteobacteria > SHVR01 > SHVR01 > SHVR01. The sequence goes on along the minus strand of SHVR01000009.1, from coordinate 28,638 downwards.
CATGGAGCCGAGAATACTGGGGAGCCCGGCATCCACCTCGGGCTGGCTCAAGGACACGCCGGCATGGGCAATGCGCATGTCGCCGTGCAGCGCCACCTGGAAGCCGGCGCCGGCCGCCAAGCCGTTGAGTGCCGCCACCACGGGCTTATCCATCTCGCGGATCGCCTGATAGAAGCGTCGCATCCCCCGAAACCAGTCGCCGACAGTGTCCGCCCTGAGACGCAGTGAGACCGCGATATCCTGGCCCGCCGAAAACGCCCGTTCGCCCGCCCCCGTGATCACGACGGCCGCCACGGTGGGGTCGGCGTTCAAGGCGCCGAGCGTCGCCACAAAGGCGTCTCGCAATTCCTCATTGACCGCGTTCAGAACCTCGGGACGGTTCAAGACGACAATGGCAATGGCGCCGTCGCGATCGACTTGCACCGTCCGGGACATAACCACACGGCTCCTTACCAGGGAATTTTCATCCCATCGTAATTGATGAACTGGCCGCTGCCCGCGAGCGTCAGGTCGTCCACGACCCGGCGCATGCCGGTGGCGCTCGCGGCGGGCGACACCGGCGCCGACGAACCGCCCATGTCGGTGCGCACATGGCCCGGATGCAACAGCACGACGGCGATGCCCCGGCCTCTCAGGTCGCGGGCGAGCGACACGCCGGCCATGTTGAGGGCCGCCTTGCTGGAGCCATAGGCATAGCGTCCGCCGCCATTGAGCGCGATGCTGCCGAGTTGGGTCGAGACCATGGCCATCTTCTTCTGCCGGCTGGCGGCTACGCTATTCGCGAGCGCCTCGGCGATCAGCACCGGCGCGATGGCGTTCACCCGGAAGGCCTCGGCCCAGGCAGCCGCGTCGAGGTGGCCGAGGCTCGACGCCTGGCGCGCCGCGATGCCGGCATTGTTGAACAGCACGTCGATGGCCTCGCCCTTGAGGTTGCCGGCGAGCGTCCGGATCGAGCCGTCATCATTGGCATCCAGCGCCAGCACATGCACATCGCCCGCAAGCGCCCGAAGCTCGCGCGCCGACTTGGGATCGCGCGCCGTGGCATGCACGCGCCAGCCCGCGCCCGCATATTGCGTGGCAAGCGCCAGGCCGATGCCGCGATTGGCGCCGGTGATCAGGACTGTCGGCAATAGCCAACTCCCCGCTAGGACCGGCACTTGGCGGTCACTTCGATCTCGATCTTCATGCGCGGGTCGATCATCTGGCAGATCAGTCCGGTCGCGGCCGGACGGATGTTGCCGAAGACCTCGCCGAAGACCGGGCCGCAACGCTGCCAATCCTCGCGGCTCGTCAAATAATAGGTGACGCGCACGACGTCCGCGAGGCTCGATCCAGCCTCCGCCAAGGCCGCCTGGATGGTCTTGAAACATTGCCGCGCCTGGCTGACGACATCGTCGGCGATGGTGCCGGCCGCATAATCGAAGCCGGTGGTACCGGCGACAAAGATCATGTCGCCGTCCACCACGGCGCGCGAATAACCCCACGCTTTCTCGAAGTCGGAACCGGACGAGATCAGCCGCCGGGTCATACGCCCGCCCTCAATTCACCCGCTCGATCGCCATGGCCGTCGCCTCGCCGCCGCCGATGCAGAGGCTGGCGACACCCCGCTCGACGCCATATTTGTGCATGGCATTGATCAGGGTGGCGACGATCCGGGCACCCGAAGCACCGACGGGATGGCCGAGGGCACAGGCGCCGCCATGCACATTCACCTTGTCGGCCGAGAGGCCGCAGTCGCGCATGGCCGCCATGGTGACGACGGCAAATGCCTCGTTCACCTCATAGAGACCGACGTCGCTCGCCTTCCAGCCGGCCTTGTCCAGCACCTTGCCGATGGCGCCGATAGGCGCCGTGGTGAACCAGCGCGGCTCCTGGCTGTGGGTGCTATGGCCGACGATGGTGGCGAGCGGCGTCAGGCCGCGGCGCTCGGCCTCGGAACGGCGCATCAGCACCAGCGCCGCGGCACCGTCGGAGATCGAGCTGGAATTGGCCGGCGTCACCGTGCCGTCTTTGGCAAAGGCCGGCTTGAGGGTCGGGATCTTCTCGATAACCGCGGTGAACGGCTGCTCGTCCCGGTCGACGATCTTCTCGCCGCGCCGGCCCTTGACCGTCACCGGCACCATTTCATTCTTGAAGCTGCCATCCTCGTTGGCCTTCTTCGCCCGGGCCAATGAGCGCACCGCGAAGGCGTCCTGCGCTTCGCGGGTGAACTGGTAATGGGTTGCCGTGTCCTCGGCGAAATGTCCCATCAGCTTGCCCTTCTCATAGGCATCTTCCAGGCCGTCCCAGAACATGGCGTCGAGCATGTCGGTATGGCCCATGCGGGCGCCGGCGCGCGCCTTCAGCATCATGTAGGGGATGTTGCTCATGCTCTCGAAGCCGCCCGCCACCATGACCTTGTTGGTGTCCGCCGCGAGCAGGTCATGGGCCAGCATGGCCGCCTTCATGCCCGAGCCGCAGAGCTTATTGATGGTCGTCGCGCCGGTCGACATGGGGATGCCGGCGAAGGCCGCCGCCTGGCGCGCCGGACCCTGGCGCTGGCCGTGGGGGAGGACGCAGCCAAGGATGACCTCGTCCACATCCTCGGGCTTGATGCCGGCCCGCGCCAGCGCGCCCTTGATGGCGACGGCGCCGAGATCGGGGCCCGAGACCTCCGACAGCTCGCCCTGGAAACTGCCCATGGGCGTGCGGGCCATGCCGACGATGACGATGGGATCGGAAAGCATGCGGTTCCTCCTTCAAGCAATCTCGGCTCGCAGTATAGCACCCGCCGTCGGGCTGACTTTCCCAATTTGCCCACCCCGACCGCGGCTTACAGGCGCTTCGCGAAGTGGTATTCGACGCTATGGGATAGGTCGCCCAAAGCGCGGCTATCGGCGCGCTGGACATAGAAGTTTCGCCGATACAGCCGGTGGGCGTCGAAAAAACGCGCATCCGACCAGAGTTCGACTGAGCGGGCGCCGCGTTGGCGCGCCTCGGCTTCGACCATCCGGATGAACCGGGCACCGAGCCCTTGTCGCCGGGCGGCCCGCGCCACATAGAGCTTGACCATTTCCTGGCCGGCCGGGTCGACGGCCGGAACGATGCCGGCACTGCCCACGATCCAGCCCTCGGCCTCCGCGACCCAGAACCGGCCGCCCCGGGCCGCCGACCAAGTCGCGATCTGGAGCAGCTCCGGGTTTTCCGCCACGTCCATGACGCAGCCCGGATATTCCGCCCAACAGCCGTGGATCAGGGCAACGAGCCCGTCGGCGTCGCGGGCGTCGCGGATAATCGGCATCAGATCAAAATCCATGTGGCGAGCCCGAGAAACAGGAAGAAGCCGATCACGTCGGTGACCGTCGTCAACAGCACCGTCGAGGCGACGGCCGGGTCGATGCCGATGCGGTCGAGGCCGAGCGGGATCGCGATGCCGCAAAAGCCGGCGATCAACATGTTCGAAACCATGGCGAGCGCGATGACCCCGCCGATCGCCGGGGCGGAGAACCAGGCCCAGGCAATCATGCCGATGATGGCCGCGAACAGAAGGCCGTTGAACCCGCCGACCAGAACTTCTTTCCAGACGATCCGGAGCGCGTTGGCCGGGGTGAGCTCGTGGGTCGCCAGCGCCCTGACCGCGACCGTCAGCGTCTGGGTCCCCGCGTTGCCGCCCATGGACGCCACGATCGGCATCAGCACGGCGAGCGCCACGATCTTCTCGATGGTCGCTTCGAACTGGGAGATAACCAGCGAGGCCAGCACCGCCGTCCACAGATTGACAAACAACCAGGTGAAGCGCGCGCGCATGGTGGCCATGGTGGCGCGATAAAGGTCGTCCTCGTTCACGCCGCCCAGCTTCATCAAATCGTCTTCCGCCTCCTCGTCGATCACGTCCACCACGTCGTCGATGGTGATGACACCGATCAGCCGGCCGTCGGGATCGACCACGGGAGCCGAGGTCAAATCCTGCTGGCGAAACAGGAAGGCGAGCTCCTCCTGGTCCATGGTGACGGGAACCACGGTGAGATCGGGATCCATGATGTCGCTCAGCCGGACACCCCGCCGGTTGCGCACCAGGCCGCTCAGCGCCAGGGTGCCGACCGGGTGATTGCGGGGGTCGACCAGGAAGATGTCGTAGAATTCCTCCGGCAGGTCCGACTCGCCGCGCATATGGTCGATGGCATTGCCCACGGTCCAGAACGCGGGCAGCGCCACCAGTTCGCGCTGCATCAGGCGGCCGGCGGTATATTCCAGGTAAGAGAGGCCCTGCTCTACCGCGATGCGGTCTTCCGCCGGCAGCTCGTCGAGAACGGCGCGGCGTTGCCCTTCCTCCAGTTCGCCCACGACATAGACCGCGTCGTCGCTGTCGAGTTCGTGCACCGCGGCGGCGAGTTCCCCGGGCGGTAGCTGGGCCACCACCTCGTCGCGGACCGTCTCGTCGAGTTCCGGCAGCAACTCCGGATCGAAGTCCGGTCTGATGAGCCGGATCAAGTCGCCGCGGGCGTCCGGGCCCAGCGCCTCCAAGAGGTCGGCGAGCTCCGGTGCCTCGAGCGGCCGGATCAGGGTCCGCGCGCGCGCGTCGTCCCGGTCCCTAAGCGCATCGGCGACCTCGCCGATGAGCTGGGGGGTCACCACATAGACGGTCTCTTCGGGGTCTTGGCTCGCGGCCGGGATGGTCATGGCGACTTTCCTCTCCCGGCAAGCATGTCCTCAGGGCTCAGGCGGAACGTCGCCTTGTCCCGGCCCGGTTCCGCCGCATCCGGCCAGTTCAGGTTTTTGGTGCTGGTGCGGTCGAGAAGACTCGAACTTCCACGGAGTTTCCTCCACAGCGACCTCAACGCTGCGCGTCTACCAATTCCGCCACGACCGCATGCACCACTAGAAGCCCGTCTGGGCGCTTGCCAGAGGGCCACGCGGGGAATACCAAATTGCACGACCCGGTTCAAGCGGCCATGGCCCGAGGGAGCACCTCACCCGTGCCTGATGTCGAATGGAGAATATCCGATAGCCCCGTGCCTTATGACGAGGCGGTGGCGGCCATGGAATGCCGGGTGCTGGCCATTGCCGAGCACCGGGCGCCGGAGCTCGTCTGGCTGATCGAGCATCCACCCCTGTATACGGCCGGCACCAGCGCCGATCCGAAGGAACTCCTCGACCCCGGCCGCCTTCCCGTGCATCGCGCGGGCCGGGGCGGTCGCTACACCTATCACGGGCCGGGCCAGCGCATTGCCTATGTGATGCTCGACCTCAAGGCGCGCCGGGCCGATGTCAGGAATTTCGTCTGCGCGCTCGAAGACTGGATGATCTGGACCCTCGCCCGGTTCAATGTGAAGGGCGAACGGCGGCCCGGGCGGATCGGTATCTGGGTCGACCGGGGCCATGGCCGCGAGGACAAGATCGGGGCACTCGGCGTGCGCATCCGCCGGTCGGTCAGCTATCATGGCATCGCCCTCAACGTCGAACCCGACCTCGCCCACTTCGCCGGCATCGTGCCTTGCGGCGTGCGGGGGCATGGGGTCACGTCGTTGGTGGATCTGGGCCTGCCCGTGACCATGCCCGAGGTGGACGTGGCACTCCAGCTCGGTTTCGAGGCGGTATTCGGTCCGGGCGGCATGGCCGAGGCACGCTTCGGCGCTGCTTGCGATCCCGCCCAACCGTCCCCCGTCCGAGATACGCTCAGGCATCCGCCTGCTGGCGAAAACCGACCGGGCCCGGGTCGTCGCCCTGGGAAGTCGTAACGCCCGACACAAGTGCCAGCCGGGGACCTCGCCCGCAGCGCGCCAGCATGGCGTCCACCGCGGCGCCGGGGCCGGCCAGAAGCGCCTCGACGCGGCCATCGCCTTGGTTGCGTACCCAGCCATCGAGGCCACGCGCCACGGCCTCGCGGACGACCCAGGCGCGAAAGCCAACCCCCTGCACCCGGCCCTCGACCCGCACCGATACGCATTTGCGAGCCGGCCTGGTCAACGCGTCGAGTTTGCAGGGGCACAGACAGACCATGCCCGCGACCGGCGCCGCCGGACCCACTGGCGGTAATTGCATGCACCAGCAATCGCCAGCCGGATCGCAAACCCATAACTGGCCGCAATCGGCACAGACCTGGGTGGCGGGGCTTGGGCCTCCAGTCATTCGAATTCCAGGATCACCTGGTCCGCCCTGAGGCTGTCGCCCGGCTGGGCATCGAGCCGGCGGATCACTCCATGGCGCTCGGCACGCAGCACATTCTCCATCTTCATCGCCTCGACCACCGCCAGCGCCTGGCCCGCCTCGACCGCTTGACCGGCGGCGACGGCGAGCGACACCAGCAGGCCCGGCATCGGCGACAAGAGGAACTTCGAGGTGTCGGGCGGCTGCTTGACCGGCATGAGGAGGGCCAAGCGCGCGGCATGGGGCGGAAGGACCAGCGCCGTCGCCGCGCTGCCGTCGCCCGACAGGCGATAGGCGATGCCCACTTGATCCACTTGCATGGTAAGCGGCCGCCCGTCGATGGTCCCCGAGAAGAGCCGGTCGCCCGGCCGCCAGGCGCCGCGGACGGCCCGCACCCTGCCCGCCTGTTCGACGTCGGCGCCCGCGTCGGTCGGCCGGACCGATACCGCATGGTGCTCGCCATCCAGCGCCACCACCCAGGCAGCGCCCACCGGCTGCCGGCGCGGCGCCCCCGGACTGGACGAGGGGGGGGCCGCAGCGCTCAAGGATGTGGCCGCGCCGGACCCGCCCTCTCCAAGTGGGGCGGCGGCGCGGCGGCGACCCGCGACTTGCCCGGAAATGGTGGCCGCCCGCTCGACCATCCGCAGATGCACGAGTGCGGCGACCGCGACCATGTCGGCACCGGCCGGGCCGGCGGTGAGGGCGAAGCCCTCGGGAAACTCCTCGGCGATGAAATCGGTGCTGAGCCGCCCCTCGGCGAAGCGCGCCGAAGCCAGCACCGCACCGAGGAAAGTGACATTGTGAGCGATGCCCCGGATCTGAAAGCCGTCGAGCGCCCGGCGCATGCGGGCGATGGCGATGGCGCGGTCGGGCCCGTGGGTCACCAGCTTAGCGATCATCGGATCGTAGAACATCGAGATCTCGCTGCCCTCGACCACGCCGGCGTCGATGCGCACGCCGTCGCTCTCGGGCGGCGGGCGATAGCGCTGGAGGCGGCCGGTCGAGGGGACGAAGTTGCGGACCGGGTCCTCGGCATAGATGCGCGCCTCGATGGCCGAACCGTGGCAGCGGATGTCCTTCTGCTGATGGCGGAGCGGCTCGCCCGCCGCCACCCGGATCATTTCCTCCACCAGGTCGATGCCGGTCACCATTTCGGTGACCGGATGTTCCACTTGCAGGCGGGTGTTCATTTCGAGGAAGTAGAAGTTGCGCTGGCCATCGACGATGAACTCGACCGTACCGGCCGAGCGATAGGCGACCGCGCGAGCCAGCGCCACCGCCTGCTCGCCCATGGCGTGGCGGGTGGGGGCGTCGAGGAACGGGCTCGGCGCCTCCTCGATCACCTTCTGGTGGCGGCGCTGGATCGAGCATTCCCGCTCGCCCAGATGCACGATGTTGCCATGGGCGTCACCGAGGACCTGGATTTCGATATGCCGCGGCTCCTGGATATAGCGCTCGATGAAGAGGCGCGCATCGCCGAAGCTGTTGCGGGCCTCGCTCGCCGCCGATTGGAACCCCTCGACGACGCCCGCATCGTCGTGGGCGATGCGCATGCCCTTGCCGCCGCCGCCGGCCGAGGCCTTGAGCATCACCGGATAGCCGATCTCGCGGGCGATGCGCACCGCCGCATCGCTATCGGGGACGACACCGATATGACCGGGCACGGTGCTGACGCCGGCCGCCTTGGCGAGCCGCTTGGACTCGATCTTGTCGCCCATGGCCTGGATGGCTTCGGCTGTCGGCCCGATGAAGACGATCCCGGCCTCGGTCAGCGCGCGCGCGAAAGCCGCGTTTTCCGAGAGGAAGCCGAAGCCCGGGTGAACGGCTTCGGAGCCGCTCGCCTTGGCCGCCTGAATGATCGCCGTGGCGTTCAAATAGCTGGCCCGCGCGGGCGCCGCCCCGATCGCCACCGCCTCGTCCGCCATTTCCACATGGAGTGCGCCCTCGTCCGCCTCGGAATAGACGGCAACCGTCCCGATGCCGAGGCGGCGTGCCGTCCGCATGATACGGCAGGCGATTTCACCCCGGTTAGCGATCAGTATCTTGGTAAACATCGACGCTCCCGGGGGTTCTCACAATGTCGGTGGAATGGCCTGCTTGAAGGCGTCGCGGGCGCCGACCCGCTTGTGCCAAGCCTCCAGATGCGGCAGCGCCGGCCGTTCGAGGTCAAAGCCGAACCAGCGATGCACCACCGGCCCGAACGGGATATCGCCCATGGTCAATTGCTCGCCCGCCACATAGGGCCGCTTAGCGAGATTGGCGTCGAGGCGGGCCAGCATCTGGCCGGTGCGCTCGGTCGCTTGCCGGATGATCGCGGGATCGCGCTTGTCGGCGGGCGTGCGGGCGATCTGCATGAACAACGGGCCAAAGGCCGGCCCCAGCGTCGTCTGCTGCCAGTCCATCCAGCGGTCGGCGTCGGCCGCCGCCTTGGCATCAACCGGACAGAGGGTGCCCAAGCCGTGCTTCCTCGCCAAATACCGGACGATGGCGTTGGATTCCCAGAGGATGAAGCCCGCATCGTCGATGGTGGGCACCACGCCATTGGGGTTGAGCGCCAGATAGTCGGGCTTGTCGTTGCCGCCGAACTCACCGCCGATGTCATTGCGCTCGAAGGCGAGCTTCAGTTCGCGACATACCCAGACGGTCTTCGCGACATTACTTGACGACGCGCGGCCCAAAATCTTCAGCATTTTCGTCGCTCCCGGGTTGGTTACAGCGGGATATTGTCGTGCTTCTTCCAGGGGTTTTCGAGCCGCTTGTTGGCCAGCATGGCGAGCGCGCCCCCGATCCTCCGCCTGGTGTTGCGCGGCATGATCACATCGTCGATATAGCCCCGGCTGCCGGCAACGAACGGATTGGCGAATTTTTGGCGATATTCTTCCGTCCGCTGGGCGATCTTCGCGGCGTCGCCGATATCCTCGCGAAAGATGATCTCGACAGCACCCTTCGGCCCCATGACCGCGATCTCGGCCTGGGGCCAGGCATAATTCATGTCGCCCCTGAGATGCTTGGAACTCATCACGTCATAGGCGCCGCCATAGGCCTTGCGGGTGATAACGGTGACCTTGGGCACGGTGGCCTCGGCAAACGCAAACAACAGCTTGGCGCCATGCTTGATGATACCGCCATATTCCTGGCCAGTGCCGGGGAGGAATCCGGGCACGTCGACGAAGGTCACGATGGGGACGTTGAAGCAGTCGCAGAAGCGCACGAAGCGGCCGGCCTTCCGCGCGGAATCGATATCGAGGCAGCCCGCCAGCACCAGCGGCTGGTTGGCGACGATGCCGATGGTGGAGCCGCCGATGCGCGCCAGGCCGATGACGATGTTGGCGGCATAGTTCGGTTGCAGCTCGAAGAAATCGCCCTCGTCCACCACTTTCAGGATCAGTTCCTTGATGTCGTAGGGCTTGTTCGGACTGCTTGGCACCAGCGTGTCGAGGGAGGGCTCCGGCCGGTCGATGGCATCGGCGGTCTCGCGGGTCGGCGGCGGCTCGCGGTTGGAGGCCGGCAGGAAATCCATCAGCCGGCGCACCTCCAGGAGCGCCTCGACGTCGTTTTCGAAGGCGAGGTCGGCCACGCCCGACTTCGTCGTGTGGGTCACGGCACCGCCGAGCTGCTCGTGGGTCACCGTTTCGTGGGTCACGGTCTTCACCACGTCGGGGCCCGTCACGAACATGTAGGAGGTGTCTTTCACCATCAAGATGAAGTCGGTCATGGCCGGCGAATAGACCGCACCTCCGGCGCAGGGTCCCATGACCAGTGAGATTTGCGGCACCACGCCCGAGGCCAGCACATTGCGCTGAAAGACTTCGGCATAGGCGCCGAGCGAGGCCACCCCTTCCTGGATGCGGGCGCCGCCCGAATCATTGATGCCGATGACCGGCGCCCCCACCTTCATCGCCTGGTCCATGATCTTGCAGATCTTCTCGGCATGGGCTTCGGAGAGCGAGCCGCCGAACACGGTGAAGTCCTGGCTGAAGACGAACATCAGGCGGCCATTGACCGTGCCATGGCCGGTGACGACGCCGTCGCCCGGGATGCGCTGGTCGGCCATGCCGAAATCGTGGCTGCGATGTTCGACGAACATGTCGTATTCCTCGAAACTGCCGACATCGAGCAGGAGCTCGATCCGCTCGCGGGCGGTCAGCTTGCCGCGCGCGTGCTGGGCGGCGATGCGCCTGGCGCCGCCGCCTAGGCGGGCGGCCTCGCGGCGCGCTTCGAGCTCGCGGAGAATGTCCTGCATCGGCACTTCCCTGCTGCGATCCGGCCTTGCTGATAGCATTGCCCCTGGCGGCGCGCTAGTGCCGGGTCATCCGCCAGAACCGCTCCGCCAGCACCAGATCGGCCTTGAGGTTCGCCTGGCGGCGCTGGGCTTCGGGCTCCTCGCCCCAGCGCTCGCGCTGATAGGTGCCGTCGAGGTCGGCGAGGGCCCAGGCCTCGTCACTGTACAAATGGCCCGCGACCAGCGCCAGCCCCAGCACCAGCGAGCCGCTGCCGGCCGTCCAGACATGGAGCGTCGTGAGCGCGAAGGGGTCGAGGCCCCCGACCGCCAATGCGAGCGCCCTAAGTGCCGCCGGCGGCTGCGCCACGGGCACGATGCCCTCGGTCACCTCGAGACGCGCGCCGTGCCGGTCGGCCAGCCAATCGAGCAACGGGTCCCAGGCCTGTTGCTGACGGGCGACCAATTCCCGGGGCGCCACGGCCCGGTAGCAGAGCAGATCCGAGATGGCATAACGGGTAACGGCGGCGAGCGCCTCGGGACGTTTGGCCATCGACCAATCGGCGGTCGTGCTGGCAAGCTGCATCAGCGGCATGGTGTGCGGCCGGATGGATTCGCCTTGGCTCGACCATTCTTCGGCAATGGCGGAGGCGAGCGCCTCGGTCGGCAACGGCAGATGCCCCTTGGCGGCGCTCATGAGCACGCGGCTGTCGAGGGTGATGGCAAAGCCGCCCTCGCCCGCCTCGACCGCGACCCGCTTGTAGAAGCGCTTCATGGGCGCCGGCCGACAGCGTCCGCCTCGAAAAGGGCGGTGCTTGAAGGTTGCTGAAAAACCCTCCCAACCGTCGTCGCGAGGACGCGCAGCGTCCGTGGCGATCCAGACAAATGCCGTAAATCTTCAGATTTATGGATTGCCACGTCGGCCGCCGGCCTCCTCGTAATGACAAAAACGGGTTTGTCAGCAGCCTTCTAGAGGCCGGCATAAGCCTTTCTATCGGCTTCTCCGGCCCACTCGCCAAAGCTCGTGAATGGGTCCTCCAACCGATCGTCCGCTTCGACCCGCTCCAGGGCAACCCGCTTTCCGACGACGCGGTAGCGAAGGAAGTCGCCGGGCCTGAGCCCGAGACGCTGGCGTACCTGCTCGGGCACCTTAACTCGATAAGTCCTGCTCATTCTCAACATCATCGGCATCTGGCTCGCCCTACTCCACAACGCCGATTCGAAGCAATTGCCGCGCGACCAGCAAGAGACCGCCCCCGGTCTCGACCACATGGCTCGCCCCGGCGGCCACCAGCTCGTCCGATGGGTGATAGCCCCAGGCGACACCGAGCGCGTGGGTGCCGGCGCTCCGGGCCATGGCCATGTCGAAGCTGGTGTCGCCGATCATGACGGTGTTCTCCGCCGCGACACCGACTTCCGCCATGGCGGCTAGCAGAATGTCCGGATTGGGCTTGCCGGGACCGTCGTCCGCCGTCTTGAGGGTGACGAAATGGTGTCCAAGCGTGTGCCGATCGAGGGTCGCCAGGAGGCCCCGGCGCGGCTTGCCGGTGGCGATGCCCAACAGCACGCCCGCCTCGCCCAGCGCCTCCAAGACAGCCACGACCCCCGGATAGAGCGGCTCGTCGCTCTGCTCCCGAAGCCCGTGGCGTTCCCGGGCGCGAGCGCGGAAAAAGTCGATCACCCGGCCGTGCATCCGGGGGCCATGTTCGGGCAGCAGCGCCGCCAACCCCGCCTCGATCGGCAGGCCGACGACCCTGAGTATGGATGTCGTCGACGGCACCGGCAGATCGAAGGCCGCGCAGGCCGCGACCATGGCGGCGACGATCGCCTGCTGGCTATCGACCAGCGTGCCGTCGCAATCGAACATGGCGAGACGCGGCGGCGGCGCCATTATTCCAGGTCCGGGAATGGGTCGTCGTCACGCGCCGCATCGAAGCCAAAGAGGCGAAACGTCTCGGCCATTTCGGGCGGCAGCGGCGCCGCGACGTGGATCGTCCCACCACCCGAGGGCCGCGGCAAGGTGATAGCGCGGGCATGCAGATGCAGGCCGCGCCCAGTTGCCAAACCAGGCAGGACGGCATCCTTGCCGCCATATTTGCCGTCACCCAGGATCGGCGTGCCGATTGCCGCCATGTGGGCGCGGAGCTGGTGGGTGCGGCCGGTCCGCGGCCAGAGCGCCACCCAGGCAAGCCGGGAGCCCGCGGTCTCCAACACCCGGTAGAACGTCACCGCCGATTTGCCCGCCTCGGGATCGACGCGCATGCGCTCGCGGCCCGCGTCACCGCCTTTGCCAAGCGGCAAATCGATCCGCCCCTGGCGAATGGGCGGCACGCCGACAATCAAGGCCCAGTAGAGCTTGCGCGCCCGCCGGTCGCGCAAGACCTTGCCGAGCCTGGCGGCGGCGGCCACGGTCGCCGCCAGCAAGAGGACACCGCTGGTGTCCCGGTCGAGGCGATGCACCAGGCGCGGCCGCTCGCCCATCTCGGCGGCGATCGCATCCAGCATCAGGTCGAGATGAAATTCCGTACCCGTGCCGCCTTGCACCGCGAGTCCGGGCGGCTTGTTGATGGCGATGAGTTCGCCGTCGCGATAGAGAATGGCGGCGCGCAAGGCCCGGAGGTCGGCTTCGCTCGCTTGCGCCCGACGTTTTTCGGGCCGCGCCGGCTGGGAGTCCATGGGCGGCACCCGCACTTCCTGGCCCGGCGCCAGGCGGTCGCCGCTCTTCGCCCGCTTGCCGTCGACCCGCACCTGGCCGCCGCGCAAGAGCTTCTGCAAGCCGACATGGGAGAGACCGGGAAAGTGCCGCCGGAACCAGCGGTCGAGGCGGAGTTCCCCCTCCTCGGATCCCACCACCCGCGTTTCGACGCCGCTCATGACTCGTCCGACGGCGGTTCGCCGGCGCGCCGCGCCCGGAGCTTCGCCCAATATTCCATGCGCTTTTGCAAGTCGCGCTCGAAGCCGCGCGCGACCGGCTGGTAGAAGGCCTCCGGCGCCATGCCGTCGGGAAAATAGTTCTGGCCGGAGAAGGCCTCCTCGGCGTGATGGTCATACTCATAGCCCGCGCCATAGCCCAGGTCGCGCATCAGGCGGGTCGGCGCGTTGAGAATGTGCTTGGGCGGCATCAAGGACCCGGTCGCGCGCGCTCGGCGCATGGCAGCGCCGAGCGCCACATAGGCGGCATTCGATTTGGGCGCCGTCGCCAGAAAGATGACGAGTTGGGCGAGTGCCAGTTCGCCCTCGGGCGAACCCAGGCGCTCATAGGCCTGCCAGGCGGCAATCGCCTGGGTGAGTGCCGTCGGATCGGCGAGCCCCACATCCTCGACCGCGAAGCGCAGCAGGCGGCGGGCGATATAATGCGGGTCCTCACCACCATCCAGCATGCGTGCCAGCCAATAGAGCGCGGCGTTTGCATCCGAGCCGCGCAACGATTTGTGCAGCGCGCTGATGAGATTGTAATGGCCTTCCTGGCCCTTGTCGTAGACGGGAGCGCGGCGCTGCACCGCCCGGGTCAGGCCCGCCACGTCGAGCGCGGGCTCGCCCGGCAGATGGCCGATCTCCTCCACCATGTTGAGGAGATAGCGGCCGTCACCGTCGGCGAGCGCCTTGAGGGCAGCGCGCGCATTCCCGTCTAGGGGCACCGGACGGCCGATCTCCGCCTCGGCGCGGCCGAGCAATGTCTCGAGCGCCGCCTCGTCGAGCCGGTTGAGCACGAACACTTGGCAACGCGACAGCAAGGCCGCGTTCAGCTCGAAAGACGGGTTCTCGGTGGTGGCCCCCACCAGCGTCACCGTGCCATCCTCGACATAGGGGAGGAAACCGTCCTGCTGGGCACGGTTGAAGCGGTGAATTTCATCGACGAACAACAGCGTGCCCTGGCCGGTGTCGCGCCTCAGCCGCGCCGCCTCGAACAGCCGGCGGAGATCGGCGACACCCGAGAACACCGCCGACAAGGGCTCGAAATGCAAGTCCGTGGCATCCGCCAGCAGGCGCGCGATGGTGGTCTTGCCGGAGCCGGGCGGCCCCCAGAAGACCATCGAGGCGAGCCGCCGGTCGGCCACCATGCGGGCGATCGGCGCGGCGGGCCCGAGCAAATGGCCCTGCCCCACCACATCGGCGAGTTCGGCCGGACGCAGCCGGTCCGCGAGCGGGCGCGGTGCCTTTTCCCGCAAACGCCCCGCCTCGAAGAGGGTTGGCGTACGCATCAACCCATCCCAGTAAAATTGGACGCGCGAAGGCAGCCCGGAACGAGGTGCTTCAGGCGGCCTCCGCCGCGTCTTTGGCGTCCGGCTTCGGACCGGAGTCCAGGCCCTTGGCGGCCGGATCGCGCTCGACCAGCTCGATCACCGCGAGGGGTGCGGCGTCGCCATACCGGAAGCCCGCCTTGAGAACCCTGGTGTAGCCGCCCTGGCGGGTTCGGTAACGCTCGGCGAGCAGGCCGAACAGCTTGCCCACGATGGTCTCGTCGCGCACCACGGTGAGGGCCTGACGACGGGCGTGCAGATTGCCGCGCTTGCCCAGCGTGATCAGCCCGTCGACGATGCCGCGCAGCTCCTTGGCCTTGGGCAGGGTCGTCTTAATTTGCTCATGCTTGAGGAGCGCCGTCGCCATGTTGGCGAACATCGCCTTGCGGTGGCTGCTGGTCCGATTGAGTTTGCGGCCACTGACGCGGTGACGCATGGCACTCTTTCCTTATCTGTCGCTTCGGCCCGGGAATTAAAGCTAATAGGGCTCTTCGAGCTTCTTGGCCAGTTCCTCGATATTTTCGGGCGGCCAGTTCGGAATCTCCATGTCGAGATGTAGCCCCATATGTTCAAGCACTTGCTTGATCTCGTTCAGGGATTTGCGCCCGAAGTTCGGCGTGCGCAACATCTCGCCTTCGCTCTTCTGCACCAGATCGCCGATATAGACGATATTGTCGTTCTTCAGGCAATTGGCGGAACGTACCGACAATTCAAGCTCTTCCACCCGACGTAGCAAGTTCTTGTTGAAGGGGAGTTCGGTCGGCAGCTCGGATTCGACCGCGATCTTCGGCTCCTCGAAGTTGATGAAGAGCTGGAGCTGTTCCTGCAAGATGCGAGCCGCGTAGGCCACGGCATCGTCCGGCTTGAGGGCGCCATTGGTCTCGACGACCAGCGACAGCTTGTCATAGTCGGTCGCCTGGCCGACGCGGGTGTTGTCCACCCGGTATGTCACCCGCCGGACCGGGCTGTAGATCGCATCGATCGGGATCAGGCCGATGGTCGCGTCCTCGGGCCGATTGAGGACGGCGGGCACATAGCCCTTGCCGGTCTCGACCGTCATTTCCATGCGCACCGAGGCACCTTCGTCGAGCGTGCAGATGACCAAGTCTGGATCCATGATCTCAATGTCGGCGCTGGCCTCGATCATGCCGGCGGTCGCAACGCCTGGGCCCTTGGCTTCCAGATAGATACGCTTCTGCCCCTCGGCATGCATGCGCAAGCCCATGGACTTGATGTTGAGCACGATGTCCGTCACGTCCTCGAGGACGCCCGGAATGGAAGAGAATTCGTGTAACACCCCGTCGATCTTCACCGACGTCACCGCCGCGCCATGCAAAGCCGACAGCAGCACGCGCCGGAGCGCGTTGCCGAGCGTCAGTCCGAAGCCCCGCTCAAGCGGTTCCGCGACAATGGTCGCAAGACGGCTCTGGTCGTCGCCCGGCTCGATGCCGAGCGAGCTCGGCTTGATCAAGTCCTGCCAATTGCTTTTAATCACCGATATTCCTCTTGGTCTGGCCGCTTGCGGCCGTATCCGTTCGTGCCGGCGAGGCCGCTCCGGGGCGGCTCGTCATCCCGACAAGGCAATGCCCTTTGTCAGACGCGCCGCCGTTTCGGCGGGCGGCAACCATTGTGCGGTATCGGCGTCACGTCACGGATCGACGTGATGGAAAAACCCGCCGACTGCAGGGCGCGCAAAGCCGATTCCCGCCCGGAACCAGGCCCCCGAACCTCGACCTCGATGGTCCGCATGCCATGTTCCTGCGCCTTGCGGGCCGCGTCCTCGCCCGCCATCTGGGCCGCGAACGGCGTCGATTTGCGCGAGCCCTTAAAGCCCATGCTGCCCGACGACGACCAGGCAATGGTGTTGCCTTGGACGTCGGTCACGGTAATGACCGTATTGTTGAAACTCGCATTCACATGGGCGACGCCCGACGTGATGTTCTTACGTTCGCGGCGCCGAACCCGCGCTGGAGCGGCAGCTTTTGCCATGAATCGCCTTGCTACTTCGTCACTTTTTTCTTGCCCGCGATGGGCCGTGCCTTGCCTTTGCGCGTGCGCGCATTGGTGTGGGTCCGCTGTCCGCGCACCGGCAAGCCGCGCCGATGGCGCAGGCCGCGATAGCAGCCGAGATCCATCAACCGCTTGATATTCATCGCAACGTCGCGCCGCAAATCGCCTTCGACATCATATTCCCGGTCGATCGCTTCGCGGATGCGGATGACCTCCTCTTCCGTCAGGTCATTGACCCGGCGGTCGACGGGGACCTGCGTCATCGAGCAGAGCTCTCGCGCCTTGCCGCGGCCGATACCGTGAATATAGGTGAGCGCGACTTCGACGCGCTTCTGGGTGGGGATATTGACCCCGGCGATACGCGCCACGTTCGGTCTCCGCGCTGGTCAGTGGAAAAGTGTGGGACCCCGCTTCCGCCGGAAACAGGGGCTCGAATTATAGAAACCCACCGCCCGAAGTCAAATACTTCGAGATGGCTCGACGATGCTTTCGATCGCTTGCGTTACATGGTCCATGTCCGCCATCCCGTCCACGTCGCGCAGAATGCCCTTCCGGCGATAATAGGGCAGGATCGGCTTGGTCTGGGCGCGGTAGGCCATCAGCCTTTCGCGGACCGTCTCGGCCTTATCGTCGGAACGGCGGGTGAATTGGCTACCGCCGCATACATCGCAACGCCCGGCCGCCTTCGGCTGCTTGTGGCGGTCGTGATAGCCCTCGCCGCAGGCCGCGCAAGTGAACCGGCCGGTGATCCGGTCGACCAACGCCTCCTCGTCGACTTTCAGCTCGATCACATGGTCGAGCTTGGCCCCCAGGCTGGTCAGCAGCTTGTCCAGCACCTCGGCCTGCCGTTGGGTGCGGGGAAAGCCGTCCAGGATGAACCCCTTGGCGCAATCCGGCTCGCCGACCCGCTCCTTGATGATGTCGATCATGACGCTGTCGGGCATCAAGCGGCCCGAATCCATCACCTGCTTGGCTTGTTGGCCGAGGCCGCTGCCCGATGCCACCGCCGCCCGCAGCATGTCGCCGGTCGAGAGCTGCATCAGGCCAAATCGGTCCTCCAGGCGTTTCGCCTGGGTGCCCTTACCCGCCCCCGGAGGCCCAAGCAGGATCAGTTTCATCCACGCCGCCCGCGCAGCTTGGACTTGCGAATCAACCCCTCATACTGGTGCGCCAGCAGGTGGGACTGGATTTGGGCCACGGTATCCATGGTGACACTGACCACGATCAAGAGGCTGGTCCCGCCAAAGTAGAATGGCACCGAATAATGGTAAATTAAGATCTCCGGAATCAGACAAACAACCGACAAATATGCCGCGCCGACGACCGTCAGGCGGGTCAACACATGGTCGAGATAGACCGCCGTGTTCTTGCCCGGCCGGATACCCGGGATGAAGCCGCCATATTTGCGGAGATTGTCCGCCGTCTCCTCGGGGTTAAAGACGATGGCGGTATAAAAGAAGCAAAAGAACACGATCATGCTCACATAGAGCAGCATGTGTAGCGGCTGCCCGAGCCCGAGCAAGGCAACTATCTGGTTCAGCCAGTCGGGCCCCTGTCCCTGGCCAAAGCCGGCGATGGTGGTCGGCAGCAGCAACAGCGAGCTCGCGAAGATGGGCGGTATGACGCCCGACGTATTGAGCTTCAACGGCAAGTGCGAGCTTTCGCCGCCATACATCCGGCTGCCTTGCTGGCGCTTGGGATACTGGACCAGGATGCGGCGCTGCGCCCGCTCCATGAACACCACCGCCGTCACCACGCCGACCGACATGATCAACAGGAACAGGATGAAGCCGGCGCCAAGTGCCCCGGTGCGGCCGAGTTCCAAGGTGCTGGCGAAGGCCGACGGCAAGTTGGCGACGATGCCGGCAAAGATGATCAGCGAGATGCCGTTGCCGACGCCCCGGGCCGTGATCTGCTCGCCGAGCCACATCAGGAACATGGTCCCGCCGACGATGGTGACGACCGTGGTGAAGCGGAAAAAGAAACCCGGATCGCCGACGGCGCCGCCGGTCGGGCCGCGCATGCCCTCGACACCCACGGCCAGGCCGTAGGCCTGCACGGTCGCCAGCATCACCGTGCCGTAGCGGGTATACTGGTTGATCTTCTTGCGCCCCGATTCGCCTTCCTTCTTCAAGGCTTCGAGATGCGGCACCACGGCCGTCATCAACTGCATGATGATGGCGGACGAGATGTAGGGCATGATGTTCATGGCGAACACCGACATGCGCCCGAGGGCGCCGCCCGCAAACATGTCGAACATGCCCAAGAGGCCGCCGCCCTGGGTGCGGAACAGCTCCGCGAGCACACCGGGATCGACGCCCGGGATGGGCACATAGGTTCCGAAGCGGTAGACCACCAGAGCGCCCAGCGTGAACCAGATGCGCTTCTTGAGGTCGGTCGCCTTGCCGAAGGCGCCGAGATTGATGTTCTGCGCCAGCCGCTCTACGGCCGAGACCATGGCTGTCAGGCCTCGGCGCCCTGGGCGCCGGCGGCCGTCTCCCTGGCCTTGACGATGACCTTGCCGCCGGCCGCCTCGATGGCGGCAATGGCCGATTTGCTGGCGCCCGCCACCTCGATCGTCAGCGCCCTCTTGATGGTGCCGCGGCCGAGCAGCCGGACGCCGTCATGGAGGCGCCGCGCGAGGCCGGCCGCCTTCAAGGCGGCGCCATCCACCAGCTGGGCCGGATCGAGCCGGCCGCGGTCGATGGCCTGCTGCAGGCGGTCCAAGTTCACCTCGACGAAAATCGGCGCGAACGGCACATTGAAGCCGCGCTTCGGCACCCGGCGGTAGATGGGCATCTGACCGCCCTCGAACCCCTGGACGGAGCTGCCGGCGCGCGCCTTGGCGCCCTTGTGCCCCCGGCCGGCGGTCTTGCCCTTGGTCGAGCCGATGCCGCGGCCCAGCCGCCGCGGCGGCTTGCGGGCGCCGGGATTATCGGACATATCGTTGAGCTGCATACCTAACTCCCGATCGGCGGGGCTCAGCCGACCTCTTCCACGCGCACCATATGGTGCACTTTGGTAATCATGCCGCGCACCGCCGGCGTGTCTTCGAGAACACGGCTGCGGTGCAGCTTGTTGAGGCCGAGCCCGACCAGGGTCTGGCGCTGCTCCTTGGGACGGCGAATCGGACTACCGGTTTGCGTCACGCGGAGCTTTTTTCCCGACTCAGTCATGCGCCTCTCCCCGCTGGCCGTCGCCCTCGCGGCGGGCGATCACGTCGCTCACCTTCTTGCCGCGGCGCAGCGCCACCAGGCGCGGCGACTGCATGCGCTTCAAGGCGTCGAACGTCGCCTTCACCATATTATGCGGGTTGGACGTGCCGACCGACTTCGCCACCACGTCCTGGACACCCAGCGCCTCGAAGACGGCGCGCATGGGTCCGCCCGCGATGATCCCGGTGCCCGGAACCGCCGCCCGGAGCACCACCGAGCCGGCGCCGAAGTTGCCCTGCACGTCGTGATGGAGCGTGCGACCCTCACGCAATGGAATGCGAACCATGCCGCGCTTCGCCTGATCCGTCGCCTTGCGGATCGCCTCCGGCACCTCGCGCGCCTTGCCGGCGCCGATCCCGACCCGGCCACGCCCATCGCCCGTAATCACCAGCGCCGCGAAGCCAAAGCGCCGCCCACCCTTGACCACCTTGGCCACGCGATTGATCGACACCAACCGTTCGACCAGATCGCTTTCCTCGCGACTGCCGCCGCGATCGGATCGTTCGCCGCGTTCTCCCCTGGGACCTCGTGCCATCGCAATTTCCTAACTAAATAGCTCGTCTAGAAGGATAGTCCGCCCTCGCGCGCCGCCGCCGCCAAAGCCTCGACACGGCCGTGGTAGCGATAGCCGCCGCGATCGAATACGACCTCGCGTATACCCGCCTCGATGGCGCGCGCCGCGATGAGCTTGCCGATCTCCGACGCGGCCGCCCTGTCGGCACCGGTCTTGAGGCGCTCACGCACGGCCTTCTCCAGGCTCGACGCCGCCACCAGCGTGACACCGCCGCCGTCGTCGATCACCTGCGCATAGATATGCTTGCTCGACCGAAAGACGCTGAGCCGGACCCGGCCGCCCGAGTTGCGGCGGATTGCCGCGCGGGTGCGCGTCTTGCGTCGATCGAACAACTCCCTGTTGGATAGCATCGCCCGGCCTCGCTTACTTCTTCTTGCCTTCCTTACGGCGGACAGTCTCGTCGCTATAGCGGATGCCTTTGCCCTTGTAAGGCTCCGGCTTCTTGTAGGCGCGCAATTCCGCCGCCACCTGGCCCACGCGCTGCTTATCGGCACCGCTGACCGTGATCTGCGTCGGCCGATCGCACTTGATGTCGATGCCGGGCGGTATGGGGTAGAGGACGTCGTGGCTGAGGCCTAGTTGCAATTTCAACGCCTTGCCGTCGATGGCCGCGCGATAGCCGACACCGGTGATCTCGAGCTGGCGGGTAAAACCTTGCGAAACCCCCGTCACCATGTTGCCGAGCAGCGCCCGCATGGTGCCCTGCATGGTTCTGGCGCGCGCCGAATTCGAGCGCGGGCGCAGCTCGACGGTCTTTTCCACCATCGTCGCCTCGACATCCTGGGCGAGCGGCAGGCGTTGCTCGCCCAGCCTGCCCTTGACGCGTATCTCGGCGCCGGTGACCTCTATCGTCACCCCATCCGGAATCCGGACCGGCACCTTGCCGACGCGCGACACTCTAACGCTGGCCATGACTCTCTCCACCTAGCGATCGGACACCCTCGCTAGAACACCTGACACAAAACTTCGCCGCCGACATTTTGCGCGCGTGCTTCCTGATCCGACATGACACCGCGCGGCGTCGACAGGACGCTGATCCCCAGGCCGCCGTGAAATGGCTTCAGATCGCGCGTCTTCGCATAGACCCGGCGGCCCGGCTTCGAGATGCGCGTGATCGTCCGGATCACCGGCTCGCCCTCGTGATATTTCAGCTCGATGCTGAGCGTGGCTTGGCCCGCCTCCACGTCGGCCCGGGTAAAGCCCCGGATATAGCCTTCGCGTTGGAGGACCTCGAGCACGTTCTCGCGAAGCCTGGACGCGGGCGACTTTATTACCGCCAACTGCGCGCGCTGCCCGTTGCGTATGCGGGTCAGCATGTCAGCGAGCGGATCGGTCATCACCATATTCAAACTCTCCTTACCAACTCGACTTGACCACGCCCGGAATCTGCCCGGCCGACGCAAGATCGCGGAACGCGATGCGCGAGAGGCGGAATTTGCGATAGTAGCCGCGCGGCCGCCCGGTCAGTTCGCAGCGATTGCGAATCCGCGACTTCGAGCTGTTGCGCGGTAGCGTCGACAGCTTCAACTGCGCCGCGAAACGCTCCTCGATCGGTAAGCCGCGATCCCGAATGGTCTCTTTGAGGGCCGCTCGCCGGCCCGCATAACGTTTCGTGAGCCTGATGCGACGCTTGTTGCGTTCAACCGCGCTCGTCTTGGCCATATACCGAACCTCCGCTGGTCAAGTGGCGAACGGCATGCGCAACCCGGCAAGAAGCGCCCTGGCTTCCGCATCGGTTTTCGCCGTCGTGCAAATGACGATGTCCATGCCGCGTATTTCGTCGATCTTGTCGTAGTTGACTTCCGGGAACACCAACTGTTCCTTCAAGCCCAGGGCGAAATTGCCGCGCCCGTCGAAGCTGCGCGTGGAGAGGCCCCGGAAATCGCGCACCCTCGGCAACGCGATCGTCACCAGCCGGTCGAAGAATTCATACATGCGCCGGCGGCGCAACGTGACCTTGCAGCCGATGGCCATGCCTTCCCTGAGCTTGTAAGTCGCGATCGCCTTCTTGGAGTGCGTCACCACCGGCTTCTGGCCGGTGATCAAGGTCATGTCGTTCACCGCGGCCTCGATCTTCTTGCCATCCGCGACCGCTTCGCCCACACCCATGTTGACCACGATCTTGTCGAGGCGGGGCACCTGCATGGGATTGCCGTAGCCGAATTGCGCCAGCAGCGCCGGCCGCACCACGGTCTCGTAATACTCATATTGTCGCGTCATGTCCTGACCTAACGATCGATGGTTTCGCCGGAACGCCGAGCGACCCGCACCTTGCGACCGTCGGCCAGCAGCTTGAAGGAGACTCGGGTCGGCTTGTTGCTGGCCGGGTCGATATGCGCCACGTTCGAAATGTGCAGGGTGGCCTCGCGTTCCTCGATGCCGCCCGCCTGGCGCGCGCTCGCCTTCTGGTGGCGCTTCACCATGTTGACGCCCTGAACCAGCACCCGTTCGTCCTTGGGCAGCACACGAATCACCTCACCCGACTTGCCCTTGTCCTTGCCCGCGATCACGACCACCCGGTCTCCTTTGCGGATCTTCAACTTTTGCGCCATCACAGCACCTCGGGTGCCAGCGAGATGATCTTCATGAACTGCTTGCCGCGCAGTTCCCGGGTCACCGGGCCGAAGATTCGGGTGCCGATCGGCTCTCCCTGCGGGTTGATCAGCACGGCGGCATTGCTGTCGAAGCGGATGGTTGTCCCGTCCGGCCGGTGGACGTCCTTGGCGGTGCGCACCACGACCGCCTTGTGCACGTCGCCCTTCTTCACGCGACCGCGCGGGATCGCCTCCTTGACGGACACGACGATCACATCGCCGACCGAGGCATAGCGCCGGCGCGATCCCCCGAGCACGCGGATGCACTGGACGCGCCTGGCGCCCGAATTGTCCGCCACTTCGAGATTGGTCTCCACCTGGATCATGGCTCAATATTCCTTTTGCCGCTCAGGCTTCGCCGACCCGGCCCAACACTTCCCACCGCTTGCGCTTGGAAAGAGGGCGGCACTCCCGGATGCGCACCCGGTCGCCCGGCTTGAAGCTGTTGTCCGGATCGTGCGCCATGAACTTCTTCGAGCGCGTGATGAACTTCTTGTAGACCGGGTCGGCCACTCGCCGGTCGACACGGACCACGATGGTCTTCTCGGCCTTGTCGCTGACGACGACTCCTTGGAGGACTCTCTTCGGCATCTGGTTCCCTACGCCTTCTTCGCTTGGCCGGCCTGACTTTGCCGCTGGCCGAGAATGGTCATGATGCGCGCCACGTCGCGGCGGACCTGGCGCACCCGCGACGTTCCCGCCAACTGGCCGCTCGCCTGCTGAAAGCGCAGGTTGAACGCCTCCTTGCGCAGGGCGGCCAGATTGTCGACCAGTTCATCGTCGCTTTTGGCGCGAACGTCGGCGACCTTCATGGGCTAATCCCTTCCATGCGGCTGACCACCCGGGTCGAGATGGGCAACTTGGCGGCGGCGAGCGCAAATGCCTGGCCCGCGATCTCGCCGCTGACGCCGTCAACCTCGAAGAGGATACGTCCGGGCTTCACGCGGCAGACCCAGAATTCGGGCGTGCCCTTGCCGCTGCCCATGCGCACCTCGGCCGGCTTGGTCGACACCGGTACGTCCGGAAAGAGGCGCACCCAAACCCGCCCGGCGCGCTTCATATGCCGGGTGAGTGCCCGGCGCGCGGCCTCGATCTGGCGCGCGGAAATCCTGGCCGGCTCCGTGGCTTTCAGGCCATAGGTGCCGAAATTAAGCTGCGTGCCGCCCTTGGCCACGCCGTGAATTCGACCCTTGTGGGCCTTGCGGTACTTGGTTCGCGACGGTGAGAGCATGGCCCGCTCTGTCCCCTGTTCCCCGGTCCCGGCCTAGCGGCCGAGTTGCTGCTGCTGATCGGCGATGCGCTTGTCGAGCGCCATGGGGTCGTGGGCCAAGATTTCGCCCTTGAACACCCAAACCTTGACGCCGCATGTTCCGTATGTGGTATTGGCGGTGGCCCGGCCGTAATCGACGTCGGCGCGCAGGGTGTGCAGCGGCACCCGGCCCTCGCGATACCATTCGGTGCGCGCGATCTCCGCGCCGCCCAATCGGCCGCCCACATTGATGCGAATGCCGAGGGCGCCCAGACGCATGGCCGACTGTACCGCCCGCTTCATCGCCCGCCTGAACGCCACGCGGCGCTCCAACTGCTGGGCGATGTTTTCGGCGACCAGTTTGGCATCGATCTCGGGCTTCCGGATCTCGACAATGTTCAAATTAACGTCGCTGTCGGTCAGCTTGCCAATTTCGGAGCGGAGCTTTTCGATATCCGCGCCCTTTTTGCCGATGACGACGCCGGGCCGGGCCGTGTGGATGGTGATGCGCGCCTTCTTGGCCGGCCGCTCGATGACGATCCGCGCGACACCAGCCTGCGCCAGACGGGTTTGCAGAAAGTCGCGAATCTTCAGATCTTCATGTAGCAACTTGCCGTAGATCTTGTCGGCATACCAGCGGCTATCCCAGGTGCGGTTGATGCCGAGCCTGAGCCCGGTCGGATTGACCTTCTGGCCCATTACGATTTCTCCTCCGCCGTCTCGCTTGCCTCGGGCATCTCGCGCACGATGACGGTCAAATTGCTGAACGGCTTCTCGACCCTGGCCGACCGGCCGCGGCCACGCGCGTGAAAGCGCTTCATCACCATGGTGCGGCCAACCGTCGCCTCGGCGACGATCAAGCGGTCGACATCGAGCTGATGGTTGTTTTCGGCGTTGGCGATCGCCGACTGGAGGACCTTGCGCACGTCCCGGGCAATGCGCCGCTTCGAGAACTCGAGCTCGGTCAGTGCCGCCCCGGCCTTGAGACCGCGAATGGCCTGGGCAACCAGATTGAGCTTGCGCGCGCTCGTGCGCAGCTGATGCAGGTAGGCGCGCGCCTCCGTCTCGGGCAGACGGCGTGGCTGGGAGGGTTTACCCATCAGGTCCTCTTCGCCTTGCGATCGGCCGCGTGGCCGTAAAACGTGCGGGTCGGCGAGAATTCGCCGAACTTGTGCCCGACCATGTTCTCGGTCACCAGCACGGGCAGGAATTTGTGCCCGTTGTGGACACCGAACGTCAGTCCCACGAACTGGGGCAGGATGGTCGAGCGTCGCGACCAGGTGCGAATGATTTCCTTGCGACCCGACTCACGCGACTTCTCCGCCTTGCGCAGCAGATAGCCGTCGATGAACGGTCCCTTCCAAACGGAGCGCGCCACGACCCCTCCCCTACTTCGCGTAACGACGGCGCACGATCAGGCGATCGGACGGCTTCTTTGTGCGCGTGCGCGCGCCCTTTGTCGGCTTGCCCCAGGGCGTCACCGGATGCCGCCCACCGGAGGTACGGCCCTCGCCACCACCATGGGGATGGTCGACAGGGTTCATGGCAACGCCGCGCACACTAGGCTTCTTGCCTTTCCAGCGATTGCGCCCGGCCTTGGCGATCTTCTCATTGCCATGGTCGGGATTGGAGACGGCGCCGATGGTCGCCATGCATTCGGACGAGACATAGCGGACTTCGCCCGAGGCGAGGCGAAGCAATGCCTGGCCGGCGTCGCGACCGATCAACTGCACATAGGACCCCGCCGCCCGCGCCATCTGGCCACCGCGGCCCGGCTTCATCTCGACATTGTGGATGATGGTACCAAGCGGGATGTTCTTCATCGGCATGGCGTTGCCGGGGCGAATATCCACGCGCTCGCCAGCCACGACCTGGTCGCCCACCTGGAGACGTTGCGGCGCCAGGATATAGGCTTGCCCGCCGTCCTGATAGCGCACGAGCGCGATGAACGCCGAGCGGTTCGGGTCGTATTCCAACCGCTCGACCGTCGCCGGCACATCGTATTGGCGGCGCTTGAAATCGACGATCCGGTAGAGCCGCTTATGCCCGCCGCCCCGCCAGCGCACGGTGATATGGCCGTGATTGTTGCGACCGCCGGCCGACGATTTGCCCTCGGTCAGCGCCTTGACGGGCCGGCCCTTGTGCAGCCCGGTCCTGTCGATCAGGACGAGACCGCGCCGGGCGGGCGATGTGGGGCGATAGGATTTGAGCGCCATCGTCTAGATTCCCGTGGTGACATCGATGGACTGGCCGGCCGCCAGCGTCACGATCGCCTTCTTGCGATCCGAGTGCCGGCCCTTGACGCCCTTGAAGCGCGTCAGCTTACCCTTCGTGCGGATAGTGTTGACATGTTTGACTTTGACCGAAAACAAGCCCTCGACCGCCGCCTTGATCAGGGGCTTGGTCGCATCGAGCGGCACGCGGAACGTCACCTGGTTATGCTCCGAGATCAGCGTCGCCTTCTCGGTAATGACCGGCGCCCGGATGATCTCGAGCATCTGGTTGCGGCTCAGCACGGTGTTCGGCGGCTTGATCGGACGTGCCCTACTCATTTGAGCCGCGCCTCCAAATGTTCGACGGCGGCGCGCGTCAAAACCAAGGCATCGCGCCGGATGATGTCGTAGACGTTGGCGCCTTGATGCGGCAGGACGTCGACGCCTACCAGGTTGCGGGCCGCGCGCTCGAAATTCGCGTCGAGGTTCGGACCGTCGATAAAGAGCACCGACGGCCATCCGAACCCCTTTAGGCGCGTGGCGAGATCCTTGGTCTTGGCCGTCTCGACGGCGAGCCCGTCGAGGACGATCAGCTTCCCCGCGCGCTGCTTGGCCGCGAGCGCCGTCTTGAGGCCGAGCTTGCGAACCTTCTTCGGCAAATCGAACCCGTGGTCGCGCACGCGCGGCCCATGCACCACGCCGCCGCCCCGGAATTGAACCGCCGCCCGATTGCCGTGGCGCGCTCGGCCGGTGCCCTTCTGGCGATAGATCTTGGCGGTGGAGTGCGACGTCTCGCCGCGTTCCTTCACCTTGTGGGTGCCGGCGCGCCGCTTGGCGAGCTGCCAATTGATGACGCGGTGCAGGATGTCTTCGCGCACCGGAACCGCGAACACGGAATCCGCGAGTTCCAGCGTGCCCACATCCTCGTTGCGCAAATTCTTGATCGTGACCTGCATGGCGGATCAGCCCTCTTGCCCGGCCGGCGCGCCGTCGGGGGCCGCCGTTCCGCCCTTGAGTGCCGCGGGGAATGGCAGGCCCTCGGGAGCCGGGCGCTTGACCGCGTCGCGCACCAGCACCCAGCCCCCGGGAGCACCCGGCACCGAGCCGCGCACCAGGATCAGGCCGCGTTCGACGTCGGTCGAGACCACCTGGATGTTCTGGGTCGTCACGCGCCGGTCGCCCATGTGCCCGGCCATCTTCTTGCCCTTGAAGGTTCGCCCCGGATCCTGGCGGTTACCGGTCGATCCATGGCTGCGGTGCGAGACCGAGACGCCATGGGAGGCCTCGAGGCCGGCGAAATTATACCGCTTCATGGCGCCGGCGAAGCCCTTGCCGATACTGGTCGCGGTCACGTCGACCTTTTGGCCAGCGGTAAAATGATTGGCCGCCAGCTCGGCGCCGACCTCGACCAGCGCCTCGGGCGGCACGCGAAATTCCACCAACCGGCGCTTCGGCTCGACCTTTGCCTTGGCGAAATGCCCGCGCATGGGTTTGGTCACATTCTTGACCTTGGGCGTGCCGGCGCCGAGTTGCAGGGCCGTATAGCCATCGGTTTCCATCGTGCGCTGGGCCACCACCTGGCAGCCCTCGACATGGAGCACGGTCACCGGCACATGCTCGCCCGTCTCCGTGAAGACGCGGCTCATGCCGAGTTTGCGAGCGATCAATCCGGTTCGCATGACCCCGCCCTCAGAGCTTGATCTCGACATCGACGCCGGCGGCAAGATCGAGCTTCATCAGCGCGTCCACCGTTTGAGACGTCGGGTCGATGATATCGAGGAGGCGTTTGTGGGTGCGGATCTCGAACTGTTCGCGCGACTTCTTGTCGACATGAGGCCCGCGCAAGACGGTGTAGCGCTGCATATTGCTCGGCAGCGGGATCGGACCGCGCACTCTGGCACCGGTCCGCTTCGCCGTGCTGACGATCTCGCTCGTCGACTGGTCCAGTACCCGATGATCGAACGCCTTCAGGCGAATGCGTATGTTCTGATTATCCATGATCCATCAATCCCGGCGTTCCATCGGCTCTCGCGTTCGAGGTGCTTTACTGGACGATCTTGGCGACGACGCCGGCGCCGACGGTGCGACCGCCCTCGCGGATGGCGAAACGCAGCCCCTCATCCATGGCGATCGGCGAGATCAGCGTCACTTCCATGCTGATATTGTCGCCCGGCATCACCATCTCCGTTCCCTCCGG
>SHVR01000008.1 GCA_009694185.1 Alphaproteobacteria bacterium | reverse complement strand
GGCGAAGATCGCTGGCATTGAAATCAGCGCGCAGCGGAACCGGCTTCGACATCGCGAACCTCCTCGGTTCGACACTTGAATCATGCCGCTGGTTCCTCGAAAAGCCTTAACTTCGACCCCAATGAGTCTCCCTCAACGCAGCTTGGTATCAGGCGTGGATGGCGCGCCCCTCGACCGCAAGTGCGGCTTCCTTCAGGGCTTCGCTCAGCGTCGGATGGGCATGGCAGGTGCGCGCGATATCCTCGCTCGATGCGCCATACTCCATGGCGAGCGCCGCCTCGGCGATGAGATGGCCGGCATCGGGGCCGATGATATGGACGCCGAGCACCTGGTCATTCGCCGCATCGGCCAGAATCTTCACGAAACCCTCGGTCTCGCCCATGCAGCGCGCCCGGCTGTTGGCCGAGAACGGAAACTTGCCGGTCTTGTAGGCGATACCGGCCGCCTTGAGTTCCTGTTCGGTCCGGCCGACCGTGGCGATCTCGGGCCAGGTATAGACGACCGCCGGCACGGTGTCGTAATTCACATGGCCGGGCTTGCCCGCCAAAATCTCGGCGACCGCCACGCCGTCCTCTTCCGCCTTGTGGGCCAGCATCGGCCCGGCGATGGCATCGCCGATGGCATGGATGCCCGGAACATTGGTCTGGAAGTGGCCGTCGACCACGACGCGGCCGCCCGCATCGAGGGCGACACCCAATTCGGCGAGGCCGAGGCCCTCGGTGTAGGGCTTGCGGCCGACGGCAACCAGCACCACATCGGCGCTCATGGTCTCCGCCGCTCCTCCCTTGGCGGCCTCGAGCGTGAGGGTGACACCCTTGTTGGTCGCCTTCGCCTGGGTGACCTTGGTACCCAGCTTGAACGTGAAGCCCTTGCGTTGCAGCAGGCGGTGCATGTGGCGGGCAACTTCGCCATCCAAATTGGCCAGGATCGAGTCCAGGAACTCGATCACCGTGACCTCGGCGCCGAGCCGTCGCCAAACGGTACCCATTTCGAGGCCAATATAGCCGCCGCCGACGACCACCAAATGCTTCGGCACGGATTTGAGCGCGAGCGCCCCGGTCGAGGAAACGATCCGCACCTCGTCCACGTCGAGGCCCGGCACCCGCGCCACCTCGGAGCCGGTCGCGATGACGATGGCCTTGGCGGCCAGCATTTGTTCCGCGCCTTTGCCGCCCGGCAGCGTTACGGCGACGGTGCCGGGCTCGGCGATGCGGCCCGTGCCCTTGACGTGGTCGACCTTGTTTTTACGGAACAAGAACTCGATGCCCTTGGTGAGATCGCCCACCACCTTGTCCTTGCGGGCCAACAGCACATCGAGATCGCAAGTCACCTTGCCGGTGGCGATGCCGTGGGCCGCCAGATCGTGCGCCGCCTGCTCGAAGAGATGGGAGGAGTGCAGCAATTCTTTCGAGGGAATACAGCCGACATTGAGGCAGGTACCGCCGAGGGTCGGGCGTCTCTCGACGCAGGCGACCTTGAGACCAAGCTGGGCCGCCCGGATCGCGGCCACATAGCCGCCGGGACCGCCGCCGATGACGACAACGTCATAGCTCTCAGCCATATCGGTCACCCCTGCCCACTACATGTCGAACAGGATACGCTGCGGGTCCTCGATGCACTCCTTGAGACGCACCAGGAAAGTCACCGCCTCCGACCCGTCGATGATGCGATGGTCGTAAGAAACCGCGAGATACATCATCGGCCGAATTTCGACCTTGTCGCCGACCGCGATGGGCCGCGGCTGGATCTTGTGCATGCCGAGGATGCCGGATTGGGGTGGATTGAGGATCGGCGTCGAGAGCAGCGAGCCATAGACGCCACCGTTCGAGATGGTGAATGTGCCGCCGGTCAAATCGTCAAGGGTGAGCTTGCCGTCGCGGGCGCGGTGTCCGAACTCGGCGATCGCCTTTTCGATCTCGGCGAACCCAAGCCGGTCCGCGTCGCGCAGGATGGGCACCACGAGACCCTGGGCGGTGCCGACGGCAACCCCGATATCGTAATAATCCTTGTAGACGACTTCCTCGCCCTCGATCTGGGCATTGACGGCGGGCACTTCCTTGAGTGCGACGATCGCCGCCTTGACGAAGAACGACATGAAACCGAGGCGAACACCATGCCGCTTCTCGAACCTATCGCGGTAGCGATCACGCGCGGCGAGCACGGCGGTCATATCCACCTCGTTGAAGGTGGTGAGCATGGCGGCCGTGTTTTGCGCCTCCTTCAGGCGCTCGGCGATCCGCTTGCGCAAGCGCGTCATGCGCACGCGGCGCTCGGCCCGTCCCGTGCCCACGGCGGCAGGCGCCTCACCCTTGCCCTCGATGAAAGTCAGCACGTCGCCCTTGGTCAGGCGGCCGTCCTTGCCGGTCGCCAGGATCACCCGGGGGGCAAGCTGGTGCTCGCTCACCAGACGGCGGACCGCGGGCGAGAGGGGTGCGGCAGCCGGCGCCGGTCTTGCGGCCAGTGCCGGCGCGGGTCTCGCCGCCTGGGGCCTGGGTGCCAGGGCCACCTTACCCGCGCCCGGCTGGATGACACCGATGATCGCGCCGACCGCCACGTTCACACCCACATCGGCCATGATCTGGGTGAGCGTGCCGTTGACCGACGCCGGCACTTCCACGGTCACCTTGTCGGTCTCGAGCTCGACCAGCGGCTCGTCGGCCGCCACATGGTCGCCGACCGCCTTCAACCACTTCGCGACGGTCGCCTCGGTGATCGATTCGCCGAGGGTCGGCACCCTGATTTCCGTCGTCATGACACTCCCGCTTGGCGGCGCCATACGGTCGGCCGGCGCGCGCTGCCTATCCAATGCTCAGCGCGTCGTCAACCAACCGGGCCTGTTCCTGATTGTGCCGTTTCAAAGAGCCCGTGGCCGGCGACGCCGATTCGGGCCTGCCCACATAGATCGGCCGTTTGACCTTGTGATCGTTTCCATTCAGAACGGTTTCGATTCGATGCTCGACAAAGGTCCACGAACCCATGTTCCGTGGCTCTTCCTGGCACCAGACCACATCCGCTTTGGGATACCGCGCGAGCTCCCTGGCCAAGGTCTTTTCAGGGAATGGGTAGAGTTGCTCCAAACGAATCAGCGCCACACTCTTGATCTTGCGCTCATCGCGCGCCTGGACCAGGTCGAAGTAGACCTTACCCGAGCAGAGAACGACCCGGCGCACGTCCTTGGCCGCGATCTCGCCCGTCTCGGGGAGGACGCGATGGAACGAACTGCCGGGCCCGAACTCGGCGAGTGACGAGACGCAGAGCTTGTGCCGCAGCAAGGATTTCGGCGTCATCACGATGAGCGGCTTGCGGAAATTACGCCGGACCTGCCGCCTCAGCGCATGGAAATAGCTGGCCGGGGTCGAGGGATAGACCACCTGGAGGTTGTCTTCGGCGCAGAGTTGCAAATAGCGCTCGAGCCTGGCCGACGAATGTTCCGGCCCCTGGCCCTCATAGCCGTGCGGCAGCAGCATGACCAGGCCCGACAGGCGCAGCCACTTCGATTCGGCCGAACTGATGAACTGGTCGATGATGACCTGGGCGCCATTGGCGAAATCGCCGAATTGGGCCTCCCACATCACCAGCGCGCGGGGCTCCGCCAGCGTATAGCCATACTCGAATCCCAGCACCGAGGCCTCGGCGAGCGGGCTGTCGAACACTTCGAAACCGGCTTGCCCCTTGCGAATGTGCTGAAGCGGCACATGGGTCGCCGCGGTCGTCTGGTCGACCAACACAGCGTGGCGTTGGGAGAATGTGCCACGACCGCTATCCTGGCCCGAGAGGCGCACCTTGGTCCCCTCGACCACCAGCGTGCCGAAGGCGAGTGCCTCGCCGGTCGCCCAATCGAGCCCCTGGCCGGTCTCGATCATCGCCTTGCGTGTTTCGAGTTGGCGCCGGATCTTGGGGTTCACATCGAACGTTTCGGGCGGCCGGCAAAGGGCGAAGCCCACCTCGCGCAGCACATCCACGCCGACCGCCGTCTCGCCGCGCCGGTCGTCACCGGCAACGCCGAGCCCGGTCCACGCTCCCTCGAGCCAGTCCGCCTTGTTCGGCTTGTAGCTCTTGGCGGCGTTGAACTCTTCCTCGAGCCCGGCGCGAAAACTGTCGATCATGCGCTGGGGCTCGTCCGGCGTCACTACGCCCTCGGCCACCAGCCGCTCGGCATAGATGGCGCGTGTCGTCGGATGGCTCGCTATTTTCGCCACCATCAGCGGCTGGGTGAATGCCGGCTCGTCGCTTTCATTGTGACCCTGGCGGCGATAGCAGTACATGTCAATCACGACGTCCCGCTTGAACTGATAACGGTACTCGGTCGCGATGCGGGCCACATGCACGACCGCCTCGGGGTCGTCGCCGTTCACATGGAAGACCGGCGCCTGCACGATCTTGGCGACGTCCGAACAATAGGGGCCGGTGCGCGCCTCGGTCGGCGATGTGGTGAAGCCGATCTGGTTGTTGATGACCAAATGGATGGTCCCGCCGGTGCGGTAGCCGCGCAATTCCGAGAGCTGCAGGGTCTCGGCCACCATGCCCTGCCCGATGAAGGCCGCGTCGCCATGCAGCAGCAAGCCCATGACCTTGGTGCGATCGACGTCGCCGCTTTGCTCCTGCTTGGCGCGTACTTTTCCCAAGACGATCGGGTTCACGGCCTCGAGATGGGAGGGATTGGGCAACAGCGACAAATGCACAACTTTGCCATCGAACTCGCGGTCGGACGATGTGCCGAGGTGATATTTCACATCGCCCGAGCCCTGCACGTCCTCGGGATTGGCGGTCATGCCCTGGAACTCGGAAAAGATCGCTTTGAACGATTTGCCGAGAAAGTTGGCGAGCACGTTGAGACGGCCGCGATGGGCCATGCCGACCGACAATTCGTCGAGACCGAGCTGACTTCCGCGCTTGATGATCTGCTCGAGCGCCGGAATGATCGCCTCGGCCCCCTCGAGGCCGAAACGCTTGGTACCGATATATTTGCGGTCGAGGAAATGCTCGAACACTTCCGCCGCCGTTAGACGCTCCAAGATGGCCTGGCGCCCGCGCACGGTGAAGTCGGTGTGATTGCGGATGTTCTCGATGCGCTGGCGGATCCAGGCCTTTTGCTCCGGATCCTGGACATGGGTGAATTCGACCGCGACCCGGCCGCAATAAGTGTCGTTAAGGATGCTCAGGATCTCCCCGAGGGTCGCGATTTCCTGGCCGAGCTGGGGGCCGACGAAGATCGGCCGGTCCAAATCGCCATCGACGAAGCCATAGGTCTTGTAATCGAGCTCCGGGTGATAGTCGATCTTGGCAAGGCCGAGTGGGTCGAGATCGGCGAGATGATGCCCACGTTCCCGGTAGGCGCGGATCAGCATGAGCGCGCGAACGGAATCGAGCGCCGCTGACCGGACGGCGTCTTCGCCCGGCGCCGCCGCCACCCGCGCGATCGTCGCGATGCCGTTGCCGTTTGGCTCGGCCCTGCCGATCACACCCCGCCGGAGGCGCGCCCAGGGCGCGCCGTCGAGTTCGGCCGCGACCACCTGGGCCTCGTCCCGGAACTCCGCGAATACGACCGCCCAGCTCGGGTCGACCGAGGCCGGATCATCGAGATAGCGCCCATACAGCTCGGCGATGAATGTTGCGTTCGTTCCGGAGAGAAACGAGCTAGTCTCGATGCGAGTGACCATGGTTCACCGGCGCGCGCCCTTGCGGCACGTCCTCCCTGTCGTGAAGTCTTGACTAACCGTGCGTCGCCTTGAAGATTACGAACCCTTCAGCGCCTTGAGCATAGTGCTACCGATGCTCGCGGGCGAGTCAGCAACCAGGATACCGGCCCGACGAAATGCCTCGATCTTGTCGCCGGCGGAGCCGCGGCCGCCGGAAATCACGGCGCCGGCATGCCCCATGCGCCGGCCGGGCGGCGCCGCCACACCGGCAACAAAGCCCGCCATCGGCTTTTTGCGGCGCCTTCGCCTGAGGAAGTCGGCCGCATCCTCCTCGCCACTACCCCCGATTTCACCGATTATGATGATGCCGTCGGTGTCATCATCGCGGAGAAACATATCTAAACAGTCAATGAAACTAGTGCCGTTGACCGGATCGCCGCCGATGCCGATACAGGTGGACTGACCGAGCCCGGCCGCCGTGGTCTGCGCCACGGCTTCGTAGGTGAGCGTGCCCGACCGCGACACGATGCCGATTCGACCCGGCAGGTGGATATGGCCGGGCATGATGCCGATCTTGCATTGTCCTGGCGTGATCGCGCCAGGACAGTTCGGGCCGATGAGGCGGGTCTCGGTGCCGACCAACGCCCGCTTGACCCGCACCATGTCAAGAACGGGGATGCCCTCGGTGATACAGATCACGAGCGGCACGCCCGCGTCGATGGCCTCCAAGATGGCATCGGCGGCAAATGGCGGCGGGACATAGATGACCGAAGCATTGGCGCCGGTCTGGCGCACGGCCGCGTCGACCGTATCGAAGATCGGCAGATCGAGATGGGTACCACCGCCCTTGCCGGGCGTCACCCCACCGACCATCCGCGTGCCATAGGCGATCGCCTGTTCGGTATGAAAGGTACCTTGCGCGCCAGTGATGCCCTGGCAGATGACCTTGGTCTCGCGACCGACCAGGACCGCCATCAGCGCGCCTCCTTCACGGCGCGCACAACCTTCTCCGCCGCATCGGCCAAGTTGTCGGCGGCGATAACGGCGAGCCCGGACTCCGCCAGTATCTTCTTACCGAGTGCGACATTCGTACCCTCGAGGCGCACGACCAGCGGCATCTGGAGACTGACTTCGCGGGCCGCCGTCACCACCCCCTCGGCGATGACATCGCAGCGCATGATACCACCAAAGATGTTGACGAGAATGGCCTCGACACTGGGATCGGACAGGATGATCTTGAACGCCGCTGTCACCCGCTCCTTGGTCGCGCCGCCGCCCACGTCGAGAAAGTTGGCGGGCTCGGCTCCATATAATTTGATGATGTCCATGGTCGCCATGGCGAGCCCAGCCCCATTGACGAGGCAACCGATATTACCGTCGAGCTTGACGTAGCTGAGTTCCTGGCGGGCGGCCATGCGCTCGACTGGGTTCTCCTCGCTCTCGTCCCGGAGGTCCTCCACCTCGGTGTGGCGGAATAGCGCGTTGGCGTCGAAGCTCATTTTCGCATCGAGCGCCACAAGCTTGCCGTTGCCGGTAATAACGAGAGGGTTGACCTCGATCGTGCTCGCATCCAGTTCGACGAACGCCCGATACATGCCGCCAAGAACGGCAACCATCTGGCTGACATGCTGGCCACCCAACCCGAGCGCAAAGGCTATCCTACGGGCATGGAACGCCTGCAAGCCGCTTACCGGGTCGATGCTGATCTGTAGTATTTTTTCGGGCGCGTCGCGCGCCACTTCCTCGATCTCCATGCCGCCCTCGGTCGAGGCTATGACCGTGACCCGGGCGCTCACGCGATCGACGAGCATCCCCACATACAGCTCGCGGGCGATCTCCAACCCTTCTTCGACATAGAGCCGCTTGACCTCGCGGCCCGCCGGCCCGGTCTGCGGTGTGACAAGCGTCGTCCCAAGCATTGCCAGGGCCGATCGGCGGACCTCGGCAATAGATTTGACGACCTTCACACCTCCAGCCTTGCCGCGCCCCCCGGCATGGATTTGGGCCTTGACCACCCAAACCGAACCGCCCAGGAGTTCCGCCTGATCGGCGGCCTCCTCCGGCGTGTAGGCCACGGCGCCCCGCGGTGTGGCAACGCCATAGCGGGACAAAAGGCCCTTGGCCTGATACTCGTGAATATTCATCCAGCCATCCTAATCCGTCTATTCGACGGCGCCGCCGGCTCCCACAAATGGTGCCGACCGCCGCGTCGATAGGATCGGACGCCTGGCATTACACTAAACCGGAGCACACGACAACTCGGGCCGGCAAAACCCGAGCTCCGCACGTCGTCACACGGACGACGCAGCAAAGATGGGCCTCGCTCTGTTAGCGGGACGCCTTCTTCGCTGACTTCTTCTTCGCGGCGGGCTTCTTCGCGGCGGTCTTCTTCGCGGCCGGTTTCTTCGCCGCCTTCGCGGACGTCGCCTTCGCCGGGGCCGTCTTCTTCACGGTCGTCTTACGCGCGGGAGACTTCTTCACAGTCGTCTTCTTCGCGGTCTTCTTCTTCGCAGCCATAGCCATTTCAAGTACCTCCATTAGGTTAACCGACAACACTCTCTACCGAACCCGCCGCAAGACCGGGCGGACCGCCATGGCCCACCTCGAGCAGCCCCCTACCGGGCGGCTAGCTGAGCCTTCGCTCGGGGCACACGCTCCGAGCCGGCCATCTTGCGACGCAACCGCCGGGCGGATTCAACGAGTTCGCGCACCGCCGCGACGGATTTCTGAAACTGGGTTTTCTCCGCCTCGTTGAGGGGAATTTCGATCACTTTTTCCACACCCTTGGCACCGATAACTACCGGAACACCTACATACAAACCCTTAACGCCATACTCTCCCTTCAATAAAACCGCGCAGGGGAGAACGCGTTTCTTGTCCCGGAGATAGGCTTCGGCCATTTGTATCGCTGCCGCGGCCGGGGCATAGAATGCCGATCCGGTCTTCAACAGGGCGACGATTTCGGCACCACCATCGCGCGCCCGCTGGACGATCGCGTCGATGCGCGCCTGGGTCGACCAACCCATCTTGATCAAGTCGGGGACGGGAATGCCGGCGACGGTCGAATAGCGCGTCAGCGGCACCATTGTGTCACCATGCCCGCCGAGCACGAAGGCGGTTACGTCCTCGACAGAGACCTTGAACTCTTCGGCCAGGAAGGTACGGAAGCGCGCCGTGTCGAGCACGCCCGCCATGCCGACAACCCGGTCCGCCGGCAACCCGCATGCCTCGCGCAAGATCATCACCATCGCATCCAGCGGATTGGTGATGCAGATGACAAAAGCATCCGGGCAGTTCGCCTTGATGCCCTCGCCCACCGACACCATGACTTTCGTGTTGATGCCGACCAGATCGTCGCGGCTCATGCCGGGCTTGCGCGCGACGCCCGCCGTCACGATCACCACATCGGCGCCCTTGAGCGCGGTGTATTTGCCGACGCCAACGATATGCGAGTCGAACCCCTCGACGGGGCCGCTCTGGGCGATGTCGAGCGCCTTGCCTTGCGGCAGGCCCTCAATGATGTCGAAGAGCACGACGTCGCCGAGTTCCTTGAGCGCGGCTAGATGCGCCAGCGTGCCGCCGATATTGCCGGCTCCAATCAGGGCGATTTTGTTGCGCGCCATCTACCCCTCGGACATCATCGCGACGTTTCACGTGGCGATCTGCATTGGTTGATGCCGCTTGCGACCACTCATGACGCACGACGGCACGGAACCTCCGTGTCGAATCTCGTACAGCAGATCGAATCGACGATCAACTCCGCCCCACACCAAGATGCGGTTAGACCAGTAAATACGACCCTTTCGTCACATGTGTGATTCTGGTGCAACAATGCCGTCATCATGTCAGGTGGGGCGAATCGAGATAGTGCCGCGCCTGCATTTCGATCAGGCGCGATGCCGTACGCAGGAACATGCGCGCGCCATCGCCGGTGCCGTAGAGTTCCCCGGGCTCGCCGTCGGCGGAGCAAATCAGGTTGACGCGATGCTCGTAAAGCGCGTCGATCAGGGTGATGAATCGTCTGGCGACATTGCGCTGCTCGGGGCGCATCTTGGGCACGCGATCGAGGACCAAGGTATGGAAGTGGGTCGCGATGGCAAGATAGTCGGCGGGACCAAGCGGCTGTTCGCAAAGTTCGGGGAACGCGAACCGGGCCACGCCACGCGCCACGCGCGGCACCTGTACCCGCCGCCCCTTGACCTCGAGCGCCTGGGGCCCGCCGGCGGCACCATCGGTCAAATCGGCGAACGCCTGGTCGAGCGCCCGTTCGGCAGCGGCGTCGGCCGGAACATGGTAGACCCGCCGGCCCCGGAGCCGCTGGATGCGATGATCGATCCCACCATCGAGTTCCAGCAGGTCGAGGCGATCCTTGATCAAGGCGATGAATGGCAAGAACAACTCGCGTTGCAGGCCGTCCTTGTAGAGCGCGTCAGGCGGTGTGTTGGACGTCGCCACGACGACGACGCCAAGGTCGAAGAGTTGCTGGAACAGACGGCCGAGGATCATCGCGTCGGCGATATTGTCCACCTGGAACTCGTCGAAGCAGAGCAACGTCGCTTCCGCCACGATCTGCCGGGCGATGGCGACGACCGGGTCCTCGCCGGCGCCTTGCTGGCGAAGCGCGTGGGCGCGATCGTGTATTTCCTGCATGAAGGCATGAAAATGGACGCGCCGCTTTTGCTCGACCGGCGCGCTCTGAAAGAACATGTCCATCAACATGGATTTACCCCGGCCGACCGGCCCAGAGATATATAGGCCGAGCGGCGGCATGCCCCGGCCTCGATCGAGACCGAAACGCGCCTTCCAACCGCGCTTGCCGGCCTGGGCCCGATAGCCAAGCAAGGCATGGTGCAGGCTCTGCAACTTTTCCGCCGCCAACTCCTGGGCCGGATCGGTCTTCAGGTGGCCGGCGCGGCGGATGGCGCGGAGTGCCTCGACGGGGCCTTGGGTCATGGATTACAGATGGCTCTATCCTCGGTCGCGCCGGTCTGATAGCGCATAGGGCCGAGACCTGAAAGCACGATCACAGTCTGATCAAATCATGAACAATCGCTTTACCCGCTATGTGCTCGTCTGGGTTTTGCTGCTCTTGAGCCTGTTCGTGGCCGACAGCCTGGTTCGCTCGCTGCTGTTGACCGGCGATCGGCCGCGCACGGTGGAGCCACGCGCCGATCTGGCTCCGGGCGAGCGCCACACCGTCGATCTGTTCCAGAACAGCGCGCCCTCGGTGGTCTCGATCCTCTCGCAATCCGCCAATAGCGAGGGTGGCACCGGCTCGGGCTTCATCTGGGACGCCGTGGGCCATGTCGTCACAAACTATCACGTCATCGAAGGCGCCAGCCAGATTCGCGTCCGCCTCGACGGCGGCGACACCGTGTCGGCTCGCCTGACGGGCGTCGCCCCCGATCACGATCTCGCGGTCGTCAAGCTGGCGACGACCCGTAGCGCCCTCAGTCCGATCCCGGTCGGGAGTTCAGCCGACCTCAAAGTCGGCCAAGCAGTCTATGCCATCGGCAATCCGTTCGGCCTCAACCGCTCCCTGACCACGGGCATCATCTCCGCCCTCGACCGCCGGCTGCCGGTGGCGAGCGGCCGCGAGATCGCCGGCGTGATCCAGACGGACGCGGCGATCAATCCCGGCAACTCCGGCGGCCCCCTGCTCGATTCGGCCGGCAGGCTCATCGGCGTCAACACCGCGATCATCTCGGAGACCGGCAGCTTTGCCGGCATCGGCTTCGCCGTGCCGGTGGACATCGTCAACCGTATCGTCCCCGCCCTGATCCGCGATGGTCGCGTGCCCCGCCCGGGGATTGGCATCACCGTGGCGCCCGACGAACTGGCCGCGCGCCTCGGGGTCAACGGCCTGGTCGTGGCGCAAGTCGTACCCAATTCGCCCGCCGCCCGGGCCGGGCTGCACGGCCTGTCGCCGACGACCCGCCACCTCGCCGACATCATCACCCATGTGGGCGACGTGGCGACCCCGACACTCTCGGCGTTCGCGCGCGAGATCGAGCGCACCGGCATTGGCGGCAAGGCGACACTCGGCGTGCTCCGGGACGGGCGCACCCGCACGGTCCAGGTCGAAATCGCCGATGTCGGGCGCTGAGGCGCGCTAACGGCCGCCGGCAACCTCCAGCACCGCGCCGGTGACATAGGAGGCCGCGTCGGACGCCAACCAGAGAATGGCCTCGGCCACCTCGTTGGGATGGGCGGCTCGGCCAATCGGAAGCGTCGGCGCCATTCGCCGGACGCGATCGGGGGCGCCATTGGCGGCATGGCTTTCGGTATCGGTCAGGCCGGGTGACACCGCATTGACCCGGATGGCTTCGCCCGCGACCTCGCGGGCGAGCCCCCCGGTCATGACGTCGATGGCGCCTTTCGAGGCCGCGTAATGCACCCACTCCCCGGGGCTGCCCGCCTTGGTCGCCGTCGACGAGACGTTAACGATGACCCCGCCCGACCCGCCATGGCGGGTCGACATTCGCCGGACCGCCGCCCGGGCACACAGGAACGGGCCGATGACGTTGACCGCCAGGACCCGATCGAGGGTCGCCCGCTCGACCTGGTCGACGCGGGCAAAGCCGCCCATGATCGCCGCGTTGTTGACCAGAACGGAGAGCGGGCCGAGCTCGAATGCGGCGTCGAACAGCGTAGCAACGTCGGCCTCACGGGAAACATCGCCGGCGATGGCGCGGGCGCGGCCACCGGCGCGCTCGATGTCGGCGACGACCGAGGCGGCGCGCCGATGATCGGCCAGGTAATTAACGGCAACGTCATAGCCCCTGGCGCCGGCAAGGCGAGCCACCGCCGCCCCGATGCCGCGGCCGCCCCCGGTGACGATCAGGACGCCGCGGCCGGCGCGGCTCACTCGGCCGCCTTACGGGCTCCGAACGCCTGCTCCATCTCGCGCCGGAAGGCGACCGTCGGATCGGCGGCATCGAAGGTGACATCCTGCCAACGCACCGGCCGGCCGGTGGCAATGGCGGTCTTCAATCGCACCCCATGGGCGAGGCCAATGGGGAGACCCCCGAGGGCGAGCGAGGCCGAAGCCGGCATCAGCTTGCCCCAGACCGTGTAGCCGCCCTCGCCGTCCAGCGTCTCGCCCGCCTTCAGGTCGCGCTTGGCGGTCGCCACCACGTCGGCCCGCCAGCCGGTCGGCGAACCAGTCGCCTCGTGGCGGAGCGCGACACTCGCGACCGATATGCCGAGTTCGAGGCCGATCAGATGATAGGGCCGCCAGAGCGCGCTGAAGCGCTTGCTGTCGTCGGTCACCAGGCCATATTCGCCGAAGCAGCGCACCTGATAGTCACCCGGCGCCTCGAAGGTCACATAGACGCCCCAGCGCAGGTTCTGCTCGATCGGCTGGCCGTTGCGCCGCACACTCGAGACCACTTCGACGGTGCCGCGCCGGGCCAGCGTGCCGCCCTCCGTCGCCGGCTTGAGGAGGTGGGGCAATTCCGAGAGGTCGGCCGGCGGGAAACCAAGGCCATCAGGGCCCGGCATCAAGTCGCAGGCGTTGGCGACGGCCGCCATTTCGATGCCCGACTTGGTGCCGTCGATGAAGGAATTGAACATCTGCGGATTGAGGCCGTTCGCCTGGGCGTGCGTCGTCGAGAGGCCGTAATTGTCCCAGACCGTGTCCGGCGTCGACTGGTGGAATTGCGGCAGATATTTGGTCCCCTTGCCGGCGGCGACGACCTCGAAGCCGGCGGCGCGGCACCAGTCCACCAGCTCGCAGATGAGCGCCGGCTGATCCCCATACGCAAGCGAATAGACGACCCCGGCCTCGGCGGCCTTCTGCGCCAGCAGGGGACCGGCCAGGACGTCGGCCTCGACCGTGACGGCCACCACATGGCACTTGTGCTGGAAGGCGAGCAGCGCGTGCCGGATACCGGCGATGGGACTGCCGGTGGCGTCGATCACCACTTCGAGACCGGGGGCGGCGATCAGCGCCGCCGCGTCCTCGGTCAGGTAGGTACTGCCGTCCTTGAGGGCGGCGGCAAACGAGGCTGCCGCGTAACGCTCGGCCGGCCAGCCGACCCTGGCCAGCGCCGCCCGCGCGCGGTCGAGCGAGAGGTCGGCGATGCCCAGCACATGGGTCCCCGTCGTGCGGATCGCCTGGGCCAGATACATGGAGCCGAACTTCCCGGCGCCGATGACGCCGACCCGTACCGGATTGCCGGCTGCGGCGCGTTGTTGCAGGAGGCGGTGGAGGTTCATGGGGGTGCCGCGCCTACAATACCGAAAATTCGGCGTTGAGCCGGTCGGTCAGCAGCATGTGACCCGGCTTGTGGGTGATGCAGAGCGGTGGGCGGGCATGCTCGACGACAAGCTGCGGCGTGACGCCGCAGGCCCAGAACACCGGCACTTCGCCGGCCCGCATATCGGGCTTGGGTCCCGAATAGGGCTTGTCGAAGTCGGCGATACCGATCTGGGTGGGGTCGCCGAAATGCACCGGCGCGCCATGCACGCTCGGAAAGCGCGACGTCACCTGGACCGCGCGAATCGCGTCCTTCGGCATAAAGGGCCGCATGGAGACCACCAGGGGTCCCCGGAAGCGGCCGGCCGGCGTGCACGCGATGTCCGTGACATAGACCGTGGTCTTGGTGCCGTTGTCGAGATGGCGGACGCGGAGGCCGGCGTCTTGGAGCGCCTCCTCGAAGGAGTAGGAGCAGCCCATGGCGAAGGCCACCAGATCGTCGCGCCAAAGATGTTTGATGTCGGTCTCTTCCTCGACCTCGACGCCATCGCGAAAAACGCGATAGCGCGGCACGTCGCTGCGAATGTCGATGTCGTCGCCGAGCATGGGAAAGCGGGGATCGCCCGGCTCGGTCATGCCGATCAGCGGGCAGGGCTTTGGATTGACCTGGCAGAAGCGCAGGAACTCCGCCGCCCAGTCCGCCGGCACGATGCAGATATTGGCCTGGACGACGCCGGGTGCCATGCCGGTGGTCACCCTGTCGTGCCGGCCCGCCCGAATGTCGGCCCGGTGCGCCCTGGCCACGGCGACACGGTCGGGTGTGTTGGGGATTGCACGGGTCATGATTCGGCTCCTCCGCATACTTCAAGCACTGGCGTACCCGGTCGGAGCGCAGCCGGTCGGAGCGCTGCTTGCCGCCGAACTGGGCGCCCGTTATCCTGCCAGATAGGCGATGGACGAGGCGATGCCATGGCGGAGCCTGCCGCAGAAAAGCTGACGCAGCAAGCGTTCCTCGGCTGGGAGCGCGAGCAGTCGCTGCGCTTCGAGTATGACGACGGCGCGATCTACTGCATGGTCGGTGGCACCGCCGCGCACAGCCGGATCGCCAGCAATGTCTCGGCGATCCTGCGGGGGCAGCTTCAGGGAGGCCCGTGCGAGGCGTTTCAGGAAGGCCTGAAGGTCCAGATGGATCGGGCGATCTTCTATCCGGATGTGGTGGTGACCTGCAGCCAGGTGCCGGACCAGGTGGACATCGTACCGGCCCCGGTCATGATCGTGGCGGTTCTGTCGCCGAGCACGGCGGCCGATGATCGAGGCCGCAAGTGGCTTCACTATCGGACAATACCGACGCTGCGTTACTACGTCCTGGTGGCCCAGAACGAGGCGCTTGTCGAACTCGATGCGCGCACCGGCGACGGCTGGCAGCACACGACACTCGCTGGCATCGACGCCGTGATTCAACTGGCAGAACCGGCCGCCGGCTTGGCGCTACGCGACATATACGCTGGTACCAATGTCGCCAGGGCCGCTTCCTAACGCCGCACCACCATCAGCTTCTTGATCTCGGCGATAGCCTTGGCCGGGTTCAGGCCCTTGGGGCAGGTCTTGGTGCAATTCATGATCGTGTGACAGCGATACAGCCGGAACGGGTCCTCCAACGCGTCGAGCCGCTCGCCGGTATATTCATCGCGGCTGTCGGCGATCCAGCGATAGGCCTGTAAGAGGACGGCCGGCCCCAGATATCGCTCGCCGTTCCACCAATAGCTCGGGCAGCTC
The DNA here is from genome assembly GCA_009694185.1 of Alphaproteobacteria bacterium. Taxonomy (GTDB): domain Bacteria; phylum Pseudomonadota; class Alphaproteobacteria; order SHVR01; family SHVR01; genus SHVR01. Next base: position 51,644 of record SHVR01000008.1, on the reverse strand, counting down.
GTTTGACAGCAAAAGCAGAGGATACATTCCCAAAGGCCGTCGAGGCGCTTGCGTTCCTCCGGGCTTTGCAGGCGTTCCCGGTCGGGTGGCGCCGGCGTCCTGGTCTTCAGCCATGGCTCGATGGACGCGAGCTGGGCATAGGCCGTGGTCAGGTCCGGCACAAGATCCTTCACCACCTTCATGTGCGGCAGGGGATAGACCTTCACGTCGCCGGAGACGTCGTCGATCGGCTTGGTGCAAGCCAGCGTGTTGGTGCCGTCGACGTTCATGGCGCAACTGCCGCAGATGCCTTCGCGGCAGGACCGGCGGAAGGTCAGCGTCGTATCGATCTCGTTCTTGATCTTGATCAGGGCGTCGAGGACCATCGGCCCGCACCCGTCGAGATCGACCTCATAGCTGTCGATCCTCGGATTGGCGCCGTCGTCAGGGTTCCAGCGATAGATGCGGAAGGTCTTCACGCGCTTGGCCGGCGCCCGCGCCTTATGGGTCTTGCCGACCCCGATCTTGGAGTTGGCGGGAAGGGCGAATTCGGCCATCCGAGGGGACCCTTTCTATGTCTTTCGCGTTGATTTTGGGGTCAGTAGACCCGTTCCTGAGGCGGAATCGGCTCGACATCCGGGCTCAGCGGGTTCATGTGCACCGGCCGGTAGGTGAGGCTGACGCGGCCATCATCGTCGACCCAGGCCAGGGTGTGCCGCATCCAGGTCGTATCGTCGCGGTCCGGGCAGTCTTCACGCGCATGGCCGCCCCGGCTCTCCTTGCGCGCTTCCGCGCCATGCATGGTCGAGAGCGAGCAGATCATCAGGTTCTCGAGCTCAAGCGCCTCCACCAGATCGGAATTCCAGATGAGCGAGCGGTCGTTCACCTGGATATCGCCGATGGCGGCACTGGCCTGGTCGACCAAACGTACCCCTTCCGCCAGCACGTCCTGGGTGCGGAACACGGCGGCGTTGTTTTGCATGGTGCGCTGCATGCCGAGCCGAATGTCGGCGGTCCGCACCGAGCCCTTGGCATGGCGCAGGCGATCCAGGCGGGCGAGCGCCTGGTCGGCCGAATCGTTGGGTAAGGGCTTGTGCGCGGCACCCGCCGTAACCAGCAGGCTAGCCCGCTGGGCGGCGGCCCGCCCGAACACCACCAGATCCAGGAGCGAATTGGCGCCCAGCCGATTGGCGCCGTGGACCGAAACACAGGCCGCCTCGCCCACGGCCATCAAGCCCGGACAGACCGCGTCCGGATCACCCGGCGCCGGGCGCAGCGCCTCGCCCATATGGTTCGTGGGAATACCACCCATATTGTAATGCACGGTCGGCAGCACCGGGATCGGCTGCTTGGTGGCATCGACGCCGGCGAAAATCTTGGCCGTCTCGGTGATACCGGGCAGGCGTTCATGCAGGAGGTCGGAGCCGAGGTGCTCGAGATGCAGGAAGATATGGTCCTTGTTCGGGCCGACGCCGCGGCCTTCCCTGATCTCAATGGTCATCGAACGGCTGACCACATCGCGCGAGGCCAGGTCCTTGGCGGTTGGCGCGTAACGCTCCATGAACCGCTCACCCGCGGCATTGACCAGATAGCCACCTTCGGCGCGCGCCCCCTCGGTGATCAGGCACCCGGCGCCATAGATGCCGGTCGGGTGGAACTGGACGAACTCCATGTCCTGGTTGGCAAGGCCGGCGCGGGCCGCCATGCCGTTGCCGTCGCCGGTACAAGTGTGGGCCGACGTGCATGAGAAATAGGAGCGGCCAAAGCCGCCGGTGGCCAGCACGGTCATATGGGCGCGGAAGCGATGCATGGTGCCGTCATCCAGGTTCCAGGCGATGACGCCCCGACACGAACCGTCCGCCGGGTCCATGATCAGGTCGAGGGCGAAATATTCCACGAAAAACTCGGCCTCGTGGCGCAGGCTCTGCTGGTAGAGGGTGTGCAGCAGCGCGTGGCCGGTCCGGTCGGCGGCGGCGCAAGCGCGCTCGGCCGGTGCCTCGCCGAAATTCCGCATATGGCCGCCGAACGGCCGCTGATAGATCTTGCCATCGGCCGTGCGCGAGAAGGGCATGCCGAAATGTTCGAGTTCATGGATCGCCGGCACGGCATTGCGGCACATGTATTCGATGGCGTCCTGGTCGCCCAGCCAGTCCGACCCCTTGACCGTGTCATACATGTGCCAGCGCCAGTCGTCCGCCGACATGTTGGCGAGCGCGGCGGCGATGCCACCTTGGGCCGCCACCGTGTGGCTACGGGTCGGGAACACCTTGGTGATGCAGGCCGTCTTGAGGCCCGCCTGCACCATGCCGAGGGTGGCGCGGAGGCCCGCGCCGCCGCCGCCGACGACCACCACGTCATAGCTGTGGTCCACGATCTCGTAGGCGCTGGGCATCGAACTAGCCTCCAAAGGCGAGCTTGAGGACGGCGAAGACGGATATGGCGGCGAGCACGACCGCCAGGAACTTGACCGCGATGAGGCTGGCGACCTTGACTCCCTCATGATGGACATAGTCCTCGATCACCACCTGCAGGCCGAGCTGGGCATGGTGAAAGGTGGCGACGATCAAGAGCAGCATCGGGATGGCGACCGTGGGCGCCGCGATCCAGGCGCGCATCTGGGCATGGCCGGCGCCGGCATGGCAGACGATTGCCGCCACGAACCAGAGCGAGAGCGGCACCAGGGCGACGGCCGTCAGGCGCTGCATCCACCAATGCTGTACGCCTTCCTTGGCGGAGCCGAGGCCGCGAACCCGAGCGAGCGGCGATCTGAGGCTCATCGGATCACCCTCCCCGAGCCGTGAGGCCAACGACCCACGCGACGATGGTCAAGGCCGCCGCGGCGATGACCACGGCCCAGCCGGACTTCTGGGCGGTCGCGAGTTCGAAGCCATAACCCGCGTCCCAGAACAGATGCCGGATGCCATTGGCGAGGTGATAGAAGAGCGCCCAGGACCAACCGAACAGCAGCAACCGGCCGAACCAGGAGCGCAGGCAGGCCTGGACGGTCGCATAGGCGTCCGCCCCCATCGCCGCCGCGAGCAACCACCACACCAGCAGCAACGTGCCGAGCGCCAGCGCCACACCCGTGGCGCGGTGGGTGATCGACAGGACCGATGTGTACTCAGGCTTGTAGATCTGGAGATGCGGGGAAAGGGGGCGGTTATCCGTAGCCTCGCGAGCCATATTTGCCGCCTCTCCTCTCCGCCGAGCCAACGCTCGCTGGTGTACGGCGCGGCCAAGGCCAAGTCAATGCAACTGGGCCGCCGTCAATGGGCAAGCGCCCTGATGGCGGCAGCCAGCGCCCGCACCCGCCGGGCGCCCTCGACATGCAGGTTCTCGATCAACCGGCCGTCGAGCAGCACCACCCCCTTACCTTCCGCCAGCGCCGCCGCATGCGCCGCGATGACCCGCTCGGCCCACGCCACGTCCGCCGACGACGGCGCAAAGACGCGGTTGCAGGGCTCGATTTGTTTGGGGTGAATCAAGGTCTTGCCGTCGAAGCCGAATTCGAGACCCTGGCGGCACTCCGCCTCGAAGCCGGCCGCGTCGTCGAGATCGAGATGCACACCATCCAGGATGCCGAGGCCATAGGCCCGGGCCGCCAGCAGCGCGAGGCCGAGGCCGGTCACGAACGGCAGGCGGAGCGGTGTATGGGCGGCATGCAACTCTTTGGCGAGGTCGGATGTCCCCATGACCAGCACCGATAACCGTCCGGCGCGGGCGACGTCGTCGACCCGCAACATGGCCAATGGCGTCTCCACCATCGCCCAGATGGCCAGACCACTCGGCGCGCCATGCGCCCGCAATATTTCATCCGCCTGGCCGATCAGGGCCGCGTCCTCGACCTTCGGCAACAGCACGGCGTCGGCGCCGGATGCCGCCACGGCCGCGAGATCGCCATACCCCCAGGGCGTATTGAGCCCGTTGACACGCACGATCAGTTCGCGCCGCCCATAGGCACCGGACCGGCAGGCCGCGACGGCCTGGGCGCGCGCGAGCTCCTTCGAATCGGGGCTGACAGCATCCTCAAGATCGAAGATCAGGCCGTCGGCGGGCAGCGCCCGGGCCTTCTCCAGGGCGCCGGCGCGCGAGGCCGGCATATAAAGGACGCCGCGCCGGGGGCGAATTGCCTCGTTCATTGGTTCCATCGTGCCTTATAGTTCGTGCTTCGTACCATGACGACCTCTAGGGACAATCCGGCACCCGCGCGGAACACTACAAACCGCGCTCCGCATGTGGCAAGCTAGGGGCCGCTTAAGCAACAGATAACAAGAGCGCCGAACCTCTATGACACTTTTTTTCCGCGAACGCCTCGGGGACACCATCCCCGTGATAGACGCGCGTGACGTACGCCGCTCGCTCCCCGATCCGGATGCGCAATGGCTCCCGGGCAGCAGTGCCTTCGAACTGGCCTTCGCCTGGGTCAACGCGGGCGACTTCCCGCCAGCCGTGCGCCAGGTGCTCGCGACCGTGCCGGCCTATGCCGGGATCAAGCTGCTCAAGGCGATTTTCGTCAAGCAGACCGACCTTCGCTCGTTCGGCGGCCCGAACGACACCAACCTGATGGTGTCCGCCGAGCTCAAGGACGGGCGCGCCGTGATCGCGGTCGAAGGCAAGCGCGACGAGGATTTCGGCCCGAGCGTCGCCCATTGGAAAGACAGCGTGGCGCGCGAGCGACGACTGAATACGCTTTGCCAAACACTCTCGGTCGATCCCAAGGATTGCCAGGCCTTGAACTATCCTCTCGTCCGGCGCACCGCGTCGGCCTTGTTCGAGGCGCAGCACGAGCAAGCTAAGCACGCCATGCTGCTGGTTCATTCCTTCAGCGACAAGGACACGGGCTTCGAGGAGTTTCGCGCCTTTACCGCCACGATCGGAGCACCGGTGATGGCCGCGAACCAGGTGAGCGTCGAGCGCATCCTCGATGGAGTGGCGCTGCGCTTCGCGTGGATACGCGACAAGGCGTCGGCCTGAACGATTCTCGGGCGATGACTGTCCTCTCCATCCAGTCGCGGGTCGTCTATGGTCATGTCGGCAACAGCATTGCCGTGCCAGCGCTCCAGCGGCTCGCCATCGGCGCCTGGCCGCTCGATACCGTGGTGCTCAGCAACCATCCGGCCCATGGCGGCTATCGCGGCCGCCCGGTGCCGGCGGCGAACTTGCGCGATCTGCTCCAGGGCCTTGCCGAACGCGGACTGCTGGCCCGCCCCGCCGCCGTACTCAGTGGCTATCTCGGCCTTGCCGAAACCGGCTGGGTGGTGAGCGAAGCGGTCGACGCGGTCCGCGCCGCCCATCCGGGAGCCCTCTATTGTTGCGATCCGGTCATGGGCGATCGACCCACGGGCCTGTTCGTGCAAGCGGACATCCCAGCGGTCTTCCGTGACCGCCTGGTGCCGCTGGCCGACCTCGCGACACCGAACGCCTTCGAGCTCGAGCAATTGACCGGCCAGCCGGTGACCGGCCGCGTCGAGGCGGTCCGGGCGGCACGGCTGCTGCTCGGGCGCGGACAGCGCCTCGTCGTCGTCACGGGGATTGGGTCTGGAACGGCGATCGAGACCCTTGCCGTCACCCATGCCGCCGTCTGGTCGGTGACGGTGCCCCGGATCAACGTGCCCTCGAATGGCGCGGGCGACCTCTTTACCGCCGTCTTTCTCGGCCGTTATCTGGAGAAGGCGGACCCGGCGCGGGCACTCGGGCTTGCGGCGTCCACCGTTCAAGCTGTCCTGCTGGCGACAGAGGCGGAAGCGGGCGACGAACTCGCCCTCCTGGCGGCGCTCGATGCCGTCCTGGCACCGCCCCGGCTGGTGGCGGTCACGAAGGTCGCGTAGCGTGTGCAAGCACAGAGGTTAGGCTGGCTGCTGCGCGCGCACCTCTTCGATCCTGTCCCTATTTTCCCATTGTCGCTCGATTACCGCCGTAGACACGCCGAATTCATCAGCGATCGAAACGGTATCCCGTCCACCCTCGCGCATCGAACGCAGCTCATCGATAGGCGCTAGGAACTCCGCGGCAAAAGCGCGTCCCGCCTCTTGCCGGTATGCGGAATGGAGCTCGTTTATGGGCGCCCTATCCTCGGCAGGAAAGCAGACGACATCTCCCACGGCTCGCGTAAAACTGAACAGGTGCGCGGCCTTCGCTTCATTCGAGTTGCCGTGAGCGCGCATATGGATGTAAGCACCATCGGCTCGATCGCTTCGGAGCGCGCGCAAGCCATCCACGGGGCCGGCTAGAGCATAGGATTGGCTCGCACCGAGCCGCTCCGCCAGGGTTCTGAACGAGCGGAAGCGGTCGCTTTCCCGGAGATTGAGAACGCGGCGCATGGCCCTGGCTCGGCGGTAACCTAGAGCCCAGCTCTTTTCGAAGTCACGCTCCGGCGCCCCCCGAACGGTATCTGCGGCAACCCGCCGAAGCTCGGCGACCCGGGCCTTATATCGCGGGCGACGTTCGACGGCGTCGACCCATTTCATAAGGTCAGGTTGGTTTGCGGGACCGGCACCAGCGAGGAATTCTAGTAGGGCTTCGCCTTCAAACAAAGCGGCGGCCTGCGCGATCAGTCCTGTGCTTTGTTCATCAATCTGGTAAGGATCACGGCCAAGTGCACCCGCCGCCTCGCAGAAAACTGCTTCATCCGGGTTGGCTCTGGATTTTTGTACGCGCGCCCACCGAAGCGCGGCACTCGTTCCAAGCACCCCACGCGCGCTGAGCCTATCGAGGACCCGTTGGACGAAGTCGCTGAGGATGGCTTCTGCTGGGTCCCGGCTCATGACCTCGGTCGGACCAGCCCAGAATCGGACGTCCGGATTATGGTAAGTGCATTGATGCGCCGAGATTTGGAAGACGGTTCCATCGAAGCTCATGCGCAGATCGGGCACCGCATAGCCACTTCGATGTTTGATCAACGAAAGCTCGCGATCACGTCCCCCAAACAAGGTCCACCAGTCATGCGCCAAACCCTCGGCCAAGCTGTACAACGGGATCGTGAGGTGGTCGGCGCTCTCGTTTCCACGCAGGTGGAGTGAGACGTTCTGCTGCTGCAAGACCAGCCTGACATCGGCCACTGTCGCGCGTTCCTCGGGCGCGGCATTGGACGCATCCTCATGCCATTCAACCGAATACCGCAACACGTTGGTCCTCCTCAATAGGCCATCCCTTATACTGGCCCTGAACACCGTTTACGCAGTAGCCGGTCCACAACTGGCCTGTCGCCGTTTCACGGTACCAAATACGGCGCGGGAAGTCCTTGTCCCCCTCGTAGTGCCTCATCTGCCCGGCGGTGAGTGCGGCACGCACCCACCCCGTCGCCTTTAGAAGGTCGGCTTCGGTCGTAAGCGGGCAAATTGTCGTCAGCTGCTTCTTCGGTCGCGTGGCTTTGCCGTTCGGGCCGGCATAGGCGCCTGGCAGGCCACCCCACCAGCGCTTAACCTTATGTTCGCTACTTCCGACATAGCTGGCCGCTCTGATCTGCTCGGGTGATAAGGGAACTCGGGGCGGCAGTTGTTGCGGTTGACGCGCCATGCTTACTCGATCCAGATTGGCTGCACGACGATGGCCAGAGCGAGCACGGCCAAACGTCCACCTATCAGGCAAAGCCCAAACGGCTTAATCCCGCCCGCGGCGCCCGATGCGAAATAGTATCCCGGCCCCGCTCAGAGATAATCCGAGACCAGCTTCTCGGCGATCTGGACGGCGTTCCAGGCGGCCCCCTTGCGCAGATTGTCGGAGACGATCCAGAGATTGAGGCCGTGCTCCACCGTCGGGTCGCGGCGAATACGGCTAACATAGACCGCATTCTCGCCAACGCAGTCGATCGGCGTCACATAGCCGCCATCGTCGCGCTTGTCTTCGACGACGACGCCCGGCGCTTGGGCAAGGGCACGCCTCGCCGCCTTCTCGTCCATGGCCTCCCAGAACTCGATATTCACCGCCTCGGAATGACCGACGAAAACCGGCACCCTGACACAGGTCGCCGAGATCAGGATTTCAGGGTCCAGGATCTTCCTGGTCTCCTCGGCCATCTTCCATTCTTCCTTGGTCGACCCGTCCGGCATGAACATGTCGATATGCGGGATGACGTTGAAGGCGATCTGCTTGGTGTGCTGTTGCGGCTTGGCGTTCTCGAGCTGATAGAGGCCACGGGTCTGGGACCAGAGCTCGTCCATCGCCTCCTTGCCGCCGCCCGAGACCGACTGGTAGGTCGCCACCACCACGCGCTTGATGGGCGACAAGTCATGCAGCGGCTTCAGGGCCATCACCATCTGGATGGTGGAACAGTTGGGGTTGGCGATGATGTAGCGCTGGTTATAGTCCGCGATGGCGTCGGGATTGACTTCCGGCACCACCAGCGGCACGTCCGGCTCCATGCGGAACTCGGAGCTATTGTCGATGACGATGCAGTTCGCCTTGGCGGCGCGCGGCGCATGCAGCTTGGAAATCGCCGCGCCCGACGAAAACAATGCGATATCGACGCCCTTGAAGTCGAACTTCTCCAGGTCCCGAACCTTGAGCGTGATGTCCTCGCCAAAGGATACCTCGCCGCCGGCCGACCGGGTGGACGCCAGCGCCACCACCTCGTCGGCGGGAAACTGGCGCTCGGCCAGAATGGAGAGAAGCTGATACCCGACGGCGCCCGTGGCACCAACGACCGCGACCCGATAACCCATGATCTGTTCCCAACAACATAAGGATTAGACGCGGCAACGCGCGCCGCGCCGTTCCGCTCAGATACGCGCCGCACCCCCCCTTTGCAAGGGGCCGCCCTCAGGCCGCCAGGCGATCGAGCTGTTTGAGGATCGCATCGCCCATGGCGCTAGTCGAGACCGGCTGCATGCCGGGGCCGAGGATATCGCCCGTGCGCACCCCGGCCGCCAGCACGTTCTGGACCGCGTTTTCGATGAGATCGGCGTCCTCGCCCATGTCGAAGGAATAGCGGAGCAGCATCGCGAAGCTCAGCAGTTCGGCGAGCGGGTTGGCCTTGCCCTGGCCGGCAATATCCGGCGCACTGCCATGCACCGGCTCATAGAGCGCGTGGCGGCGGCCGGTCTTGGCATCGAGCGGCCCAAGCGAGGCCGAAGGCAGCATGCCGAGCGAGCCGGTCAGCATCGCCGCGCAGTCGGACAGGATGTCACCGAACAGGTTGCAGGTGACGATGACGTCGAACTGCATCGGTTGGCGGACAAGCTGCATCGCGCAGTTATCGGCATACATGTGCGAGAGCTCGATATGGGCGAAGGACTTGTCGCGGAGCGCCTGCACTTCCTCGCGCCAAAGCTGGCCGCTCTCCATGACATTGGCCTTCTCGACCGAGCAGACCCGCTTGGCGCGCTTGCCCGCCAGCTCGAACGCGACGCGCGCCACGCGCTGGATCTCCGCCGTGGTGTAGACCTGGGTGTTGATGCCGCGCCTCGACCCGTCCGGCAGGGTCTCGATGCCGCGGGGCGACCCGAAATAGATGCCGCCCGTCCCCTCGCGCACGATCATGATGTTAAGGCCCTTGACCAGACCGGGCTTCAGGCTGGAGGCGTCGGCGAGTGCCTCGAAGACCATGGCCGGTCGGAGATTGGCAAACAGGTCCATCTCCTTGCGGAGGCGCAGGAGGCCCCGCTCGGGCTTCTTCTCGAAGGGCAGATTGTCCCATTTCGGGCCGCCCACCGAGCCGAACAGCACCGCGTCGGCGGCGAGTGCCTCGGCCAGGGTCTCGTCCTTGAGCGGCGTGCCGTGCGCATCGAGCGCCGCCCCGCCGCAGAGCCCCTCGCTAACGTCGAAGCTGACATGCCGTCGCTTATCCAGCCAGTCGATGACGCGGCGCACCTGCCCCACCACTTCCGGCCCGATGCCATCGCCCGCCAACACCAGCAACTTCTTGTTCGCCGCCATCTCCGATGCCCTTTTCCGCCCGATCGTCAGCTATAGAGCCAGGGTCGCGAGAGCCGGTCCCGCCCCTCGAACGCATCGATGGCGGGCGCCTGTTTCAGGCTCAAGGCGATATCGTCCAGCCCTTCCGTGAGGCACTTCTTGCGGAAGGGTTCGATGTCGAAGCGGATGACCGCGCCGTTCGGCCGCACGATCTCCTGTTGCTCCAAATCGACCGTGATCCGGGCATTATGGCCGCCCTTGGCGTCTTCCATCAGCTTCTCAACGTCGGTTGGTGCAAGCTTGATCAGCAAGAGGCCGTTCTTGAAGCTGTTGTTGAAGAAGATGTCGGCAAAACTTGTCCCGATAACGCATTTGATGCCGGCGTCGGTGAGCGCCCAGGGCGCATGCTCGCGGCTTGACCCGCAGCCGAAATTCTCGCCCACGACCAGGATCTCGGCCTTTTTGTAGGCCGGCTCGTTGAGCGCGAAATCCGCCCGCTCGGTGCCGTCGGCATTGAGCTTCCAGTCGTTGAACAGGTTCTTGCCGAGCCCAGTGCGCTTGATGGTTTTGAGGAAGCGGGCCGGGATGATCTTGTCGGTGTCGATGTTGATGGCGGGCAAGGGCGCGGCGATGCCGCTCAGCTTTGCGAATTTGTCCATCGGATGATGCCTCCTACGAACGCTCTCGGCCAAGCATGGCCCAGAGACCGAGATCCAGGTCGTCGTCATCGTCGCCGAAATCGTCCGGCAGGCCGAAGTCGATCGAGGCGATCGGCTGCAACCGCCCGGTCCGCTGATCGCGGAGCAGCATCTCGCCCATTCCCGCGCCAGCCAGTCGGCCGCACCGGTCGATGCCGTGGCGTTGCAGGCGGGCGCTCACGACAGCAGCTCGCGCACATCGGCAAGCGTTCCCCGGATCGCCGCCGCGGCCGCCATGGCCGGACTGACCAGATGGGTTCGCCCGCCCGGACCCTGCCGGCCCTCGAAATTGCGGTTCGAGGTGGAAGCCGACCGCTCGCCCGGCTTCAGCTTGTCCTCGTTCATGGCAAGGCACATCGAACAGCCGGGCTCGCGCCATTCGAAGCCCGCTTCAAGAAAGACCCGATCGAGGCCCTCTTCCTCGGCCTGCACCTTGACGAGGCCCGAGCCCGGCACCACCAGGGCGCGGACATGGGCGGCCACCCGGCGGCCCTTGGCGACCGCCGCCGCCTGGCGCATGTCTTCGATCCGGCCATTGGTGCAAGAGCCGATGAAAACTGTATCGACCTTGACCTGGTTGAGCGCCATGCCGGGCGTGAGGCCCATATAGTCGATCGAGCGCTGCATCGACTGCCGCTTGCCCGGGTCCGCCTCGTCGGCGGGATTGGGAACGTTGGCGGTGATCGGCAGCACGTCCTGGGGGCTCGTGCCCCAGGTGACCAGCGGCGCGATGTCGCCGGCCGCCAGCGTCAGCTCCGTGTCGTAGCGCGCCCCGGGGTCGGAGGGCAGCGTTTTCCAGAAGGCGATCGCCTGCTCCCACGCGGCCCCCTTGGGAGCCATCGGCCGGCCCTTCAGATACTCGAATGTCGCCTCGTCGGGGGCCACCAGGCCAGCGCGGGCACCCGCCTCGATCGACATGTTGCAGACAGTCATGCGCCCTTCCATCGAAAGGTTACGCACCACGTCGCCCGCATATTCGATGACATGGCCGGTGCCGCCGGCGGTGCCGATCTTGCCGATGATCGCCAGGATCACGTCCTTGGCACCGACGCCCTTCGCTAGGGTGCCGGACACTGTCACGCGCATGTTCTTGGCGGGGCGCTGGATCAGCGTCTGGGTGGCGAGCACATGCTCGACCTCCGAGGTGCCGATGCCGAACGCCAGCGCGCCGACGGCGCCATGGGTCGAGGTATGGCTGTCGCCGCACACGATGGTCATGCCCGGCTGGGTCAGGCCCTGTTCCGGTCCGATGATGTGGACGATGCCCTGGCGCACGTCGAGCACCGGCAGATAGGGCACCTGGAAATCGGTGCAATTCTTCTCCAGGGTCTCGACCTGGATGCGCGATTCCTCGTCGCTGATGCCCCCGGCGCGGTCGGTCGTCGGGATATTATGGTCGGCGACCGCAAGCGTCGCGTCGGGCCGCCGGACCTTGCGCCCGGCAAGCCGGAGACCCTCGAAAGCCTGCGGGCTCGTGACCTCATGCACCAGATGCCGGTCGATATAGATCAGGCAAGTGCCGTCCGCCTGGGTCTCGATGACGTGATTGTCCCAAATCTTGTCGAACAAGGTGCGCGGCTTCGCCATGGCGGCTCCTTCTCGTTCAGCGGTCCTATGGGGTGTCGACGGGCTTGTTCGCGCCGCCGGTGGGCTTTTTCGCGCCACCGGCCTCGCCCCGGCCGCGCGTGCGCTCGGCGATACGGGCGGCACGACCGGTTCGCCCGCGCAAATAATAAAGTTTGGCCCGGGCTACCTGACCCGAACGAACCACCTCAATGCTGTCGATCATCGGCGAATGCAGCGGGAAGACGCGCTCCACCCCCTCGCCGAACGAAATCTTGCGCACCGTAAAGGCGGAATTGAGGCCGGCATTCTTGCGCGCGATACACACGCCCTCGAAGGCCTGGATACGCTGACGCGTGCCCTCCGTCACCTTGACGTTCACGCGCAGCGTGTCGCCGGGCCGGAATGTCGGCTTGGGCTTGCCGGCACTCAAGCGCGCGACCTGTTCCTGTTCGATCTGCTCGATGATGTTCATCGGTCTATCCCCAATGCTCGATCCGTTAATCGCGAGTTGCCATGACCTTGCTCGACCGGTAGCGCGCCCAGAGGTCGGGTCGGCGTGTCCGTGTCGCCGCCTCGGCCTCGGCGAGCCGCCAGGCACGAATCTTTTCATGATGGCCGGAGAGCAAGACGTCCGGCACAAGCCGCCCGCACCAATCCTGTGGCCTGGTATAGAGGGGGTGCTCCAGGAGGCCCTGCTCGAAACTTTCGTCCGTGAGCGATTGCGCCTCGCCGACGACGCCCGGCAACAGGCGCACGCAGGCATCGATGAGGCAAATCGCCGCCGGCTCGCCGCCGGACAAGAGGAAGTCGCCAATGCTGACCTCCTCGACCTGGCGCGCCTCGATCACTCGTTCGTCGATCCCTTCATAACGGCCACAGAGAAGGGTGATGGCGGGCGCCGCGGCGAGGCGCCGGACATGCGCCTGGCCGAGCGGCCGGCCACGCGGCGTCAAATAAAGCACCGGTCCCCTGGGGTCCGCCCCGCCGGCGATCGCCGCATCGAGGATGTCGGGCCGCATGACCATGCCCGGGCCGCCGCCGAAGGGCGTGTCGTCCACCGTCCGGTGCTTGTCCGGGGTAAATCGGCGAATGTCGATCGCCTCCAGCCGCCAGATGTCCTGGGCCAGCGCCTTGCCCGCCAACGACTGGCCGAGCGGCCCCGGAAACATCTCGGGGAACAGCGTCAGGACGACGGCCGTCCAGGATGCCCCGCTCATGGCGCCACCCCCTCGGTCTTGCAAGCCGCCTCGATGAGACCCGGCAGCGGTTCGACCACCAGCCGGCCGGCCGCGAGATCGACCACCGGAACCGTGTCGCGGCTGAACGGCACCATCAGCGCGTCCTCGCCCTCGCCCGCCACTTCCAAGAGATCGCCGGCGCCAAAATCGAAGACCGCCCTGACCGTGCCAATCGGCCTACCGTCGGCGAGCTCGACGCGAAGCCCGATCAAGTCGGCATGATAGAACTCGTCGGCCGCCGGACCCGGGAGCGCGCGTCTGGGGACGTGGAGGCGAACGCCCCTCAACGCCTCGGCCCCGTCCCGATCCTGAACGCCCGCCGCGCGCACCACCGCCATATCACCCTTGACGGAGAGCAGGGTGAGCTCGAAGTCGCGGCCGCCGGCCGCCTCTGAAACCGGCCCGTAGGTCGCTATATCGGCCGCCCGGACGGTGAACGTCTTGACCCGGAAGGCACCGCCCACGCCATGGGCGCCGGCGACGATGCCGACGCACACCAGGCGTTCGGCCGCATCCGCCGTCTCGTTCCCGGGTCTGATATTCACTGGCGTCACGGCCTTGCTCTCTAGTCCCGCTCGCCGCCGGTCAACCGGCGTCGGTGGGCTGCGCCTGCCGCGCCTTCAGGCGCTCCTGCGCCTTGGCCTTGGGGAGTTGCTGCTTGGTCTGCTTGGGTGCGCCGGGGGCTGGGACGACATCGGCTTGCACGAGAAAGCGCGTGACCCGCTCCGAGGGCGTGGCGCCGTGCTGGAGCCAGTGCTTGACGCGATCGAGATTGAGTACGACGCGCTCCGGATGCTCGCTGGGCAGCATCGGATTGTAGGTGCCAAGCCGCTCGAGGAACCGCCCGTCGCGTGGCGCGCTGCCCTCGGCGACGACGATCCGGTAAAAGGGGCGCTTCTTGGCGCCGCCGCGCGTCATGCGAATTTTCAATGCCATCGTGTCGCTATCCTCTGCCTCGGAGGTTGATCCCTGATCCCGTCAGCGCGGCCCCATGAGGCCGGGCATACCGGCCCGCATCAAACCCTTCTGGCCGAGCTTGTTGACGCGCTTCATCATGGTCTGCATCTGCTGAAACTGCTTCAGGAGACGGTTCACATCCTGCACCTTGGTGCCGGAGCCGGTGGCGATGCGCTGCTTGCGCGATGCCTTGATGAGCTCCGGCCGCGCCCGCTCCTTTGCCGTCATCGACAGGATGATCGCCTCCTGGCGCGACAGCATGGCTTCGTTGACACCGGCATTGGCCATCTGGCGCTGCACGTCCTTGACGTTCGGCAGCATCGCCATGAGACCGGAGAGCCCCCCCATCTTGCGCATCTGACGCAGCTGGCTGCCGAAATCCGACAGATCGAAATTGCCCTTTTCGAGCTTGGCCGCAAGCTTCTCGGCCTCTTCCTGTTCGATCGTCTCGGCGGCGCGCTCGACCAGGCCCACCACATCGCCCATGCCGAGGATGCGGCTGGCAATACGGTCGGGGTGGAACACCTCGAGGGCGTCAAGTTTCTCGCCGACGCCGACGAGCTTGATCGGCTTGCCGGTGACGGCGCGCATGGACAAGGCGGCGCCGCCGCGCGCATCGCCGTCGACCCGCGTCAGCACGATGCCGGTGATGCCGATACGCTCGTTGAAAGCGGTCGCCACATTGACGGCGTCCTGGCCGGTCATGGCATCGGCCACCAAGAGTGTCTCGACCGGCTGCACCGCGTCGCGCACCCGGCACGCCTCGTCCATCAGCGCGTCGTCGATATGCAGGCGCCCGGCCGTGTCGATGAAGACCAGGTCGTAGCCCTCGCGCCGGCCCACTTCCATGGCGCGGCGGGCGATCTGCACCGGCATCTCGCCAAAGACAACCGGGAGTGTGGCGATCTCCGCCTGTCGGCCCAACTGGGCAAGCTGTTCCTGGGCCGCCGGGCGGTGCACGTCGACCGAGGCCATCAGCACCTTCTTGCGTTCGCGCTCCTTGAGACGGAGCGCGATCTTAGCCGTGCTGGTGGTCTTGCCCGAACCTTGCAGGCCCACCATCAGAATGGCGGCCGGCGCCGTGGCCCGCAGATTGAGCTCGACCGCCTCGCCGCCCAGCATCTCGACCAGATGGTCGTTGACGATTTTGACGACCATCTGGCCGGGCGTGACGCTGCGCAGCACCTGCTGGCCAACGGCCTTCGCGCGCACCTCGTCAACGAAGCGCTTAACGACGCCGAGCGCCACATCGGCCTCGAGCAGGGCTACCCGGATCTCACGCAGCGCCGCATCGACGTCGCCCTCGTTGAGCGCGCCGCGTCGCCTGAGGCGGTCGAAGACGCCGCCGAGCCGATCGCTCAAGGCCTGAAACATACGCGCGCTCCGTCACGAGGGCTCGCCAAAGCGTGCACGCGCCAGTGCGCGAACCTCGCGGACTGGCGGACCGCCATGGCGGCAAAGCCTCTCGTCACCTCATTGGGGACGGCCGGACCATAGAAACCGGCCGCTGGCCTGTCAAGCGCCAGGCTAACCAAACCTTAACCTGTCTCAACTTCTCCAAAAGATCGAAATAAAGATCGTAATATTTTGATTCAGAGCGATAATTTCTCTTTTGTTCAAGTTTCAAATTAACGCGCCCATGAACGGGGTTTAAGGCCACCCGCGCACAGATCGCATTACCCTGCCTGTCACCAAATCAGGTCGCCAAAAACAGGTGACCAAAAACAGGTGGAGTGTCATGCGTATCGTCGTCGTTCTTGCCCTCGTCTCGCTGCTTGCCGGCTGCTACGGCCATGGTCACGGCTATGGCGGCGGTTACGGCGCCCCCATCTATGCCCCACACCGCAATTGGCAGGGTGGCGGCCATCACGGCGGCTACACCCGTTCCAATCGGTATGACGGCAGCCACGACTTCTGGCGCGGCCGGGGCCGCGACTAACCAATCCGCCACGAGGCCGGCGGCGGAAATCGGCTGGACTTAGGGCCGCCGCCCGCCCTATGACTGGCCGATGAACGGCGTTGCTTTCATCAAGATGCATGGCCTCGGCAACGACTTCGTCGTGCTCGACGCGCGCCGCGAGGCGTTCGACCTGGCCGACGCGGCGGCGCGCGGGATCGCCGACCGCCACACCGGGGTCGGCTGCGACCAGCTGATCATTGTCCGCCCGGCGCGCCAGGCGGGCACCGACGCCTACATGGAAATCCGCAATGCCGATGGCGGCGAAGTGGAAGCATGCGGCAATGGCACACGCTGCGTGGCGGCGCTGCTGATGGCAGAGAGCGGGCGCGACCGGGTCGTCGTCGAGACCATGGCCGGCCGCCTTGACGCCAGCCTGGCCGAGGGCGGCAACGTCACCGTGGACATGGGCCTCGCCCGCACCGACTGGCACGACATCCCGCTCGCCGCGGCCTGCGACACCAACCATGTGCCGCTCGCCATGGGCCCGCTCTCGGACCCGGTCGCAACCAATATCGGCAATCCCCATGCGACGTTCTTCGTCGCCGACGCCGAGTCGGTCGATCTCGCCAGCTTGGGACCCGCGCTCGAGCACCACGCCATGTTCCCGAAGCGGGCCAATATCGGTGTTGCCCAGCAGCTCTCGCCCGGGCGTTTGCGGCTCAGGGTCTGGGAGCGGGGTGTAGGCATCACGCGCGCCTGCGGATCGGGCGCTGCGGCCGCCATGGTCGCGGCGGCCAGGCGTGGCCTGACGGAACGGCGCGCGGAAATCCTGCTCGACGGTGGCCCGCTCCGGCTCGAATGGCGCCATGACGGCCATGTGCTGATGACCGGACCCGTTGCCACCAGCTTCACCGGCGCCTTCGATCCAGCTCTCCTTGCCGCCCGATGAGCGGGTCGAGCGATATTGTCACCTTCGGCTGCCGATTGAACAGTTTCGAATCGGCCGTCATTCGCCGGCTCGCCGACGCGGCCCGATCGCTGGATGCCCCCGATACCATTATTTTCAACACCTGCGCCGTCACCGCCGAGGCCGAGCGCCAGGCACGCCAGGCGATCCGGCGCGCCCGGCGCGAGCGTCCCGAGGCGCGCATTGTGGTGACCGGTTGCGCGGCGCAGGTAAACCCGGCCGCCTTCGCCGCCATGCCGGAAGTCGACCAGGTGCTGGGCAACGCCGAGAAGCTCGACCCGAGCGTCTGGGCGGAAGTGACCCCGGCCCGGGTTCGTGCCGGCGATATCATGGCGGCCGGCGCCGCCACCGTTCAGCCCATCGACGGCTTTGCCGGCCGGGCCCGCGCCTTCGTCCAGGCGCAACAGGGCTGCGACCATCGCTGCACCTTCTGCATCATCCCCTTCGGCCGCGGTCCGAGCCGGAGTGTGCCCATGGGCCACATCGCCGATCAGGTCCGGCGTCTGGTGGCGAATGGCCACAATGAGGTGGTGCTGACCGGGGTCGACATCACCGCCTACGGCCCCGACCTGCCCGGCCGGCCGAGCCTCGGTCAGATGGTGCGGCGCGTGCTCCGGGCGGTGCCCGAACTGCCGCGCCTTCGGCTCTCGTCGCTCGATCCCGTCGAGGTGGACGACGATCTCCTCGACGTGATCGCCCGCGAACCGCGCCTGCTGCCGCACCTCCATCTCAGCTTGCAGTCTGGTGACGATCTGGTCCTAAAGCGCATGAAGCGGCGCCACAGCCGCGCCGACGCCATCCGGCTCTGCCGGCGAATCCGGGACTTGCGGCCCGACACCGCTTTCGGTGCCGACATCATCGCCGGCTTCCCGACCGAGACCGAGGCGATGTTCTCCCGGAGCGTCGAGCTCATCGAGGAGTGCGACCTCGCTTTCCTGCATGTGTTTCCGTTCTCGGCCCGCGCCGGCACGCCGGCGGCGCGCATGCCGCAGGTGGCGGGCGAATGCCGGCGCGAGCGGGCCGCCCGATTGCGCGCCCGGGGCGATGCGGCGCTGGGCCGCTTTCTCGCCACGCGCATCGGCCGGACCGCCGACGTCCTGGTCGAGCGGGACTTTGAGGGACGCAGCGAGCATTACGCGCCGGTCACCGTCGACCGCCGCGTCGCACCCGGCTCGATCGTGCGCACCCAGGTCCGAGCGGTCGAGGACGGCCGCCTGCAAGGTCGGATTGAGGCGTGAGCGAAGTCAACGAGACGCCAGCCAAACGCGGCTGGTTCGCCCGCCTCAAGGAGGGCCTCCAGCGGACGACGGAACGTCTGACGGGTGGCATCGCCCGCATCCTCACGCGCAAGCGCCTCGACGATGCGAGCCTGGCAGAGCTCGAAGAGCTGCTGATCGAAGCGGATCTCGGCCCCGCGACCGCCACCAAACTGGTGCACGCCCTCCGCCAGAGTCATTTCGACCGGGACGTGACGGCCGATGATGTGCGCGAGGCACTGGCGGCCACGATCGCCACCATCCTGGCGCCGGTCGCCAAGCCGCTGGTGCTGGCGCCGACCAACAAGCCGCATGTGGTGCTGGTGGTCGGCGTGAACGGCAGCGGCAAAACCACCACCATCGGCAAGCTCGCCCGGAGCTTCCGGGACGAGGGGCGCCAGGTGGTCATGGCGGCCGGCGATACCTTCCGCGCCGCCGCCGTCGAGCAGCTCAAAATCTGGGGCGAGCGCACCGGCTCGCCGGTCGTCTCGGGATCGCCAGGCGCCGATGCCGCGGGCCTCGCCTTCGACGCGCTCCGCCAGGCCCGGCAAGCCGGGGTCGACTGCCTCCTGGTCGATACCGCCGGCCGACTGCACAACAAGGCGGACCTGATGGCGGAATTGCAGAAGATCATCCGCGTGCTGAAGAAGGTCGACCCCGAGGCACCCCATGACGTGCTGCTGGTCCTCGACGCCACGACCGGGCAGAACGCCCACAATCAGGTGCAGATTTTCCGCGACATGGTGCAGGTGACCGGCCTGGTGGTGACCAAACTGGATGGCACGGCGCGGGGCGGCGTGCTGGTGGCGCTCGCCGAGCGCTTCGGCCTGCCGGTGCATGCGGTGGGCGTTGGCGAACAGGCGGACGATCTCCGGCCCTTCGATCCCCAGGACTTCGCCCGGAGCCTGATGGGGCTCGACGCGGCGCGCTAAGGGCCGATATCGACGACGCGCTGGCCGGTGTGCCGGGTGACCGCGTGTGCCACCAGAGTCCGGTGGCAGTCACCGGGATCGCGTTCCAGGCACATCAGGCAGATGGGCGCCGCCGTCGCCATGGCGCCAACGTCGGCCACGGCAGCCACGGCCTCGGGGCGGGCCAGGTGGGCATGGAACAGGGTTTCAAAGGCCCGGCGGTCGCCGCTCTTGGCCGCCGCGCGGCCGGCCTTGGGTGTGCCGAGGGCCTGGACATGGCTGTAGGCGATGCCGGCCGCTTCGAGCGCGTCGGCAAGCTGGCGCTTGGCGAAGCCCGGCTTGCGCGACCAGGCGACGGCCCGCACATCGACCAGTTGGCTCACATTATTCGCCCGTAACCTGGCGATGAAGGCGTCCAGGCCGTAACCCTGATAACCGATGGTGAACAAGTCGCGTTGCATGGCCGTGCGTCTCCGGACCAGGCGCCCAGCATGCCGCGCGCGACCTCGCCCTCAAACTCGAATATCGATCAGGCTGCCACGCGGCAAAGTCGGATTGGGCGCGGCGGGTATTGGCCCAACTTTGTGGGCGGCGCGCAAGGACGGCAATGTCGCCGCCTGGCCATTTTCGGATTCGGACCTGACAGCAACGCCAGGCGCCGGCCCGCCCGCCCGTGCCGGCGCAAGCACGCCCGGAACCTTCAACATCATGGTCAAGGGTGGGATTTGCATAGGGCTGGCCACAATCTAGAGTTAGCCGATCCATAACGCCCGTCCGGTTTCGAACAAGTTAATTGGCGGCAAATTTTGTTAAACTCCGGGTCACAATTTGGCGCTCGTCGCAGCATTCGCCGCACAATTTTTACAGTTCGTTAACCGCTTCCGAGCCAAAGTCGGGCCTGACGAAGATCGAGATCGGACATGAACCTGGGCAGCAATAGCGAGGTCGAACACGTCCTGGATCTGGCGCGCGACAGGTCGGTCGCCGGGCGCGAGCGACTGGCCGCCGCCGTCGCCGATCTCTATCACGACCAACGTTCGAGCCTGAAGGCCGTCGAGCAAACACTGATGCTCGACATCTTTCATCGCCTGGTGAGCGACGTCGAACAGTCGGTCCGGGCGGCGCTGGCCCAGCAACTGTCCACCATGCCCGAGGCCCCGCACGAGATCGTCCGCGCCTTGGCGGAAGACACGATCGGCGTGGCCCGCGCGGTCCTCCTCAACAGCCCCGTCCTGAGCGACCCCGATCTCATCGAGATTGTCGAACATCGCTCCCTCGGTCACCGCCTCGCCATCGCCATGCGCCAGCCGCTCAACGCGGCGGTTTGCGACGCGCTCGTTCAGACCGGCAATACCCCGGTTCTGGTGGCAACCATCGGGAACGAGCGGGCGGCGATCATGCCGGCCACCATGGCGCTCCTGGTCGAGCGGTCCCGGAACACGCCGGAGCTGCACCAGCCGCTGGTCGATCGCCACTACCTCGATCCGGTGCTGGCTCGCCGGCTGGTGAGCTGGGTATCGAGTGCGCTCCGCGCCCGGCTCGCCAGCCGTGTCGACTTGCCGCTCGCCGCGATCGACCAAGCCTTGGCCAGAAGTGCCGACGACGTGCTGCGCCATCGCGGGCCTTCCGAGGCGGGCGAGGCGGGCGCGCTCGCGGACCATCTATCGCAATCCGGCGCGATTTCGCCGGCGCTCTTCGTCCAGGTCCTCCGCCATGGCGACGTGTCGCTGTTCGAAGCCTTGTTCTCCCGCGTGACCGGCCTGAACCTTGCTAAGGTGCGCCGCATGGCCTACGAGCCGAGCGGCCGGAGCCTGGCGACACTCTGCCGCGCCAGCGGGATCGAGAAGGCCGAATTCGCGTCGATTTTCGTGCTGCTTCGCAGCGCCGAGCCGACACAAGCCCCGCTCGACGCGAAGACGATCGGCGCCGTCCTGGCCTTCTTCGAAAATACGACGCTCGCCGGCGCCACGGCGGCGGTGGACTTCATTCGCCGCGAGGCCGGCCCCCCGCGCCGCGTCAACTAAAGGCTACCCGGTTTTCCGCTCGACGCGAATAGGCTGGCCCGCCTTGACGTTAGCCCGCCGTCGCACGCCGCCCACGGCCTTTCCCCAGATGTTGGTCGGCGCCGCGAGGCGAATCTCGTCACCCTTGGAGATCGGGGTCGGGCCATAGCCGATCGCGATCGAATCCCCCTCGACCCAGAAGGCGAGCTCGCCCACCTGGACCACGGCGCGGGCGTCCGGCTCAATCGCCACCGATCCGATGGTCATGACGAGCGTTCGCATGGCGGTCACTCCGTGGAAAGCGCCGCTACCCCGGGCAGCGCGCGTCCCTCGAGCCATTCGAGGAAGGCGCCACCCGCCGTCGAGACGTAGCTGAAATCATCGACCACCCCGGCATGGGCAAGGGCGGCGACCGTGTCGCCGCCACCCGCGACGCTCAACAGTTGGCCGGCCCTGGTGCGGGCCGCCGCCGCCCGCGCCACGGCGTTGGTGCCGGCATCGAAGGGCGGCACCTCGAAGGCGCCAAGCGGGCCGTTCCAGACCAGGGTCTTCAAGCCATCGAGCCGCCGGATCATATCGGCGACGGTCGCCGGCCCCACATCGAGGATCATGGCCTCGGCCGGCACCTTCGTCACCGGCACCACGGTCGTTGGCTCGCCCGCCCGGAACGCCGCCGCGACCACCCCATCCGCCGGCAGGACCAGGGCACAACCGGCGTCCCGGGCGACGGCGGCGATGCGCCGCGCCGTCTCGGCCAGGCCCTTCTCGCAGAGGCTCCGGCCGACGTCATTGCCGAGCGCGTGCAAAAACGTGTTGGCCATGCCGCCACCGATAAACAGCGCGTCGACCCGGCCCACCAGGTTCTCCAGAATGGCAAGCTTGCTCGATACCTTGGCGCCGCCCACCACGGCGCCCACGGGCCGAGCCGGATTGTCGAGGGCGCCGTCTAGCGCATCGAGCTCCGCCTGCATCAGCCGACCGGCGGCTGCCGGCAACAGATGCGCCAACCCCGCCATCGAGGCGTGGGCGCGGTGGGAGACCGCGAAGGCATCGTTCACATAGAGATCGCCGAGCCTGGCAAGCTCTTGAGCGAATCCCCTGTCGTTCGCCTCCTCGCCCGCGTGAAAGCGGACATTCTCCAGGAGGGCGACGCCGCCCGCCGGCAAGGCCGCCACCACCCGTTCGGCGGGCGGGCCAATGCAATCGGCGGCGAACGCCACCGGCCGGCCGAGCAACGTCGCGAGCAGGTCCGCAAACGGTTTCTGCGACAGGGCGGGATCATATTTGCCGTCCGGCCGGCCGAGATGGGAAAGCAGAATCACCCGCGCCCCCTTCTCGCGAAGCTCGCGAATGGTGGGCAGCGTGCGCTCGATGCGGGATGGCTCCCTCACCCGGCCGTCGCGCATGGGGACGTTGAAATCGACCCGGACGAGGACGCGTTTGCCGGCAACGGCAAGATCGTCGAGCGTGCGGAAGCGAGCCATGGCGTTCGCGTCCGTGGCCGGCGATCACGGCAGACGATAGATCGTGTCGGGGCCGGCGCGGCCCCCTTCGGCCGCCACGCGCCCGCCGCCATGCATGTGAATCAGGTGGGCCAGCACCGAGCGGCCGGCCGCGCCATGCAGCGCCGGCGCCACATCGGCATACATGATCGGCACCATCTCCTTGATGGTCTTGGGACCAGCGGCGAGGCAGTCGAGAATCTGCCGCTCGCGGTCGTGGCGATGGGCGATGAAGGCCTTGACGAACGGCCGCGGATCCTCGACCGGCCCGCCATGGCCCGGCCAATAGCGCCGCTCGCCCCGGCCGAGCAGCTTGGCGAGGCTCGCCATATAGTCGGTCATGTTGCCGTCCGGCGGCGAGATGACCGAGGTCGACCAGCCCATGACATGGTCGCCCGAGAGCAGGACATTCTCTTCGCGGAGCTGAAAGCAGAGGTGGTTGGAGATATGGCCGGGCGTGAAGACGGCCTCGAGCGTCCAGCCGTCTCCCCGGACCAGGGCGCCGTCGCCAATCCGCACATCGGGCCGGAAGTTCAAGTCGCCACCCTCGGGTGCCGGCCATGGCCAGTCACCCGGCACGCCGACGCCGTGCGGGCCATAACCATAGACCGGCGCGCCGGTCCTGGCTTTGAGCGCCGGCACGCCCGGCGAATGATCCATGTGGGTGTGAGTCACTAGGATGTGGCTGACGGTCTCGCCCGCGAGCGCCGCCAAAATCGCCTCGGTATGCTCCGGCCGGTCGGGGCCCGGATCGACCACCGCCACCCGGCCCTGCCCGACGATGTAGGTATTGGTGCCGCGAAAGGTGAAGTTGCTCGGATTCTTCGCCGTGATCCGGCGCAACAGCGGCGATAGCGCGTAGACCCGGTCGGGTTCGATCTCGAAGCTCCGATTGAAGGGAATCTCGGTCGCCATGGGTTCGCCGCTCCCGGCCACGGAATAGGTCAGGGGCTATCCTGTCCGAAGGGCGGGGCCGGATCAACCGCATCGGGACATTTTGGATCTCGGCCGGCTGGCGTTATGCTGTACGACGATCACCCCAGGCAGCATGGAGACCACGACATGACGTCCAGCACCCGCGTGAAGGAAAAGCCCAAGGCCGCGACTTCCAAGATGACGCTCGCCCATGCGACTGCCGCCACGGCGAAGTCGGCGCCGGGCCGGCGTACTTTCTTCGAGTACCGGGACTTGGGTGTGACCGACGCGAGCCAAGGCCGGCTGCGCGCCCAGACCATGACCGCCATCACCGGCATGACCGAGCCGACCGGCTGGCATTATCATGCCTGCGAGGGGCAGTTCGTCTATGCCCTCAAGGGTTGGGCCGACCTCGAATTCGAGGGCGGCAAGAAGGTCCACCTCAAGGCCGGCGAGTCGCTGTTCATCCCGGGCGGCATGAAGCATAACGAGATCGCGACCTCCGCCGATGTGGAGATCCTGGAACTCTCGGTGCCGGCCAAGATGGACACCGTGCCCTGCGAGCGGCCGGCGTCGTAGCGGAAGACCAGCGGCAGGGCGGCTATAGGGCCGCCTTGCCCACCACCGCCGCGCGGAAGCGGTGCTTGAGATAGGCGCCGTCCTTGGGCGGCGGCGCCATGGGCTCCGGCGCGGCGCCGACCTTGACCACCACCAGGACCGGCCCCGGCGCCTCCAGCGCCGCCTTGATGGCCGTGTGGCCACAATTGTCTTGACGATGGCGCTGGCGTTCGGCGCAAAATAGCCATGTAAGAATGGGATGACCGGAAGAGCCGCGCCAACCGCCGTAAGCATGGCATCGACTTTGCGGACGCCGCCCGCATCTTCGAAGCAAGTTTCCCGGAGTTCGAGACAGAAGATCGTAGACGGAACTATGGCGAGCACCGCATTCGGGCCATCGGAATGTGCGGCGAAGACATGCTGTATGTCGTCTATAGCCCCCGCCGGGATGCACGCCGGATCATCAGCGCAAGGAGGGCAAGCCGTGCCGAAGAAAGGCTCTATCACACGCATCTCCAGCGCCGAACTCGGGCACCGGAAGAGCCTGACTGACTGGCGGCGGGTGCGGTCGCTGACCGACACCGAGATTCGGCACGCCGTGAAGTCCGACCCCGATCAAAGCATGGCGGACGCCAATTTCTGGAAGACTGCCCGCCTGGTGGTGCCGGTGCCGAAGGAGCGGGTGGGGCTCCGCCTCGATCGCGACGTGATGGCCTATTTCCGGGGCCAAGGCCGTGGCTACCAGACTCGCATCAACGCCGTGTTGCGGGCCTATATGGAGGCTCACCCAGATCGCTGAGAGCTTGGTCGAAGAACAGGTCGGGGCGCCCGCCCTGACTACACGGTCGCCTTGCCGACCACCGCCTCGCGGAAGCGGTGCTTGAGATAGGCGCCATCGGTCGGCGGCAACGCCCTCGGCTCCGGCGCGGCACTCACCTTGACGACCACGAGGACCGGCCCCGGCGCCTCGCGGGCGGCCATGATCGCCGCCGGCAGGCCGGATTCGTCCGCGATGACGAGCGCCGACTTGAAACCGGCCGCGCGGGCCACCCCGGCAAGGTCGGTGCCCATGGCGGTGTGGGTCGGTTGCTGGCCGGTCTCGCCATAGCGCTCATTGTCCAACACCACGACCGCCATGTTGTTCGGCGCCTTGGCCGCGACCGTGGCCAGGCTGCCCAGGCCCATCAGCAGTTCGCCGTCGCCGGTGATCACCATCACCCGCCGCTCCGGCTGGGCGATCGCCATGCCGAGCCCGACCGGCACCGCGCCGCCCATGGCGCCCCAGAGATAGAAGGTGCGCGGATCGTCGCCGGCCGCAAAGCAGTCATAGGTGCACTGGCCGAGACCGGCCACCACCAGCATGTCGCCCCGGTTCGAGAGCAGGCTCTTCACCACGGCGCGCCGGTTCAGGCTATGGTCCGCGCTCATCGGCCGTCCTCCACGAAGATCTTGGCGCCGATCAGGCGCTGGCCGAGCAGCACCGCCACCGCCGAGCTGGTATACCAGCAGAAACGGGCACCGGTGCCGATCGTCTCCGCAACCTCCCCCGGCGCATCGCAGCGATAGACTTTGCAACCCGCGAGTTCCAGATGCTGCTGGGTGGTCGATCCCATGGGCACCTGCCAAGGGTTGAACTCGCCCCATTCGCCACGCATGGTGATCAGCATCAGCAGGGGAAAGGCGCAGGTCTTGGTGAGTGAGAGCATGTTGATGCAATTGCCGACCCCGCTCGACTGCATGAGCAAGGCGCCCTTCTGGCCCCCGAGCCAGGCGCCGGCGAGGTGCGCCACGCCTTCCTCCTCGGTGCTGAGTAAAGTCGACGATATGGCCGGATCGGCTTCGCACAACTCGATCAGCCGGCTGTGCCCGGCATCCGGCACATAGCAGACCTGGCGAATGTCGGCGTCGCGCAAAATCCGATGAATATCGTCTTGCCACTCCGTCATCGCCGACCACCCTCCCACACTCGCGACCGGGCGCTCTTACACGATGCGGGCGGCAATTGCCACGCCGATCGGCCGAGATGAGCACGGATCGCGCAGCGCGCAGGCTCGCCTGCTACTATGCCGCGTTGTTTTCGGCGGTCGGCATCTCGGTTCCGTTCACGCCGGTATGGCTCGCCTCGCGCGGCCTCGATGCCCGCGAAATCGGCTTCGTGCTCGCCACCATGATGGCGGTTCGCGTGGCCGTGAACCCGCTGGTAGCAGCCCTCGCCGACCGCCTGGGCGCGCGGCGCCGCCTGGTACAGGGCCTCGCCATCGGCGGCTTCCTCGCTTGCCTGCCGCTCGGCTTCGCCCAGGGCTTCTGGCCGGTGCTGCTCCTGATGAGCCTCTATGTCGCCATCTACGCGCCGGTGATGCCGCTCGCCGAGAGCCTGTCGCTCGCGACCATGCGCCAACAGGGCCTCGACTATGGCAGGCTCCGCCTCTGGGGCTCGGTTTCCTTCATCGCCGCGTCGGTCGGCGCCGGCTGGCTGATCGCCGGCCGGCCGGAATCCCTGATCCTCTGGCTGATTGCGGGCTGCATTGCCGCCACCGCGATTGCGACCCAATTTCTGCCGGCACCCGAGATGCCGCCCAGCCCGCCCCGGAGCCGGCCCGTCCGCAGGCTGCTCGCGCGGCCGCTCTTTCTCCTGATGGTGCTCGCGGCCGCCCTCAACATGGCAAGCCACAGCATCCTGCACGGCTTCGGCACCCTGCATTGGCGAGCACTCGGCCATGGCGACGACGCCATTGGCCTGCTCTGGGCCTTGGGCGTGGTGGGCGAGATCGTCCTGTTTGCGGTCGCCGGCGGGCTCACCCGCCGCATCGGCCCCATCGCCATGCTGGTCGTCGGCGCCGCGGCCGGCCTCGCGCGCTGGCTGGGCCTCGCTTATGCCGACGCCTATTGGGCGCTGGCCGCCCTGCAGCTTCTGCACGCACTGACTTTTGGCGCCACCCATCTGGGTGCCACCTACCTGCTCCAGAACGCCATACCGGCCACCGTCGCCGGCAGCGCCCAGGCACTCTATTCCTCGCTCAGCATGGGGGTCATTGTCGGCCTCACGACCCTGTTCTCGGGCCACATGTACGCGGCCTGGGGCAGCGGCGCGTTTCTCGTCATGGCGGGCCTCTCGGCGGCGAGCGCCGGGGCCGCCCTGCTGCTCGGCCGCAACTGGCGGCCGGGGGCGATGCTGGCGTGACGGGGCCAGCCACGGACTAGGCTCTAAGTATCGGTGCCGGGGAGCTCCACCAGATAGCAGCCGCCGATCCGCCATTCGCCGGTCTGAAGCCGCTCCATCGGATAGATCGCCAGTTTCGGCCGGCCGTCGGGACCCACCACCAGCACCGTCTGGGCCGGCACGCCGTCCAGATCGATGAGTTCGCGGAACTCGAAGCGCCGCGGCCGATAGACCGCCGGATAGGCCGTCCGTACCATGGCAAGGAAGTTCTCCGCCGTGCCAAACTGGGCCTGGATGGTGGGTGCCGCCAAACCGAAGGCGAGTGCGGCGTCATCCTGGCGAAACGCCTCGACCTGGCGGCCGATGACAGCCTGGATCTCCGACCGGTCGGCGGCGGAAACCTCGGCCGCCCCGGCCATGCCCGGGGGGCCGAGCAGCAATGCCGCCAGCCATGCCACGATCAGCCACGCTTCGATTACCGGGCGGCGACATTGCATGGTCCGGTTCCCCCCTCCTATGGGATGGCGAGTTCGGGGCTGAGGACGCCCCGGGTCACGCGAACCAGCTCGCCAACATTGGTCTCGAAGACGCAATGCGGGTGCCCGGCGGCGGCATAGATGGACGCGAACCGACCGAGACTCTGATCCACGACCACCGGCAGGCGCGAGGGGTGACCGAGCGGGGCGACGCCGCCGATGGCAAAGCTCGTGGCGGCGCGCACCATGCCGGCATCGGCGCGCCGCGCCTGACCCACCAAACCAATGCTGGACCCGAGCACCGCCGTATCGCAGCGCCGGTCGCCCGCCACAAGGGCGAGGACCGGCTGGTCGCCGACGACGAACACCAGCGACTTGACGATGGCGCCGAGCGGGCAGCCGATGCTGGCGGCCGCGTCCTGGGCGCTTCTCGCTGTCGCGGCCAATTCGATCACCCGCGCCGCCGAGCCGGCTTCCCGGAGGGCCGCCTGGACCCGTTGGACCGAGCTGTTCGCGAGCGCCATCGGCACGGCCTTTATGCCAGAGCCTGGCGCAGCACCCTGAGCGAGCCCGCATAGCGCTTGGCGATGCCTTGTTGCTCGGGCGCCAACAGGGCAATCCGGACCGGGTCCGAATTATCCTCGTTATCGGCGATCTTGACCCGGATCGCGAGCCGATTGCCCGACGCCGCCAGCGACTTCACCCATTGCATGTAAGTGGGGCCGGGCGGGCGGGAAAGCATCTCGACCGCCGCCACAATGTCGTCGCCATAGCCCATGGCGCGCAAATCGTTGGCCGTCACCGGCGTATCCTCGATGATGTCGTGGAGGAGTGCCACAAGCCGCTCCGGCTCCGCGGCATCGGGGCCAAGACGGCGCATCACCGAGACCGGGTGCAGCCAATAAGGATTGCCGCCCTTGTCGACCTGGCCCGCATGCGCCTTCTGGATGAAGGCGATGGTGTCGTCGATGCTCGGCGGCATCGGTTCGACCCGGCCGTTTTCAAGTGTCATCGGACGACCCCTTGCCCTTGTCTCGCGCGCGCTTTCAAAAATAGTGTAATCAGTGGCCGAAGGACAGGGCGCGGGGAGCCTTCATGACCGGCAATCTGGAAATGCTGTACGCCCTGGCTGGCGTCGAGCCGCTGCGGCCATCTTTGCCGCGTTTCTACTTCCTGCGCCATGGCGAGACCCTGGGCAATCACGCCAAGATCATCCAGTCGCCGACCGATCCCCTGAACGAGACCGGGCGGCGCCAGGCCGAGGCCGCCGCCGAGGTGCTCCGCGACGCGCCCTTCGAGCGCATCTTCGCGAGCGACTTCCGCCGCGCCCATGAGACCGCCAAGACGGTGGCGCGCGTGACAGCCAAGCCCCTCAGCGTGCTGCCCAATCTGGGCGAGCGCGTGTTCGGCCGGTTCGCGGGTGCCAGCAACGTCCATCTCGACTGGGCGGCCCACCCGCCGGGCGGCGAATCGCTTTTTGCCTTCGTCACCCGCACCAAGGCCGGTCTCGCCGACGCCTTGGGCCGGGGGGCGATGCCGCTGATCGTCGCCCATGGCGGTACGCTCCGCGTGCTCGCGGGGGCACTCGGCATGGTGCTGTCCGACTTGGTGGTGGCCAACGCCACGCCGCTCCACTTCGAGCGGGAGGGCGACGGATGGCGCCTCGACTTGGTGGCCTCGGCCTCGCCCTGAAGAGCCATCCTGGCGCCGGGGGGGACGGCTGGCGTTGATCTCGCCCCCATGGTGTAATCGCCAAACCGGCCGCGCCCTTGCGGCCGCGCGAAGACCGAGGGAGGTTCTCGACATGACCACGCACCGTGCCCTATTGGCGACGGCCCTTGTCGGCGCCGTGTCTCTTGCGGCATTGGCGCCCACGCCGGCCGCCGCCGAGACCGTGCTGAAGGTGGTGAAGCACAGCGCGCTTCGGGTGCTCGACCCGGTCGTCACCACGGCCTATATCACACGCAATCATGGCTACATGATTTACGACACCCTCTTTGCCCAGAACGACAAGTTCGAGGCGCAGCCGCAGATGGTGGACACTTGGAATGTCAGCGCCGACAAGCTGACCTACAGCTTCACATTGCGAGAGGGCCTCAAATGGCATGACGGGCCGCCGGTCACGGCGGAGGACTGCATCGCGTCGGTCCAGCGCTGGGCCAAGTCGGACAGCATGGGCCAGATGCTCATGCGCTTCGTGAAGGACATAGCGGCGGTCGACCGGAAGACCTTCACCATCACGCTCACGGAACCCTATGGCCTGGTCATCGACTCTCTCGCCAAGGTCAGCTCCAACGTCCCCTTCATGATGCCCAAGCGAATGGCCGATACGCCGCACACCGAGCAGGTGAAGGAACAGATCGGCTCCGGCCCGTTCAAGTTCGTGGCCGCCGAGTTCCAGCCGGGTGTCAAGACGGTTTACGTCAAGAACACCAACTATATCCCGCGCAAGGAGCCGCCGAGCTGGGCCTCCGGCGGCAAAGTGGTCAAGGTCGACAAGGTCGAGTGGATCGCGATTTCCGACCACATGACGGCGGTCAACGCCCTCATTGCCGGCGAAATCGATTTCGTCGAGTCGCCGCCCCACGACCTGCTGCCGATCCTCGAAAAGGCCAAGGGCATCAAGCTGCATGTCCACAACAAGTACGGCCTGCAGGGGATGCTGCGGTTCAACCATTTGCACCCGCCCTTCGACAATCCCAAGATTCGCGAGGCGGTGGCCTACGCCATCAACCAGGTCGACTATCAGAAGGCGTGGATCGGCAATCCGAAATACTACCAGGCGTGCCCGGCGATGTATGTCTGCGAGACTCCCTACTCGAGCGACGCGGGCGCCGAAGGCAAACTCAAGGGCAACCTCGAAAAAGGTCGCCAGCTCCTCAAGGAAGCCGGCTATGACGGCACCCCGGTGGTGCTGATCGCGCCGACCGACGTCAGCTCGATTGCCGCCTATCCGGTCGTCTCCAAGCAGGCGCTGGAGCGGATCGGCATGAAGGTCGACATGCAGGCCATGGACTGGCAGACCCTGGTCGGACGGCGCGCCAAGAAGGAACCGACGGCCCAAGGCGGCTGGAACCTGTTTCACACCAATTGGACGGCGGCCGACCTCTTGAACCCGGTGATGAACGCGGGCTTCAATGCCGGCGGCAAGGAGCGAGGCTGGTTCGGCTGGGTCGACGACAAGCCGCTTGAGGACATGCGGGTCGCCTTCGCCAAGGAGACCGATCCGGCCAAGCAGCGCATGATCGCCGTGGATGCCCAGAAGCGCGCCTACGAGATCGGTGCCTATCTGCCGATCGGCGAATACACCCAGCCCCAGGCGTATCGCGAGAACGTGACAGGCCTCCTCGATACGCCAACCACGGTCCTCTTTTGGAACGTCGAGAAGAAGTAATGGGGCAAGGATAAGGCGTCGGAACGCGGGTCCATCCCATGTTCGCCTTCATTGCCAGACGAACACTCGCCGTCATTCCCGTCCTGGGCGTGGTGGCGGTGTTCGTCTTTCTGCTGCTCCGATTGAGTCCGGGAGATCCGGCGGCGATCCTGGCCGGCGAGACCGCGCGCCCCGAGGATATCGAGCGCATACGCGCGGCCCTCGGCCTCGACAAGCCCATCTGGACCCAGTTCGTGACTTGGCTCGGAGCACTGCTCCAGGGCGATCTCGGTATTTCCATCCATTCCCGCGTGCCGGTCGCCACCTTGATCGCCCAGCGGCTGGAGCCGACGCTCGCGCTGGCCAGTACCACCATCGTCGCTTCCGTCCTCATTGCCGTGCCGCTTGGCGTCATCGCCGCCTGGCAGCATGGTAGCTGGATCGATCGGGGCGTGATGGTGCTCTCGGTGCTGGGCTTCTCGGTGCCGGTGTTCGTGGTGGGCTATCTCTTGATCTACGGCTTCGCCATGCAATTGCAGTGGCTGCCGGTCCAGGGCTATGCGCCGATCGGCAAGGGCCTGTGGCCCTTCGCCGAGCGGCTGATCCTGCCGACGGCCACCTTGAGCTTCATCTATGTAGCGCTGATCGCGCGCATCACCCGGGCGAGCGTGCTCGAAGTGCTGGCCGAGGATTATGTCCGCACGGCTCACGCCAAGGGCCTGCCGGAACATCGCGTGCTGTTGCGCCATGCGCTGCGTAACGCGGCCGTTCCCATCGTCACCGTCATCGGCATCGGCGTCGCACTCCTGATCAGCGGCGTCGTCGTCACCGAGAGCGTCTATAATTTGCCCGGCCTCGGCCGCCTCACGGTCGATGCCGTTCTGGCGCGCGACTATCCGACGATCCAGGGCTTGATCCTGGTGTTCTCGGGCGCCTATGTGTTCCTCAACCTCTTGATCGACATCGCCTATACGGCGTTCGATCCGAGGATCCGCTATTGACCATGCTCGCCACCGAAACCGCTACCCTATCGACGCCCAAGGCGGTATCGCCCGCCATGCGCACGCTCCGTCAGGTCATGCGCAATCCGGCGGTGATCGCCGGCGGATCGCTGATCGCGCTCGTGACCTTGATCGGACTGGCGGCCCCGCTGCTCGCCAGCGCCGACCCGACCGAAATCAACCCGGTATTCCGCCTCAAGGCCCCATCGGGCGAGCATTGGCTCGGCACCGACCTGTTCGGCCGCGACATATATGCGCGTGTGGTCTATGGCGCGCGCATTTCGCTGGTCATCGGCATCACGGTCGCCACCCTCAGCCTCGCCGTCGGCCTCACAATCGGGCTGGTTGCCGGCTACATCCGCTGGCTTGATGAAATTGTCATGCGGATCATGGACGGGCTGATGGCCATTCCCGGCATCTTGCTAGCCATCGCCCTGATCGCGCTCTCGGGCGCCAGCCTGACCACGGTCATCGTCGCCATCACCATCCCCGACATTCCGCGCGTCGTCCGCCTGGTCCGCGCCGTGGTCCTCACCATTCGCGAGGAACCCTATGTGGAGGCGGCCATCGCCTCGGGCACCAGGCTGCCCTGGATCCTGATCCGCCATGTGCTGCCCAACACGGTCGCGCCCCTGATCGTCCAGGGCACCTTCATCGCCGCTTCCGCCATCCTGGTGGAGGCGATCTTGAGCTTCCTTGGCGCCGGCATCCCACCGGAAGTGCCGACCTGGGGCAACATCATGGCCGAGGGCCGGGTCTTTTTTCAGATCGCGCCCTGGATCATCTTCTTTCCGGGCCTCTTCCTCGCCTTCACCGTGCTTGCCATCAACGTCCTGGGCGACGGCCTCCGCGACACCCTCGATCCGCGCATCGCCAAACGCCTGTGAGCCCCGACATGGCCGACAAGCAACCGGTCCTCGATATAAGGGGCCTGACCGTCCGCCTGCCGCGCGGCGCCGACCGGCCAAACGCCATCGAGAGGGTGAACCTCGCGGTCTATCCGGGCGAGATCCTCTGTGTCGTCGGCGAGTCGGGCTCGGGCAAATCGGTCACCGCCTTCAGCGTCATGGGCCTGCTCCCGAAGCGCCAATTGGTGGCGGTGGCGGGCGAGGTGCGCCTCCTTGGCGAGGACGTGCTCCAGGCCTCGCCCGCGCGTCTGCGGGCGTTGCGCTGCAGCCGCATGGCGATGATCTTCCAGGAGCCGATGACCGCCCTCAACCCGGTGATCCCGGTTGGTGCCCAGATCGAGGAAGTGCTCTCGACCCACACCGACATGGGGGCGAGCGAACGCCACGCCCGGGTGATCGAGTTGATGACCGCCGTCCGTCTGCCGGAACCGGAACGCCTGGTCGGGACCTATCCCCATCAGGTCTCGGGTGGCCAGCGCCAGCGCATCATGATCGCCATGGCGCTGGCGCTTGAGCCGGCGCTGCTCATCGCCGACGAACCCACCACCGCGCTCGATGTCACGACCCAGGCGCAGATCCTGCGACTGATCAAGGACATCCAGCGCGACCGCGACATGGGGGTGATGTTCATCACCCATGATTTCGGCGTCGTCGCCGAGATCGCCGATCGGGTCGCCGTCATGAAGGAAGGCAAAATCGTCGAGACCGGCTCGACCCGCCAGGTCCTGGAGGCGCCCGTCCATCCCTACACGCGCATGCTGATTGCCGCGGTGCCTAGCATCGTGCCGCGCGCGGCGCGTCCGTCGCGAGAATCGCCGGTGGTGCTCGCCACCTTGGCGCTCACCAAGGTCTATTCCGAACGTGGCTTCTTCCAGCCGGCCCGCCAAGTGCGCGCCGTCGACGGCGTCGACCTCGAGGTTCGCCGCGGCGAGACACTCGGCATCGTCGGCGAGTCGGGCTCGGGCAAATCGACGGTGGCCCGCTGCGTCGTCAGGTTGATCGAGCCGACCTCGGGCGAAATCCGCCTCGACAATGATGAGATCGGTCATCTGCCGCGGGGCGAATTGCGCGCCCAGCGGCGGCGCATCCAGATCATCTTCCAGGACCCCTACCGCTCGCTCAACCCGCGCCGCATGGTCGGCGACTCGATCACCGAGGGGCCGATGAATTTCGGCACTTCGCGTGCCGTGGCGCTCAAGCGTGCCCGCGACCTGATGGAGCTGGTCAGCCTCGATCCGCGCTCCATCGACCGCTACCCGCATCAGTTCTCGGGCGGCCAGCGCCAGCGCATTTGCATCGCTCGCGCACTCGCCATGGAACCGGAAGTGCTCGTCGCCGACGAGCCGGTCTCGGCCCTCGACGTCTCGGTCCAGGCCCAGGTCCTCGAACTGCTCGACGACATCCGTCGCCGTTTCGACCTGGCGATGCTGTTCATCACCCACGACCTCCGGGTGGCGGCCCAGGTCTGCGACAGTGTTGCCGTCATGCACCAGGGCAAGGTGGTCGAGTACGGCGCCGCCGCCGATATCTTCGCCCACCCCCAGCACGACTATACAAAGGCGCTGTTCGACGCCGCACCCGGCCGCCACTGGGATTTCAGCCGCGCCCAGCCGCGCTAACGTTTCGTAAACCTCGGTCCGCCATCGTTGGACCGTGGCCGCTCTGGCGACGCGCTTTTTTAGCGGAGAGACGTGTGACACGACAACCGGTCCATGTGCTGCTGGTCGGCGAGGGTACGCTCCCCGGTGCCGGACGGCCCGTGGGTGGGCGCGATGCCGTCCTCACGCCCGTCCGGACCCGCCAGGCGATGCTGGATGCGATCCGGCGGCGGCGCTTCGACCTCATCCTCTTCGATCTGGCCTGGTTCGACGCGGGCGGCCCCGCCTTGTACCGTGAGCTCCGCCGTTTGACCCCGGCGCCCGTCATTCTGTTGACCGACGCGGCCTTTCCGGTCGAGAGCGTCACCGGCCTCGAGCCGGGGGCGAGCGACTATATCGCCACACCAATCCCGGGCCATGAATTGTTGGCCCGCGCGCGCGCGCTCGATGGCCTGCCATCCACCGTGGCGAGTGCGCCGCCTGCCCCGCCCATCGCCTTCGGCGATTGGGCGCTTTGTGCCACCTCACGCCGTCTCAAGACGCCGACGGGCGACGACGTGCAGCTCACCGGCGGCGAGTTTCGCCTGTTGAAGCGGCTAGCCGAAAACCCCAATCGCACACTCAGCCGCGATCAACTGCTGGGCGCCAACCTGGTCCGCTACTGGGAGCCGCCGGGCCGCACCATCGACGTGCTGATGGGTCGCCTCCGCCGCAAGATCGAGCGCGACCCAAAGAACCCCCGGATCATCCAGACCATCCGCAATGTGGGCTATGTCCTCGTGGACACCGGCGCCCAACCGCGCGAACGCGCCTGATTACGCGCCGATCCGGAACAGCAGCGAGGCCGTGCCGCCGAACACCGCGTTCCGCGCCTGGGCGCCGAGCCGTGCCGCCTCCACCACCTTGAGCGGCACGGGAGAGAGCGCGTGGCGGCCAGCATTTCCGCATTGAGGAAGCGACTCCACTCGGCCGCCTCGTCCGCCCGAATCTCATAAGCGAACATGTCGAGCCAGCCGGCCACCACCTGTTTGTCGATGCCTTGGCTGTCCATCCAGGAGAAGCGTTCCTTCACCTCGCGGAGCCTGGGCATGATCGGGCGCGTCGGCGGCCCACCCATGAAGGCGAAGCGGAAATTATCCCCCTCATGCAGCATCTGGATGGACGGGAAGCGGGCACCCGCCGTCTTGAGGCGCTCCAACAGGGCCGCCGGCACATAATGGGCGTGGCAATCGACGATCACGGTCCCTCTCGTTCTCCCATGTCGGCCCGCTTGTCGGCAAGTGCCTGCTCGATGCGCGAGGGGTGCATCGGCAGGCGGTCGATGGTGATGCCGAGCGGCGACAGCGCGTCGTTAACCGCGCTCGCCACGGCCGCGGGCGCGCCCAGATAGCCGCTCTCGCCGGAGCCCTTCTGGCCCATGGGCGTCAACGGCGAGGGCGTGCAGTGATCGACCAGCGCGATCTCCGGAATTTCATGCACCGATGGCAGCAAATAGTCGACGAAGCTGCCGGCGACGAGCTGGCCATTCTCGTCATAGGCGAACTCCTCATAGAGCGCGGCGCCGATGCCATGGGCGATGCCGCCATAGGACATGCCATGCACGATGTCCGGGTTGATGACCGTGCCGCAATCATGGCCCATGAACCAGTCGCGGATCGCCACTTGGCCGGTGCCGCGATCGATCTCCACCAGTGCTATGTGACATTCGAAGGAATAGCAGGGGTACATCTGCACCCGGCCGTCGGCCGTCGGCATGGTGCCGCCCTTCGGCACTTCCCAGACATAGCTCGCCTGGAGGCCCGGCTCCATGCCGGGCGGCATCTGGTGATATTTGCGGTGGGCGATGCGCACCAGCTCGGCCCAGTTGAGGGTGCGGAGTTCATTGTCCAGATCGAAGACCGCGCCCTCCCGATAGACGAGGCGGTCGACGGGGCGTTGCAAATTGTGGGCGGCGATGGCGAGGACGCGCTCCTTGATCTGGCGGGCGGCACCCGCCGCGGCACCCCCCAGCATGATCGCCATGCGGCTTGCGACCGGGCTGTTGCCCGGCAGAGCCTGGAGTGAGTCCGCGTGCACCACCCGGATGCAGTCGGGATCGAAGCCCAGCTCCTCGCCCGTGACGGTCGCGACCAGGGTCTGATGGCCCTGCCCCGCCGTCGAGGTGGCGATGGTCGCGGTCACACCGCCGAGCGCGTCCACTTTCACCTGGCATGATTCCATCCAAGTGGTGGTGTCATTGGCGGGATTGAACAGCGGCTCGAAGGCGCCATTGCCGCCACTCGGCTCCAGGCAGGTGGCGAAGCCGATGCCGGCCAGCCGGCCTTCGGCGCGAAGCGCGTCGCGCCGTGCTATCAGCGCCTCCAGCTTGGCGCGCGCCACGGTCTTGGTCAGCACGGCGTCATAGTCGCCGCTGTCATAGTCGGTCCCGCTTGGGATGCGATAGGGAAATTCGTGGCTCTGGATGAAGTTCCGCCGGCGCACCGCCAGGCGGTCCATGCCCAGATGCGCCGCCACCCGGTCGATGGCGGTTTCGATGGCATAGTTGGTCGGCGCCTGGCCGAAGCCACGCACCGCCACCTGGCTCGTCTTGTTGGTGGCGACCGCGACCGCCTCATATTCGACGCTCTGGATGCGATAGGGGCCGACAATGGCACCCACCGGCTTGGCAAGCTGCAAGGGCGAGCGACCCGGATAGCAGCCGATATCGTCGAGGGCGCGCATCTTCATGGAGCGGATCAGGCCGTCAGCGTCGAAGGCAAGCGTCACGTCGAAACGCCGGTCGGGGCCGTGCATGTCACCGCCCACCATATTCTCCAGCCGGTCCTCGATCAGCCTGACGGGCATGAGGAGCTTGCGCGCCAGATAACCCACCAGCACCGAATGTTTGATGCCGCGCTTGACGCCATAGCTGCCACCCACATCCACGTCGTAATGCACCCGGATGGCGTTGAGCGGCAGGCGCAGGCAGTGCGCCATCTGGTCGGGATATTTCGGCATCTGGATCGAAGCCCAGACATCCAGCAGATCGTTGCCCCGGTTCCAGTTGGCGACGACGCCGAAGGTCTCTATTGGCACCGTGGCGCTGCGTCCCCAATAGACCTTCGAGGCAAGCCGGTGGTGCGCCTTGGCGAAATCGCCGGCCACGTCGCCCCAGACGAAGGTGCGGCGATAGAACAAGTTGCTGCCATGGTCGGGATGCACCAGGGGGGCCCCGGGCGCCAACGCCGCTTCGGGATCGCCGACCCAGGCCATGGGCTCATAGTCCACCCGCACCAGCTCGGCCGCGTCCTCGGCGATGTGGCGGGAGGCGGCCACCACCGCCACCACCCATTCGCCGACATAGCGAACCTGGCCGACGGCCAGCGGATACCAGCGCACGCCAGGGAGGGCGAGACCATGCAGGATCGGATTGGTGTGCCGGGCAATCTCTGCGCCGGTGACGACCGCTTGCACGCCGGGCAGTGCCAGCGCCGCGGCCGTGTCGATCGCACCGATGCGCGCCGCCGGATGCGGGCTGAGCACCAGCGCCACATGGCTCATGCCCGGCAAAGTCACGTCGGCCACATAGCGGCCGAGGCCGGTGATGAAGCGGCGATCTTCCTTGGTGCGGCGCTTCCGCCCGACATAACGATACTCGCTCACGGCGGCACCTCACCCATGCGCCGGCGGGCCAAGCGCACGGCGTCGACGATCTGCTGGTAGCCCGTGCAGCGGCAGAGATTGCCGGCCAGCGCCTCGCGAATATCGCCGTCGCTCGGCGCCGGATTGCGGGCGATGAGCGCGTGCGCGGCGATCAGCATGCCCGGCGTGCAATAGCCGCATTGCAGGGCGTGGCACTCCCAGAAGGCGTCTTGCAGCGGGCTCAACGCGCCATCGGGCGCGGCGAGACCTTCGACGGTGGTAATCGCCCGGCCATCCGCCTGCACCGCGAACATCAGGCAAGACCGCACCGGCTCGCCATCGAGCAGGACCGAGCAGGCGCCGCACACCCCATGCTCGCAGCCGACATGGGTGCCGGTGAGACCCACTTCCTCGCGCAGACAATCGACGAGGGTGAGGCGGGTTGGGACCTCGCCATGCCAGGGCTTGCCGTTGACCGTAAGGCGCACGGCCTGGCGGTTCACGGCACGGCTCTTGCCATGGTGGCGGCGTCTTTGAGCGCGCGGGCCACCAAGACCGCCGTCAGCCGGCGGCGATATTCGGCGCTGCCATGGCTGTCGGAGGCGGGCTCGGTCAGGGCCGCGGCGGCCGAGGCGGCGGCGGCGATCAGGGTGTCGTCCAGCGTGCGACCCTCCAGCAGGCGCGCCGCATCGGCACACGCGATCGGCGTCGGCGCGGCACCACCCACGCCGATGACAGCCCGTCGGCATCGGCCGCGCCCATCCAATTCGACTTGCGCCGCCGCCGCCGCCAGGGCGAAATCGCCCCGCCTTGGGCTCATTTCGTGAAAACCGGCGCCGACGCGCCCACGCCAGATCGGCAAGTCGATCCGGGTAATGAGTGCATCGGCCGGCAAAGTCGTGGTCATGGGCCCCAGGTAGAAGTCGCGCGCGCTGATCTCGCCGGCGCCCGCGCTCGTCTCGGTCAGCAACGTGGCGCCGAGCGTGACGGCAACCAGCGGCAGCTCGGCCGCCGGGTCGCCATGGGCGATGCTGCCGCCGATGGTGCCGCGATTACGGATCTGGCCATGGCCGACATGGCCGATGGCAAGGGCAAGCAGTCGCACCTCGCGCCCGACCAGGCCCGAGCGTTCGATCTCGGCCTGGCGCGTGCCGGCGCCGATCCGGAGCGTGTCGCCCACCATGGCGATGCCGTTCAGCTCGGCGATCCCGTCGATGTCGACCAGGAGCGCCGGCCGGGCGAGGCGCATGGCCATCAGCGGCACCAGGGTCTGGCCGCCGGCGATGAGCTTGGCTTCGCCCGCCGCCGCCGCCAGAAGCGCCACGGCGTCGGCGACAGAGAGAGCGCGGGCATAGGCGAATTCGGCGGCCTTCACGACAGGGCGGCGGCCGCGGGAGCGTCGTCACGCCCGTCATGGGTGACGCCCGACTGGACCAATCCCCGAATGTCGGCGGCACCGAAGCCGAGTTCCCTGAGCAGCGGCACGCTATGCTCGCCTAGCAGGGGTGCCGGCGACGCCTGGTCCGGCTTGGTCTTGGAGAAGACCGGGCCGGCGCGCGGGTAGCGGATGGCGCCCTCGCTCGGATGGTCCATCGTCTCGAAGAAGCCGGTCGCCTGGAGATGCGGGTCGGTGAAGAGGTCCTCGAGCCGGTTCATCGGCATGGCGGCAACATCCGCCCGATCGAACGCCCCGAGCCATTCCGCCGTGGTTCGCTTGGCCATCTCTTCGCCGACATTGCGGTAGAGCTCGGCAATATGGTTCGTGCGGTTCGCCACCGTCCGAAAGCGCGGGTCGGCCGCCAGGTCGGGCCGGCCGACAATCTCGAAGAAGCGCTGCCAGTGGCGGTCGCTATAGGGCAGTACGCAGACATAGCCATCGGCGGTCGGATAGGGCCGGCGGTCGGGTGTGAGGAGGCGGCTATAGCCCGGCGGCCCCATGGGCGGATCGAAAATATGGCCCTGCATATGTTCGATCAGGACAAAACTGGTAAAGCTCTCGAACATGGCGACGTCCACCGCCTGGCCCTCGCCGGTACGCGCCCGGTGGAAGAGCGCCATCATGATGGTGTAGAGGGCGGTCAGGCCGCTCACCTTGTCGGCAATCACGCTCGGCGCGTAGCGCGGCTCGCCGGTCAGACCCTCCATCAGATGGGCGAAGCCCGAGACTCCCTGGATGAGATCGTCATAGGCGGGCTTCCTGGCATAGGGGCCGTCACGGCCATAGCCCACGGCCGCGCAATAGACGATGTCCGCCTTGTGCGGAACGATCCGCTCATAGGCGATGCCGAGCTTGTCCGCCGCCTGGGGCCGCATATTGTGGATGAACACGTCGGCCGTGGCGGTCAGCCGGCCGAGCACGTCATGGGCGGGGGACTTGGTCAGGTCGAGCACCAGACTCCGCTTGCCGCGCGCGCGCACCAGGTGCCCCGCCGCCATGCCCGGATGGCGGGCGGGGCCGACCTGGCGGCCGATGTCGCCTCCCGGCGGCTCCACCTTGATCACGTCCGCCCCCATTTCGGCCATGATCTGGGTGCAATAGGGCCCGAACAGCACGGTCGTCAGATCGACAACGCGGACGCCAACCAGCGGTCCCGCCATGAATGTTTCCTCTGTTCTATGCTTGCGTGCCGCATCCTCGCCCGCCCGTCCGGCCACGGCAAGCCGGGCGTTTATTCGACCGCGTGGCGGGATCGCCGGTGCGAACATCAAGCCGGCGTTCACCAGCAACACCATGGGCGCGCCGCACCCGAGCACGAGGGCAGCCAGGCCGATCCAACCGAGGCGCTCGATCGCCAGCCCCTTCCGCAACAGGTAGGGGAGCAAGAGCTGTCCGCCGACGCCGAACCGGAGTGCGGCAATGTCCCATGGTGTCAGGCTCGTCCGGAGACCGAGGCGCGCCATGTCATCCACTCCGAACGCTGTTCTTTAACTACTATGAGGATCGCGGCTGATGCTTCGGCCCCCGCCGAAACATGCCCGGTCGCGGGCGAGGGATAATCGCTGACAGTGCTTCATGCGCCGGGAGCGAACTCGCGATGGTGAGTACATCGGCATTCGCCGAAGCCGCGACGCTCGTCGGTGATCCGGCGCGCGCCAATATGCTGGTGGGTCTGATGGATGGGCGGGCTTTGACCGCGAAGGAATTGGCACAGGCCGCCGGGATCACTCCGCAAACCGCCGGCGGGCATCTGGCGCGTCTGACGGAGGGCCGGTTACTCGCGGTCGAGAAGCAGGGGCGGCACCGCTATCATCGCATTGCATCGACCGCTGTCGCGCACATGCTCGAAAGTATCATGGCGGTCGCGGCGGGGCGGGGAGAGATCGACCGATCCCCGCGCCAGGTCGTCCGGGTCGGGCCGCGCGACGCGGCACTTCGCCGGGCCCGCACCTGTTACGACCATCTGGCCGGCTGGCTTGCCGTACAAATCGCCGACAAATTGGTGGCGGCCAATTATATCCTCTTATCGTCCGACGGCGGTGCGCTGACCGCCGAAGGCGCCAGGTTCCTAAGCCGTCTCGGCGTCGATTTGGATGAGGGCATGAGGGATGCCGGCGGACGACGCGGCGGTCGGGTGTTTTGTCGTCCCTGCCTCGATTGGAGCGAGCGCCGCCCGCATATCGCGGGGTTCGTCGGTGCTGCCATTTGCCGTTGCTGCCTTGCGCGGGGCTGGGTGCGGCGGCTCGATGGCACACGCGCCGTGAACGTGACCCGGACCGGCGAGCGCGTCCTTGCCGCGGAATTGGATTTGTCTATCCGCCGATAATTCGGTACTCGTGGCAGCGTGCTTGGCCCTGGGGGAAATCGCCCGACACCATGCGCGCGGTGCCCTGAGCGACGTAGGAGTGCCATTCATGGCTTCTGTTGGGAAGCGCTTTGGCGTCATCGATGACGACCGGAAACGAGCCATGAGCGGTCTCGAATTTGTTCAGGCGCTCGTCGATGGCACCCTGCCCTTGAACACGATGGCGGAAACCCTTGGCTATGACATTGTCGAGGTTTCCAAGGGCCGCGTCGTTGCCGCCGCCGAGCCTCATGCGGGGCACCTCAACCCCGCCGGCACCGTTCACGGAGGCCTTGCCGCAACATTGCTCGATAGCTGCATGGGGCTCGCGGTGCAGTCCATGTTGGACAAGGGCTTCGCGCAAACGACGCTCGAGTTCAAGATTTCTCTTGTCCGGCCTGTCACCCCTGAGACTGGCCTGGTGAAGGCCGAGGGCACGGTCATTTCCTGTGGGCGGCGTATCGGCACGGCCGAAGGAAAGTTAACGGACAAGAACGGCCGCATTCTCGCGCATGGCACGACGACCTGCTTGATCTTCGAATATTGAGCGCGGAATCCAGATATTACAGCAGCGGCAGCGAGCGCGGGCGGGGGCCACGGGGGAATGCGGCGTCGATGCGGGCAACGTCGGCATCCGATAGACCCGGCGATCCCGCGCGCGCGTTCTCCGCGGTGTGCTCGGCATTCGCTGCCTTCGGTATGGCGAACAGCGGCGAAAGTCGCACGAGAAAGGCGAGCGCCACCTGGCGGGGCGTTGCATCCAGCGCTCGGGCGATGTCGGCGAGCACGCGGCCACCGGCCGTGCGCGGGCCCGGAAAAGCCCGGTGACCGAAGGGGCTGTAGCCGACAACCGCCACATTGTGCTTCTCGCACCAGGGGATCACCGCATGTTCGATCGCGCGCTGCTCCAAATGATAAAGAACCTGGTTGCAGGCGATCCGGCCTTTCCCGGCGATCGCCCATGCCTCTTCCAGATCGGCGACATCGAAATTGCTGACACCGAATGACAGGATCTTGCCTTCGCGTTCGAGCTCATCGAAGGCGGCAATGGTCTCTGCCAGGGCATATGGCCCGCGCCAATGCAGCAGATAGCAGTCCAGCCGGTCGGTTTTGAGGTGGCGGAGCGATCGCTCGCAAGCCGCCTTGGTCTCGGTTCGGGACGCGTTTTGCGGCAGCACCTTGGAAACGAGGAAAACCTCGTCGCGCCGCCCGACAATGGCCTCGCCGACAATGGCCTCGGCGGCGCCGGAGCCGTACAGCTCCGCCGTGTCGATATGGGTCATCCCGAGATCGAGCCCCCGGCGGAGAGCGGCGATCGCGGACGCGCGATCGGCCTTCTCGAGATACCAGGTGCCCTGGCCGATCAGCGCGACTTCACCTCGAATGTAGCCGAACCGCCGCCGCCGCATGCTGCTTGCTCCGTTACGCCGGATGACACCCCATCATGCAAGGCGAGACCGGAGTATACCACCCTGCCGGCGAAGCGGCGCGCGGCGACTTGGGCCTTGCGACGGGTCGCGGCATTCATGATGGCGTGGAGGCCGGCCTTGACGGCCGGGTGGTCGGTCTTGCGTACCTTGTTGAGGACGTTCCTGATCTTGTGCGCCCAGCAGCGCCGCACGGCAATGCCGGGATAAGCCGTCGGCAAGCTGGCGAGCAAGCCCGAGCCGCCATCGACGCAGATCATCTCGAGCCGCCCGTCACCAAGGCCGTCTCGCCCGCCAGCAATCCATCCGCCATCTCCGCCCCCTCTCGCCCAAATTCCGGTGCCACTTGATAAACCTGGCGGAACATCGCTAGTTTCAGCCGCTCGACGCAACAAAAACCCGGCTCGCCGATTGACGG
Source organism: Alphaproteobacteria bacterium (assembly GCA_009694185.1). GTDB lineage: Bacteria > Pseudomonadota > Alphaproteobacteria > SHVR01 > SHVR01 > SHVR01. Next base: position 7,578 of record SHVR01000008.1, on the reverse strand, counting down.
TATCGGCAGGGCCGGGCGGGCGCGACCGCACAGGCACGGGAATGGCCGACGACACGATCCTAGAGACCAGTGGGTTGACCAAGGAATTCAAGGGTTTCGTGGCTGTCCGCGAAGTTTCCCTGAAGGTCCGCCGGCATACCATCCACGCGCTCATCGGCCCGAACGGCGCCGGCAAGACGACCGTCTTCAATCTGCTGACCAAATTCCTCCAACCAACCCAGGGGCGCATCGCCTATAACGGCCGCGACATCACGGCGGCCCGGCCCGCCGCCATCGCGCGGAGCGGCCTCGTGCGCTCGTTCCAGATATCCGCGGTCTTTCCCCATCTTACCGTGCGCGAGAATGTGCGCGTGGCGCTGCAACGCAAGCTCGGCAATTCCTTCCATTTCTGGCGGCCGGAGTCGGACCTTGACCGTTTGAATGGCCGCGCCGACGAGCTGCTGGAGTCGGTCGGCATCGCCAGCTTTGCCGAGGTGCAGGCAGGCGAGCTCGCCTATGGCCGCAAGCGCGCGCTCGAGATCGCGACCACCCTCGCCCTCGAGCCCGAGATGCTGCTGCTCGACGAGCCCATGTCCGGCCTCGCCCACGAGGATATCGGCCGGATCAGCGATCTGGTGCGCCGCGTCGCCAAAAACCGCACCGTGCTGATGGTCGAGCACAATATGAGCGTCGTCGCCGATATCTCGGATAGCATCACCGTCCTTCAACGCGGCGAGATCTTGGCCGAAGGCCCCTACACCACCGTGTCCAAGAACCCGCAGGTCATCGAAGCCTATGTGGGGACCGGCCATGCGTGACACGCCCCGGATGGGAAGGGACTTGCTTAAGGTCGACAATCTGGAAGCCTTCTATGGCGAGTCCCATGTCCTGCATGGTGTGACCATCGAGGTGGCCGAGGGGGAAGTGGTCACGCTTTTGGGCCGCAACGGCGCCGGCAAGACGACAACCCTCAAGTCGATCATGGGCATGGTCGCCCGGCGCACCGGCTCGGTCCGCTATGACGGCAAGGAAATCATCGCCCTCGCCTCCAACGTCATCGCCCGCCTGGGCATTGCGATCTGCCCCGAGGAACGCGGCATCTTCGCGAGCCTGAGCGTCGAGGAGAACATGCTGCTGCCGCCGGTGGTGCGGCCCGGCGGCATGACGCTCGCCGAGATCTATACGCTGTTTCCCAACCTGGCCGAGCGCCGCCGGAGCCAGGGCACCAAGCTCTCGGGCGGCGAACAACAAATGCTGGCCATCGGGCGCATCTTGCGCACGGGTGCCACGCTCCTCCTGCTCGACGAGCCGACCGAGGGTCTCGCCCCGGTCATCGTCCAGAAAATCGGCGACGTGATCCGCGACCTCAAGGCGCGCGGCTTCACCGTCCTCCTGGTCGAACAGAATTTCCGCTTCGCGGCCACCGTCGCCGATCGCCACTACATCATGGAGGACGGCCGCGTCGTGGACATGCTGCGCACCGAAGACATACCGGCGAACATGGAAAAACTGCATAATTTTCTCGGCGTCTAATTGCCGACTCAAAATGAGGAGGACCTTAGCAATGTGGCTCAAACTGACCCTGGCAAGCCTTGTGGCCCTGGGCGCGACGCTGGGTAATGCCCAGGCCCAGATATCGGACGACGTGGTGAAAATCGGCGTGCTCAACGACCAGGCGAGCCTCTACGCCGATTTAACCGGCCAGGGCTCGGTCATCGCCGCCAGGCTGGCGGCCGAGGATTTCGGCGGCAAGGTGCTCGGCAAGCCGATCGAAATCGTCTTCGCCGACCATCAGAACAAGCCCGATGTGGGCTCGACGGTCGCCAACCGCTGGATCGACGTGGAAAAGGTGGATGCGATCGCCGATGTGCCGACCTCGTCCGTGGCACTCGCGGTCCAGGAGATCACCAAGAACAAGAACCGCATGCTGCTGATCTCTGGCGCCGCCTCCTCCGCCTTGACGAGCGACAAATGCTCGCCGACCGGCATCCACTGGACCTACGACACTTGGGCTTTGGCGAATGGTACCGGCAAGGCGACGGTGCTGGCCGGCGGCGATAGCTGGTTCTTCCTGACGGCGGACTACGCTTTCGGCCATGCGCTCGAGAAGGATACCACCGACGTGGTGAAGGCCAATGGCGGCAAGGTGCTGGGCGTCGTGCGCCATCCGCTGAACTCGTCCGACTTCTCGTCCTTCCTGCTGCAAGCCCAGGCGTCCAAGGCGAAGATCATCGGCCTCGCCAATGCCGGCACCGACACCACCAACTCGATCAAGCAGGCGGCCGAGTTCGGCATCGTCAAGGGCGGCCAGAATTTGGCCGGCCTCCTGGTGTTCCTGAACGACGTGCATGCCCTCGGCCTCGATGTGGCCCAGGGCCTGATGCTGACCGAGGCATTCTACTGGGATCTGACCGATGAGACCCGCGCCTGGACCAAGCGCTTCACCCAGCGCCACAAGCAGCACCCAAACATGATCCATGCCGGCGTCTACGGCGCGGTGACCCACTATCTGAAGGCGATCCAGGCGGCCGGCACCGACGAGGCCAAGGCGGTCGCCGCCAAGATGAAAGAGCTGCCGGTCGACGACTTCTTCACCAAGGGCGGCCGGGTGCGCGAGGACGGGCGGACGATCCGCGACATGTACCTCTTCCAGGTGAAGAAGCCCGCCGAGTCCAAGGGCCCCTGGGACTATTACAAGCTGGTGCGCACGATTCCGGCGGCCGAGGCGTTCCGGCCGATCGAACAGGGCAACTGCCCGTTCGCCAAGAAGAGCTGACGCCACGTCGGGGTATTTGAGGGGCGGGACGTGATCTTCGAACTGCTCGGCGTGCCGCCCCAGGCGCTGTTCGGTCAGCTCTTGCTTGGGCTGATCAACGGCGCCTTCTATGCCATGCTCAGTCTCGGGCTCGCGGTGATCTTCGGGCTGATGAACGTCATCAACTTCACCCATGGCGCCCAATATATGATGGGGGCGTTCGTGGCCTGGCTCGGCCTCAAATATCTGGGTGTCAACTACTGGCTGGCACTGGTTCTGGCCCCCATCGTGGTCGGCGCCTCCGGCATCATCCTCGAGCAGCTACTCCTCAAACGCCTCTATCATCTCGACCATCTCTACGGCCTGCTGCTCACCTTCGGCCTCGCCCTCATCATCGAGGGGCTGTTCCGACACCAATACGGCTCGTCGGGACAACCCTACGCCATCCCGGACGCGCTCAAGGGCAGCCAGAATCTGGGCTTCATGTTTCTCCCCAACTATCGCGCCTGGGTGGTGGTGGGCTCGCTCATCTTCTGCCTCGGTACCTGGTTCGTGATCGAGCGGACCAAGCTTGGCGCCTATCTGCGCGCCGCGACCGAAAATCCCCAGCTCGTGCGCGCCTTCGGCATCAACGTGCCACGCATGATCATGCTGACCTATGGCTTCGGTGTGGGTCTGGCCGCGCTGGCCGGCGTGATGGCCGCACCCATCCAGCAGGTCAACCCGCTGATGGGTTCCAACCTGATGGTGGTGGTGTTCGCCGTCGTGGTGATCGGCGGCATGGGCTCGATCATGGGCTCGATCGTCACCGGGTTCGCCTTGGGCGTGGTCGAGGGCCTGACCAAGGTGTTCTATCCCGAGGCATCCAACACGGTGATTTTCGTGATCATGGCGATCGTCCTGTTGATCAAGCCGGCCGGGCTCTTCGGCCGGACACGCTGAGAGGCGAGCCCGTGAAAATCCTCGCCATCCTGGCGGTCCTGGTCCTCGCCCTCGCGGCACCCTTCGTAGTCTATCCGGTGTTCCTGATGAAGGCGCTCTGCTTCGCCCTCTTCGCCTGCGCCTTCAACCTGCTGGTCGGCTATGTCGGCCTCTTGTCGTTCGGCCATGCCTGCTTCTTCGGCGGCGCCTCCTACGTCACCGCCCATGCGGTGAAGGTCTGGGGCTGGCCGACCGAGATCGGCATCCTGGCCGGCGCGGGCGCCGCCATGGTCATGGGCACGGTGTTCGGGGCGCTCGCCATTCGCCGCCAGGGCATCTATTTCGCCATGGTGACCCTGGCGTTGGCGCAGATGGTGTATTTTTTTGCCCTCCAAGCGCCCTTCACCGGCGGCGAGGACGGCATCCAGAGCGTGCCGCGCCGGCCGCTCTTGGGTTTCATTTCGATCGCCGACAATGTGACCCTGTATTTCTTCGTCCTCGCCATCTGTATCGCTGGCTTCCTCTTGATCTATCGGACGATCTATTCGCCCTTCGGCCAGGTCCTCAAGGCCATTCGCGAGAACGAGCCGCGCGCCATCTCGCTCGGCTACGACGTTGACCGCTACAAGCTCTTGGCCTTCATCCTGTCGGCGACGCTGGCCGGGCTCGCGGGCGGCACCAAGGCGATCGTGTTCGGCCTCGCCTCGCTGACCGACGTGCAATGGCAAATGTCGGGCGAGGTGGTTCTGATGAGCCTCATTGGCGGCATCGGCACGGTGGCGGGGCCGGTGGTCGGCGCCTTCGTCATCGTCACCATGCAGAATTATCTGGCCGAGACCGGCGAGTGGGTGCTGGTGATCCAGGGCGTGATCTTCGTCATCATGGTGCTGCTGTTCCGCCGCGGCGTGGTGGGCGAGATCCTCGCCTGGTGGAGCCGGCATGGCGCCAGGGCAACGGGGCCGGCAAAGCCGTCGGCGGCACCGGCCGAATAGCGCCGATCAATCCGCGAACGGATCGCGGACCATGATGGTGTCCTCGCGCTCCGGGCTGGTGGAGAGCAGCGCCACGGGTGCGCCGATCAGCTCCTCCACCCGGCGGACATATTTGATGGCGGTTGCCGGCAGAGCGCCCCATGAGCGTTTGCCGCGCGTGCTCTCCGGCCAGCCCTCCAAGGTCTCGTAGACCGGTTCGATCGCCGCTTGCAGCTTGGGCGAAGCCGGCATGCGATCGAACTGCCGCGTACCCACCCGGTAGCCGACACAGACCTTGATCTCGTCGAGGCCGTCGAGAACGTCGAGCTTGGTCAGCGCGATGCCGTCGATGCCGCCGACCCGGATCGCCTGACGGACGAGCACCGCGTCGAACCAGCCACAGCGCCGCCGCCTTCCGGTCACGGTGCCGAATTCCCGGCCGCGCTCGCCCAGGCCCTGGCCGACCGCGTCATGCAGCTCGGTCGGAAACGGCCCGGCGCCAACCCGCGTCGAATAGGCCTTGGCGATGCCCAGCACATAGCCGACATGGCTCGGCCCGATGCCGGTGCCGACGGCGGCCGCGGCCGCCACCGTATTGGACGAGGTAACATAGGGATATGTCCCATGGTCGACGTCCAGCATGACCGCCTGGGCGCCCTCGAAGAGAATGCGCTGGCCGCGCCGGCGGAGCCCATCCAGGCGGTCCCAGACGGGCTCGACGAAAGGCTCTATCCGGGGCGCCACCTCAATCAGCGTCCCGAGTAGCGCGCCGGCATCGATCTCCGGCCGAGCCAGCCCGCGCAGAAGTGCGTTATGGTGGATGAGAAGCTGTGTCACCTTCTCCGCCAGCACGTCGGGGTCCGCCAAATCGCAGATGCGGATGGCGCGCCGGGCCACCTTGTCCTCATAGGCGATGCCGATGCCGCGGCCCGTCGTGCCGATGGCGGCCGCCCCCCTCGCCGCCTCGCGCGCCCGGTCGAGCTCGGCATAGAAAGGCAGGATCACCACCGCGTTCTCGGCGATGCGCAGATTGTGGGGGCCGACATCGAGGCCCTGCCGACGCACGGTCTCGATCTCGGCGAACAGCGCCCAGGGGTCGATGACGACGCCGTTGCCGATCACCGAAAGCTTGCCGCGCACCACGCCCGAGGGAAGGAGACTGAGCTTGTAGGTCTCGTTGCCGACTTGCAACGTGTGGCCGGCATTGTGGCCGCCCTGGAAACGCACCACCACGTCGGCCCGCTCCGACAGCCAATCGACGATCTTGCCCTTGCCCTCGTCGCCCCATTGGGCACCGATGACGGCGACGTTACCCATCTCGTCTAGCTCCCCACACTCGCCGCGTTACCGCTCCGGAGCACGGCCGCGCAGCCGAGCCGCCGGGCCTCGACCGCATCGTCGGCAACCGGCTCCAGGCCCAAGACCGTCACCCAGCCGTCCCCCTGGAACCGGCGGCGAACGGCGATGGTCGTGCCGACGGGCAGGAACAGCCGCCGCGTCGGCACGGGCGGCGCCAAGGCGCCGATCACCATGTCCATGTAGAGCGTGAAACCGGTCGCGGGTTCGGGCGCGCCGTTCTGGGCGAGATAGCGGCCGCCGCGCCCGAGCTCGCCCCTGACACCCTTTGCAAAGATCGAGAAGCTGGTGCCGGTGTGATACTCGAAGCCCCGATTCTCCACCGCGTCGACCGTGAGCGTGAGGGCGGGCGCTTCCAGGCGAATGAGCGCCACGGCCTCGCCGAGCACCCGGCAGGCCGCCCTCGCCGTCGCCGGCAACGCCATGGCGTCGAGACGCGCGAGTGCCTGGTCGGCCGGTCCGCTCGCCGCCAAGAGCGCCAACAAGGGCGCCGCCTCGGGCCCCGCGATGGCCGATACGGTCTTAGCGTCCTTCCTATCCAGCGCCGCCTTGAGACGATCGAGCGTCGCCCCGGCAAGCCCAAGCTCGCCACAGACCGCCGGCACCATGGTCGGCAGATTGAGGTCGATGGTCACGTCGTTAATGCCGAGCGCGCCGAGCGCGTGCGCCGCCAACAGGACGACTTCCGCGTCGGCCGCGGGCGCAGCCGAGCCGATCAGCTCGGCGCCAGCCTGGCGGAACTGGCGCTCGGGCCGGAGCTGGCCGCCCTTGACCCGGAGCACTTGGCCGAGATAGCTGAGGCGGAGCGGCCTCGGGGCGCCGGCGAGGCGCGTGGTTGCGATCCGCGCCACCTGGACCGTGAGATCGGAGCGCACCGCCAGCATGCGCTGGGACACGGGGTCCATCAGGCGGAAGGTGGCGGGCGCGAGTGCCGCTCCCGCACCGGAGAGGAACGAATCCTCGAACTCGACCAGCGGCGGGCTGACGCGCTCGAAGCCATTGTCCGCGAAATGCCCCAAGAGGCGCTCCGAGACGGCGGCCTCGAAGCCGGCGTCGGGCGGCAACACGTCGCGCAGGCCTACGGGCAGCAGCGCTTTACTGGCGGCGTCGGGCATTGGATTGATTCGGGCGGTTGGTGTCGGGCGGGCTAACTAACCCGGATTCCGCGCCAACCGCAAGGGTTGGGACAGCACCCGTGAATTTCACGGCGTCCGCGACCGCCTACGGCTCTCGCCGTGCCGCGTGGTGGATGTAGAGGACTTCGATCGCGGCCGGCGCGACCCGATAAAAAATTTTGTACGGGTATCGGATCAAAGGCACGACCCAAACCCCGGAACGGTCCGCTACTTGTGCGGCACTCTCCGGCCAATGGCCGATTCGGCGGATGGCGGCAGCCATGCGCGCCTCGAAGCCCGCGAATGCGTTTGGGTAAGTGGTCCGTATGTATCCGAGGATTTCGTCGAGATCACCGAGGGCACGGGCGGTGAAGACAACCTTCATGCCGGCCGGTGTTTGGCGAATACCGCCACAACTTCCGCGTCGGTCGCGAACCGCCCGGCGCGGGCACTCTCGAGACCACGGTCAATGCCGGCCAGC
>SHVR01000066.1 GCA_009694185.1 Alphaproteobacteria bacterium | reverse complement strand
TCAACCGACAGCGCGAGCGACTTCGCGACCCTCCGCTCCTTCATCTCTACCGCAAGAAAGCAAGGCTGGAACATCATCGAAGCCCTGTCACGCGACCCCGCAGTTCTCGCTAAAACCCTCCGCCTCGCGTAAACCGGCACGGGAACCTGAGCTGTTACAGATAATGTTAGTCTTATCCCCCAGCTCCCCGATCCGCTCCGGCAGCGCTGTCAGCTTGTTGTCCGACAGATCGAGGGTGGTGAGGCCACCGAGGTCGCCGAGCCGCTCCGGCAGCGCCGTCAGCCGGTTGCCCGACAGACCGAGGGTGGTGAGGCCAGCGAGGTCCCAGAGCCGCTCCGGCAGCACGGTCAAGCCAAGTTCGAATAGGTCGAGTTTTACCAGGCCGCGCGCGGCACAGTCCGCGATCCGGCGTTCCGCTTCCTCCCTCCGGCTACCGCGCGCGTCGTCCACTTGACGGTGCATCCTCAACCTGGCGAGGCCTCTCGCGATGCGCAATTGTCATGGGAGGCCGACGGCAGGTTACAACCGCGGATGCCGAGGGGTGTACAGCTATCGCACATTGGCGCGCGGGCATGAACGCCGAGCGGCGCCCCACACCCGGCCCGAATCGGTTGGCCTTGAAGCAAAGCCATGGTGCCGCCGAACAGAATTGAACTGTTGACCCCACCCTTACCAAGGGTGTGCTCTACCCCTGAGCTACGGCGGCCCCGATGGCAGGCAACCTTGCCACAGCGGGCCCCGTTGGCGCAAGCTGGACGCCATGCCCGACATGCCCCGCAATCGCGGCAATCCGCCCCCTGTCGATGCTGGCCGCCAGGCGCGCGAGGCGGCGGCGCTCCGCGCCAATCTTCAGCGCCGCAAGGCCCAGGCGCGCGGCCGCGCCGTCGAAGAGACCGTCACGCCCACTCCAGAAGAGGCCCCCATGACCGACGCCATCGACCCCTTCGAGCTGACCCGCTGGGACCTGGTGCCGGGCCGCACCGCCCTCGTCGTCATCGACCCGCAGAACGATTTCCTGCATCCCGACGGCTGGTACGCCAAGAGCAACGTCGATATCAGGCATATGCGCGCCTCGATCGAGCCGACCCAGCGGCTCGTACGGGCGGCGCGCGAGCGGCTTGTGCCCATCGTCTGGACGCGACACGGTTATCGAAGCATGCGCGACGCCGGCCCCTTCATCGAACACCGGCCGTTCCTCAAGGATGGCGGGCTTCGCCAGGGCACCTGGGGCTACGAGGTGCTGGCCGAGCTCGACCCAAGGCCGGAGGATTGGGTCGTGGACAAGATGCGCCTCTCGGCCTTCTTCCAATCGACCCTGGAGTTGGTGCTGCGCTCGCTCGATGCCGAGACGGTGCTGTTCGCGGGCGTCCTCACCAACCAATGCGTCGCCGCCACCAGCAAGGATGCGAGCTTCCGCGATTTCAAGCCCATCGTGGTGGCGGAGGCGACCGGCACCACGCTCCCCCATCTGCACGACCCGGCGCTCGAAATGATGCGGGTCGGCTGGGCGGAAGTGCGCGGCATCGAGGCGGCCGTGGCCGATCTCGGCCACCTGCCGCGCCGTAATATGCCGTAAGAGCCGCTTCATCGCTTGAGAGCTAGACGCGGCTCCGGTAAGACAGGCGTCACAATGGACAGGATACGCATCCAGGGCGGCCTCCCCCTCAAGGGGCGGATTCCCATCAGCGGCGCCAAGAACGCGGTGCTGCCGCTGATGGCGGCGAGCCTGCTGACCCAGGAGACGTTGCTGCTCGACAATGTCCCGGACCTCGCCGACATCGCCACCCTTTCGACACTCCTGGCCCAGCATGGCGTCGAAATCCAGTCCACCCCGGGCAACGGCCTCTCCGGCGGCCGCCTGGCGCTCACCGCCCGCGAGATCGCCAACACCACGGCACCCTATGACCTGGTGCGCAAGATGCGCGCCTCGGTCCTGGTGCTGGGGCCACTGGTGGCGCGCTTCGGCAAGGCCCGGGTGTCGCTCCCCGGCGGCTGCGCCATCGGGACCCGGCCCGTCGATTTGCATCTCAAGGGCTTGGAGGCGCTCGGCGCCCACATCGAACTCGACGCCGGCTATATCGAGGCCTCGGCGCCGCGGGGCCTCAAGGGCGCCGAGATCATCTTCCCGCAAGTCTCGGTGGGCGCCACCGAAAACATTCTGATGGCGGCGACGCTGGCCAAGGGCGAAAGCCTGCTGGTGAACGCCGCGCGCGAGCCCGAGGTCGCCGACCTCGCCCGGTGCCTCGTTGGCATGGGTGCCGGCATCGAGGGCATCGGCACCGGCACGCTCCGCGTCCAGGGGGTGGACGAGCTCTACGGCACCAGCCACCGGGTCGTGCCCGACCGCATCGAGATCGGCACCTATGCCATGGCCGTCGCGATCACCGGCGGCGAGGCGGAACTGGTGGGCGCCAGGTTCGATCTGATCGGCGCCGTGGCGACGCTGCTGGGCGAGGCGGGTGTGGCTGTCTGGGCGACCGAGGACGGCCTCGGCGTCGCCCGGGGGAATGGGCGGCTGATTGGCGTCGATGTGATGACCGAGCCGTTTCCTGGCTTTCCCACCGACTTGCAGGCCCAGATCATGACCCTGATGTCGGTGGCGGAGGGCGCCTCCATGATCACCGAGACGATCTTCGAGAACCGCTTCATGCATGTGCCCGAACTCGGCCGCATGGGGGCCAACATCAACGTGCATGGCGCCTCCGCCATGGTGCGCGGGGTCGGCGCCTTGAAGGGCGCCCAGGTCATGGCAACCGATCTGCGCGCCTCGGTTTCCCTGGTGCTCGCCGGGCTCGCGGCGGCGGGCGAGACCATCGTCAACCGAGTCTATCATCTCGATCGCGGCTATGAGCGTCTGGAAGCGAAGCTGGCGGCCTGCGGCGCCCGCATCGAGCGGGTCCGCAACCCATGACCGGTGACGCACTCAAGCTGCGCATGGCGGATGCCGAAGATCTGGCAATCGCCGCGTCCTGCCTGCAAGACGCCATCGTGCCCATCATCGACATGCGCTACCTCGCGGACGAGCGCCGCTTCGTCATGGTGCTGAACCGCTTCCTCTGGGAGCAGCCGGCCGAGCAGGTCGCCGGCCGGCAAGTCTATGGCCGCACCTTGGTTTTGCTGTCGATCGAGACGGTCGGCGCCATTCAAGTACACGGCATCGACCAGAAGCGGCGCGACTTGATCATGGAACTGCTGACAATCCGGGCCGATGGCGGGCACATCGAGCTGATCTTCGCCGGCGGCGGCCGGCTTCGCCTCCAGGTGGATGGCATCCAGTGCTTCCTCGAGGATTTGCAAGAAGCCTGGCCGACCCGGTGGCGGCCGACCCATGCGGTGGACGAGTCGGAGGAGCCGGTACCGCCGAGCCCGCCGAGCGGAGGCGCCGGTGCCAGGCAATGAGCCCCTGGTCCTGGCGCTCCCCAAGGGCCGCATCCTGGCCGAGGCGCGGCCGCTACTCCGGCACGCCGGCATCGAGCCCGAGCCCGCCTTCGACGACCCCGACAGCCGCCAGCTCCAGTTCCGGACCGGCGCGCCGGACCTGCTGCTCATTCGCGTGCGCAGCTTCGATGTCGCCACATTCGTGGCCTTTGGCGGCGCCCAATTGGGCATCGCCGGCAACGATGTGCTGATGGAATTCGATTATCCCGAGGTCTACGCGCCGCTCGACCTCGCCATCGGCCATTGCCGGCTGGTGGTGGCGGAGCCGGCCGACATGGTCGCGGGCGACGATCCGAAACGCTGGAGCCATGTGCGCATCGCCACCAAATATCCCGAGATCACTCGCCGTCATTTCGCGACCCGGGGCGTGCAGGCGGAATGCATCCACTTGAATGGCGCCATGGAACTGGCGCCACGGCTCGGCCTCTCCAATCGCATCGTCGACCTCGTCGCGACCGGTGCCACGCTCCGGGCGAACGGCCTCGTCGAGGTGGAGCACATCGCCGACGTCACCTCGCGCCTCATTGTCAACCGCACGGCGCTGAAGACCCGGCCCGATACCGTCGGCCGCTGGATCGAGCGCTTCCGGGAGGCAACCCTTGCCACGGCGGCTTGACAGCCGCCATCCGGACTTCGCCGCCGCCTTCGCCAAGCTGGTCGATGCCAAGCGGACGGTCGAGACGGATATGGGAGCCGACGTTGCCGCCATCCTGGCCGAGGTGCGGCAACGGGGCGACGCGGCACTGATCGAATACACCCTGCGCTTCGACCGGCTGACATTGACGGCGGCGACGCTCAGGGTGGCGAGCGCCGAGATCGCGGCCGCCGAAGCGGCGCTGGATGCCCCGACGCGCGCCGCCCTTCGCCTCGCGGCCGAGCGCATTGCCGCCTATTGCCGCCGCCAGATGCCGGCCGACAGCGACTATGTGGACGCGGTGGGCGCGCGCCTTGGCTGGCGCTGGACGCCGATTGCCGAGGTCGGGCTCTATGTACCGGGGGGCCTCGCCGCCTATCCCAGTACCGTGCTCATGAACGCCGTGCCGGCCAAGGTGGCGGGGGTCGAGCGCCTCGCCATGGTGGTGCCGGCACCCGACGGCCGGCTCAACCCCATTGTGCTCGCGGCGGCCCACATTGCCGGCGTCGACGAGATCTGGCGGATCGGCGGCGCCCAGGCGATCGCGGCACTCGCCCATGGCACGGCGAGCATCCGGCCGGTCGACAAGATCGTCGGCCCCGGCAACGCCTATGTGGCCGAGGCCAAGCGCCAAGTCTTCGGCATGGTTGGCATCGACCTGATCGCCGGACCCTCCGAGATTCTTGTGGTGGCGGATGGCGACAACGATCCGGCCGCCATCGCCGCCGACCTGATGTCCCAAGCCGAACATGACGAGAATGCCGAGGCGGTGCTGATCACCGACGATGCCGGCTTCGCGGACCGGGTAGCGGCGGCGGTCGAAACCGTGCTGGCTAGTCTGCCGCGCCGGGCGATCGCGCGGGCGAGCTGGGAGCGCTTCGGCGCCATTATTCGGGTTGCCTCTCTGGACGAGGCGCCCGCCCTGGTCGATCGCCTGGCGCCCGAGCATCTCGAACTTGCCGTGGCCGACCCCGACGCCCTCGCCCGCCGCGTGCGCCATGCCGGCGCCATCTTCCTCGGCCGCTTCACGCCCGAGGCGATCGGCGATTATCTGGGTGGCCCCAATCATGTGCTGCCAACGTCGCGCGCGGCGCGCTTCGCCTCCGGGCTCAGCGTGCTCGACTTCCTCAAGCGGACCTCGCTGCTCGGCCTGGACCGGCCGGCGCTGGAGGCGCTGGGCCCGAGCGCCGTGACGCTCGCCCGCGCCGAAGGGCTCGACGGCCACGCCCTTTCGGTCGCGCGCCGGCTGGGCAGGAACGATTGACGCAAGTGCCGAAACCCAAGCCCCGCCGGTCGAGCCGGATCACGGCGATCACCCTCGACGAGCATCTGGTGGTGCGGTTCGGCGGACAAGTCGCCGAAGAGCGCGCCGCCGCCATCCGCGACATCTTGGCCGAGAACGAATTCCGCTTGGCGGCCGGCCCGGCCGGACCTTATTCCGTTCATCTCGCCGTTGCCGATAACCGCCTCCGGTTCCAGGTGAAGCCCAGGCGGAGCAAGCGCCAGATCGAGGTCACGCTTGCCATGCAGCCGTTTCGCGGCATCGTTCGGGACTATTTCACCATCTGCGAAAGCTACTACGCCGCCATCCAGCAGGCGTCGCTGACCCAGATCCAAGCGATCGACATGGGCCGCCGCGGCGTCCATGACGAAGGTGCCACCTTGCTACACGGGCGGCTTGCCGACCGGGTCACCATGGACCACGCCACGGCGCGGCGGCTGTTCACGCTCGTCTGCGTCCTCCATATCCGGGCGTGACGCCGCCATGATCCATCGCCCGCCCACCAGCGTCCTTTTCGCCTGCACCACCAACGCCGTCCGGTCGCCGATCGCGGCCGCGTTGCTCCGCCTTCGGCTCGGGCCTGACGTTCGGATCGCGTCGGCCGGTGTCGGCCGTGGCGAGCCCGATCCCTTCGCCGTCGCCGTAATGGCCGAAATCGGCATCGACCTCGCCCAAGACGAAAGGCCGAAGACCTTCGAGGATCTGGGGGCGGCCCGGTTCGATGTCGTCATCGCCCTCTCGCGCGAAGCGCGGCGGCGAGTGGGCAAATTCGCGGTCGCGGTCGAATATTGGCCGACGCCCGATGCCACCCAAGTCGATGGCAATCGCGAGCAGCGCATTGCCGCCTATCGTGAAGTCCGCGACATGCTCAGGCGGCGGATCCGCGAATATTTCACCGATCATGGCCAAGAAGGCGGACCGACTTGACCGGAAATCGCTTGACGGGCGAATGAATTAGCACCACTTAAACGGCGGTCCATACTGTAGCCGGGAGGGCAAATGGCGAAAGAAGAAGCAATCGAATTTCAAGGCACGATTACCGAATTGCTACCGAATGCGATGTTTCGTGTGAAGCTCGACAACGAACATGAAGTCCTGGCGCATACGTCGGGCAAGATGCGCAAGAACCGCATCCGCGTCCTGCAAGGGGACCGGGTGAACGTCGAGATGACCCCCTACGACCTCAGCAAGGGTCGCATCACCTTCCGCTTCAAGTAAGCAAGGCGGCCAGGATGGGTCCGGGCGACCCCAGGCCCCTTGTCCTGGCCTCGGCCTCGCCGCGCCGCGCCGATCTTCTCCGCCAGATCGGGATCGTGCCGGCACTGATCGATCCCGCCGCGATCGACGAGACGGCGCTCAAGAGCGAACCGCCAAGGCACGCGGCCTTGCGCTTGGCGCTGGCGAAAGTCCGGAGCGTCGCGGCGCGCCACCCGGGCTGCTTCGTTCTGGCCGCCGACACGGTGGTCGCTTGCGGCCGGCGCATCTTGCCCAAAGCCGAAGACGAGGCCACGGCGCTAGCATGTCTAGCACTCTTGTCGGGCCGCCGGCACCGGGTCCATGGCGGCGTCGCCCTCGTCACGCCGCACGGAACCTGCCGCCATCGCCTGGTCGAGACCGCCGTCATTTTCAAGCGGCTGTCGGACGACGAATTGACCGGTTATCTGGCGAGCGGCGAGTGGCAAGGCAAGGCCGGTGGCTATGCCATCCAAGGCCGCGCCGCCGCGTTCGTGCGCCGGATCAACGGCTCCTATTCCAACGTGGTGGGCCTGCCGCTCCACGAGACCATGGGCCTGCTGACGGCAGCCGGCTACCCATGAGCGAGGCCCCCAACCTACCACCGCTCGATGCCGTGCTGGTCACAAGTTCACCCGGTGAAATGCGCGCCCTGATCATGCGCGCCGGCCGGCCCTGGGCGCTCCACATCGATCGCCCGAGCCGGCCAAACCGGATCGGCGACATCCATCTGGCGCGCGTGACAAAAGCCGAGCCGGGTCAAGGCGGCGCCTATGTCGAGATTGGCGAGCCGCGGGGCGCCTGGCTCGACGACGCAAGGGGCGTGAGCGAGGGCGAAGCGGTGCCGGTCCAGGTGGTGCGCGAGGCCAGCCGCGGCAAGGGGCCGCGCGTCACGCGGCGGATGGCACTCGCCAGCCGTCATCTGGTCTTCACCGTCGGCCGGCCCGGCATCGCCACATCGCGCCGCATCGCCGACGACGCCATCCGGCAACAACTTCAGGGTCTCGTCATGGGCCGGATCCAGCCCTCGGAAGGCATCGTTCTCAGGGCCGCGGCGAGCGAGGCGAGCGAGGCCATGCTCGACCATGATCTGGATCATCTGCGCCGCCTCTGGGCAGCGATCGGCGAGCGCGCCCGAGAAGCCCGGCCGCCGGCACTCATCCACCGGGAAGCGCCGGCCATCGACCGCCTCCTGCGCGACGCCGTTCCACCCGGCACGGCACCGGTCCGCATCGACGACCCGAGCGTGCACGCCTCGGCGGGGCGCTATGCCGCGTCCCATGCCCCGGCCCTCGCCAGCCGTCTCGTACTGGCCCCAGGCGGCGATCTCTTCGAGGCAGCGGGCCTCGAAGCCGAGATCGAGGCGGCGCTCGAACCCGAAGTGCCGCTCGCGGGTGGCGGGTCGCTTGCTATCGAGGCAACCCGGGCACTCACCGCCATCGACGTGGATAGCGGACCCGTCCGCAGCCACGGCAAGGAGGCCAATCTGCTCGCCGCCAACCTGATCGCGGCGGCCGAGGCCAGCCGCCAGATTCGCCTGCGCAACATCGCCGGCCTGATCGTGCTCGATTTTGCCAACGTCCGCCAGACCAGTGCTCGGGCACGCATCGTTGCCATGCTGCGCCGGGGCTTCGCCGACGATCCGGCGGCGACCGAGATCGGCGCCATCTCCAGCTTCTGCGTCGCCCTGATGAGCCGGCAACGACTGGGCCCAAGCCTGGCTGAGATCGCCTGTGAAAACGACGGCCGTCCGAGCGCCGAGACATGGGGTCTCGCCGCTTTGCGGCGCGCCTTGAGTGCCGTTACCGCCACGCCCGGCCGCCAACCGAGACTGACCTTGCCGCCGGCGATCGTCGCCGCCCTTGAAGGGCCACTTCTGGCGGCGCTCGACGAGACCGGCGAGCGCCTGGGTGCCCCCTTGACGCTCCTCGCCGATCCCGCGCTTCGGCCGGCGGACATTCGCATCGACATGGTTTGATCCGCCCAGTAGCCTTTTGGGTCATGAGTCGCGCGAATAAGAATGACCGGATCGTGACCCTCCGCCGTGCCGGCGGCAAATGCCCGGTCTGTAGACGCCCGGCCACTCTCGACCACCGGCCATTCTGCTCGAAACACTGCGCGGATCTCGACCTCGCCCGCTGGCTCGGCGAGCAATACCGGGTCAAGACCGACGAACAACCGGAGACGGAGCAGGCCGCTGACGACGACACTTGAGCACGGCCCCTTGGCGGCGTGGCGCGCCTGGGCGGCGTGGGCGCTCGCCGGCCTCTTCTTCTGTTACGCCTTCGTGCAGCGCATGGCGCCGAGCGTCATGATTCCCGAGCTCATGCGCGAATTCGCCGTCGGCGCGGCGGCGCTGGGCACGCTCTCGGCGTTCTATTTCTATGCCTATGCCGGCTTGCAGATACCGATCGGCATGCTGATGGACCGGGTGGGGCCGCGCCGGCTGCTGGCGGGCTCGGCGGCCGTCGCGGCACTCGGTAGCCTGGTGATGGCGGCAAGCCCGGATTTCGCGATGGCCGGCTTTGGGCGGCTGCTGGTTGGCGTCGGCGTCGCCTTCGCATGGGTCGGCCTCTTGACCATCGTCACCCATCATTTTCCGGCCAACCGTTTTGCCCTCCTGACCGGCTGCGGCCAGGCCGCCGCCATGGTCGGCGCCATGCTTGGCCAGGCGCCGACCGGTCTCTTGGTGGAGAGCATCGGCTGGCGCCACACACTCGGCATTTTGGCGGGCGTGGCCCTCGCGGCCGCCGGCCTCTTCTGGTGGGCGATCCGCGACCGGCCGCTCGCCCGCCAAGAGAGCGCCGGCCTGATCGGCGGGCTGAAGACCGTGGCCCGCAATCGCTATACGTGGCTGAGCGCCCTCTACAGCCTCTGCATGGCAACGCCGCTCTTGTCGTTCGCGGGCCTCTGGGCGGTTCCCTATATGAAGGCCGTCTACGGCCTCGACCGGGTGACGGCCTCGACCGGCATCGCGCTGATTTATTTCGGCTGGGCCCTGGGCGCGCCCAGCCTCGGCTGGCTTGCCGATCGCCTCGGCACCAAGCGGCCCCTGATGCTGACCACGTCATGCGTCGCCCTCGCCACCATGACAGCATTTCTGTATCTGCCGGGATTGCCGCTCGGCCTGATCTACGCGCTCTTCTTCGTCAATGGCCTGGCGTCAAGCACCATGTTCATGGGCTTCGCCTGCGCGCGCGGCCACAACCCGATCTGGGCCGTGGGCGCCGCCTACGGCATTGTCAACACCGGATCGACCGGGGGTGCGGCCTTGTTCCAACCGGTGATAGGCCTGGTGCTCGACAGCTTGTGGACCGGCGGCATCGAAGGCGGTGCCAGGGTCTACGAGCCCGCCGCCTATGGCGTCGCGCTGCTTAGCTTGCCGGCCCTTTATGCGGCCGCCGTCCTGGCGGCCTTCGCCATGCGCGAGCCGCCCCGCGAGGGCAGCGGCTGATCCAGATCAATCCTTCACATCGGCGGCGACCCGCATGCGGACGATCTTGTCCGGATCGCTGACGGTGCCGTTTTGCGGCTGATCGCCGCGCTTGATGCGATCGACCGCTTCCATGCCCTTCACCACCTGGCCCCAGATGGTGTACTGGCCATCCAGGTGGCTCGATGGCGCGAACATGATGTAGAACTGGCTGTCGCCGCTGTTCGGATCGGACGACCGCGCCATCGAGACCGTGCCGCGAATATGCTTGGCGACCTTGGAGAATTCCGCTTGCAGCTTCTTGCCCGATCCGCCCGTTCCGTCGCCGCGCGGATCGCCGGTCTGGGCCATGAAACCCTCGATGACCCGGTGGAACACCAGGCCGTCATAGAAGCCCTGGCGGGCCAGTTCCTTGATGCGCGCCACATGGCCCGGCGCCAGATCGGGACGGAGTTCGATCTCGACCCGACCGTCCTTGAGATCGAGATACAGGGTATTTTCCGGCGTTGCCGCCTGGGCCGTCGCCTCCGCCATGCTCAACACTCCCCAAACCGACAAGACAATGCCAAGTAACCGCAACATGAAGCACTCCGAATTGGTTCTACCCGTTCGCCGCACCATAACAAACCGAAATGTGCCTGGCACTCAAGCCCGTCGTGGCAACCCGTCACGGCCTGACCATAACAGCATGATACCGCTCGCCAACGCCGTCACAGCCACCAGATCATAGGCCAGCGTGTAGCTGGCGGAGAGCCGCACGATGAGCGCAAAGAGCGCCGGCATGACGGTGGTGCCGAAGAACATGACGGCGCCCACAACCGCGCCCGCCTCGGCCGCGCGCCCTGGACCGCCAAGGCGGATCATTTCCGCGACCAGCACGCCCGTATAGCCGCTGGCCGTGGCACCCGCCAGCCCGCACACGGCGAAGATCGCGTATTTCGGCCAGTGCTCGCTATAAAGCCCGGCGAGGACCGCAGCCGCCGCCATGGCGGCGCCGAGCCCGGCCAGCAGCAGGCGCGCCGGGATCAGCCGGTCGGCGAGCCCGCCCCAGACGACCCGCGACACGGTGCCGGCCACCTGGAAGATGGCGAGGGCGGCGCCCGCTTCCACCAAGGTGAAGGCGATGCGGTCGGTCAGATGCACGACCATGAATGCGCCGAAGCTAAGCTGCGCCCCGGAATAGAAGCAGGCGACGACGGCCATCGCCCGGAATGACGGGTCATCGGCCAACAGCCTGATGGGGCTGAGGACACCGCCCGCCAGCAGCGGATGGTGGGGTTGGCGCGCGGCATCGAAGCGTGGCCGGAGCCCTTGCAGGACGAAGATCAGCAGCAGGCAGGGAAGCGCCTCGGCGAGATAGGCGCCGCGCCAGCCGGCGCCAAGCAGCAATGGCGGCAGGATTAAGCCGGCGAGCACACCGCCGATCGGCACGCCTGTTTGCCTGAGCGAGAAGATCAGATTGCGCCGGGCGGGCGGGGCGACGCGAATGAGGACATGCGAGCTCGCCGCCGTGGTCGAGCCATAGCCCGTGCCGATGACGACGGCGCTGACCGCGAGCCACCAGAGATTGTCGCTCGCCACCACCACCAAGAGACCGAGGAGCGCCATCAGCATGGTGTGCTGGCTGACCCGGATGGGCCCATAGCGATGGATGAAGTTCGGCGAGAGAAGCGCGCTCAGCGACCCCACGCCATAGACCAGGGCGATATAGAAGCCGACATTGACGCCGTCGACGCCGAGATCGGCGGCAATCTCGGGTGCTGCGACCGCCATGGAATAGGCGACCATGGAGGTGAACGCCTGGGTCAGGGTCATGGCGACCAGCGGGATGGCCGATGGCATTGGCATAAGCTGAAAATTCTCCCCGACCCCGGGCTTGTCTCGCCAGGCACTCATCCCTAGCATGAGACCAGTCTGTTGGCGCCACGAGAGAAAGGATCCGGCCATGCAGTTCAGCCAGGAAGACTTGGCCTTCCAGCGGGAGGTCCGCGCCTTCATCCAGGCGAGCCTTCCGGACGACGTTCGCAAGAAAGTCGTCCATGGCAACGAGGTCACCAAGGACGATTACACCCACTGGCACAAGATTCTGTACCGCAAAGGCTGGATCGCGCCGAACTGGCCGGCGGACCAGGGCGGCTCGGGCTGGAGCGCGATCCAGCGCTATATCTTCGACGAGGAATGCGGCCTCGCGGGGGCGCCCCGTCTCTCGCCCTTCGGCCTCGGCATGGTCGGGCCGGTGATCATGCATTTCGGCAGCGCGGCGCAGAAGGCACGCTATCTGCCGAACATCCTTTCGGGCGAAGAGACCTGGTGCCAGGGCTATTCCGAGCCCGGCTCCGGTTCGGACCTCGCCTCGCTCCAGACCCGGGCCGAGCGCAAGGGCGACCATTATCTGATCAATGGCTCGAAGCTGTGGACCTCGCTTGCCCACCATGCCGACCTGATCTTCTGCCTGGTGCGCACCAGCATCGAGAAGAAGAAGCAGGACGGCATTTCGTTCCTCGTGTTCGGGATCAAAGATCAGCCGGGCATCGATATCCGGCCGCTGATCACCCTGAACGGGCTCCGCCACGTCAACCAGGTGTTCTTCACCGACGTGAAGGTGCCGCTCGACTCGCTGATCGGCGAGGAAGGCAAGGGCTGGACCATCGCCAAATATCTCTTGGAGCATGAGCGGGTAAGCGGCGGCGGGGTCGGGGCACTCAAGACCGCGCTGCAACGGGTCAAGGAGATCGCAAGCTCGGAAATGTCGGATGGCCAACCGCTGATCGAGGACACCGACTTCCGCCGCCGGGTGGCGCAGGCCGAGATCGAGCTGATGAGTGTCGAGCAGACCATGCTCCGGGCACTCGCGCTCTTTTCGGCGGACAGGCAGATCGGCGCGGTCTCCTCGCTGATCAAGATTCGGCGCAGCGAAGTCGAGCAGACGATCTCCGAGCTCGCCGTCATGGCGGCCCATTATTACGCCATGCCCTACAATGTGGCGTCATTGCGCGACGGTTGGAACGAAGAGCCGATCGGCCCCGAAGACGCCAACGCGCTCACACCCACCTATATGTTCCTCAGGGCCGCCTCGATCTATAGCGGCTCCAACGAGATCCAGCGCAACATCATCGCCAAGGCGGATTTGCGGTTGAGCTGAGCGGGCGGGCGGCCCATATGGCGGATGAACGCATGGGGATATGGGGGTAAGGAGGGTCGAACAATGGATGCGACGCGGCGGCGGGTCGTTTGGACGGCGGGCGGACTGACGGTCCTCGGCGCACTAGCGCGGCCGTCGCTGGCGGCCGGCGCCATCGTGACACCGAGGCAAACCGAGGGTCCGTTCTATCCCGTCTCCCTGCCGCTCGATTCCGACAATGACCTGGCGACCGTCGCCGGCCAGGCCACGCAGGCGCGGGGCCAGGTGCTGCATCTCTTTGGCCGGGTGCGCGACGCGGGCGGCAAGGCGGTTGGGGACGCTCGGGTCGAAATCTGGCAATGCGACGCCGACGGCCGCTATCACCATCCGGGCGAGCGGCGCGGCAACGCCGACCCCAGCTTCCAGGGCTATGGCCAGAACGAGACCGAGGGGGACGGTCTCTGGCGGTTCCGCACGATCCGACCGGTCACCTATCCGGGCCGCGCGCCGCACATTCATTTCGCCATTTCCGGTCCCGGCTTCCAGCGCCTGACCACCCAGATGTATGTGGCGGGCGAAGCCGGTAACGAACGCGACTTCGTCCTGAACACCGTTGGCGATCCCAAGGCGCGGGCGAGCCTGATCGTCGCATTCGAGCCCGCGCCCGAGATCGAGGCCGGCGCGCTCAAGGGGAATTTCGAGATCGTGCTCGGCCACAATGCCGTCATCCCGGCGTGAACCATCCGGTCGACCCCTATCCCGCCATGACCGCATGGCCCGAATCCGACCGATTGGCTCTGGAACGAGCCGCCCGCCTGCTGGAGCATCCGGGTGTGGCGATCCGCATCGCCAATAGACTCGGCACGCCGATCGAATGGGCCATCGGCCGGCTGCCGGCGGGCGTGCTCACCGCCTCGCGGCAGGCGATCGAAACGGCCCTTGCCGTCGCCATTTCCACCATCGCCCGGAACGATGAAGGCGCCAGCCGTGACATCTGGCACAAGGTGGCGGCCGGCGCGGTGGGTGCCGCCGGCGGCGCCTTCGGCATGGCGGGGCTCGCCTTCGAGTTGCCCGTGACCACCACGGTCATCCTGCGCTCGGTCGCCGACATCGCGCGCAGCGAGGGTGAATCGCTCGCCCGCGTCGAGACCCGTCTGGCTTGCGTCAATGTGCTGGCGCTTGGCGGGCGGACGAAGGCCGACGATGGCGCGGATTCCGCCTTCCTCGCGGCGCGCGTGGCACTCGCCGATGCCCTCGGCGGTGCCGCACAGGCGTTTGCCGGCCAGCAAGCGAGCGGCATCGTGGCGCCTGCGGTGGGCCGGCTCGTCAAACTGATCGCCCAGCGGTTCGGCATTCAGGTGTCCCACAAGGTCGCGGCCCAGGCGCTCCCGGTCATCGGCGCGGCCGGCGGTGCCATCCTCAATGTCCTCTTCATCGACCATTTCCAGGACATGGCGCGCGGCTATTTCACGGTCCGGCGGCTGGAACGGCGTTGGGGTCCGGCGGCGGTCGACACGGCCTACCGTGACGTTGTCCTGAATTGGCGAGTGGGCGAGCGCGCACCTGCCGGGTAGTGACGGCCCGCCGGAGCCGATATAGTGGCCCGTCAACAGTTTCGAACGAAGAGGAGGAACCCCCGTGGCCAAGATCACGTTTCCGGTCGAAGGCACGCATATCATGATGTTCGCGCGTGCCGTCGGCGACACCAATCCGGTTTATCACGACGGCGAGGCGGCGAAGAAAACCGAAGCCGGCGGCGTCATCGCGCCCCCGACCTTCCCGCAGGCCGTGGCCCAGTTCGATCCGGAATATCACCTGCGCCCGAAACCGGGGCAGCAATGGTTCGGGTCCGCCAAGGAGCCGAGCGGCGTCGAGGGCAAGGCCCAGAGTTCGGGCGGCCTGCATGCCGAGCAGCATTACGAATATCACCGCCATCTTAGGCCCGGCGACGTGCTGACCGCCGAGACCAAGCCCGGCAAGAGCTGGGAAAAGCAGAGCCAGCGCGCCGGCAAACTCGTCTTTCGCGAGCGGATTACCGAATATCGCGATCAGAAGGGCGAGTTGGTGATCACGGCGCGCGGCGTCGGCGTCACCACCGAACGCCCTGTCGACCAGAAGAAGTGAGGAGGCCGTCATGGCACTGAAAGCGAGCCGGCTGAAGGTCGGCGACACCCACAAGGAGCGCGTGGTCGAGAACCTGTCGCGCACCCAGATCGTGCAATATGCCGGCGTCTCGGGCGACTACAACCCGCTGCACACCGACGAGGTCTACACGACCAAGGTGGCGGGATATCCGACGGTCTTCGCCCACGGCATGCTGACCATGGGGCTGACCGGCAAGATGCTGACCAATTATGTGGGCGACGGCCGGCTGACCAAGTTCGGCGTGCGCTTCACCAACCAGGTGTGGCCGGGCGACACCCTCGACAGCATCGCGACGGTGGCGGCGCTCCGCCAGGAGGCTGGCCAGCAGCTCGTCGACCTCACCGTCTCGACCGTCAACCAGGACGGCCGCGAGGTGATGAACGGCACCGCCACCGCCCGCCTCGATCCGTAAATTCCAGGCGGCCATCGGACGCGACAGCGGCCGCCAAGCACTGCTTCGGCGGCCGCTTTGCCTTGACCTGACCGCGGGAGGCTCACTCGGTCTTGACGAGGAACGTCACGAGCTCGGGGAAAATGGTCAGGAGGGCGAGCGAGATCACGTCGGCGAAGATGAAAATCCAGAGGCCCTTGAAGATGTCGCCGACCGATATATCGGGCCTGACCCCGTTGACGACGAACACCACCAGGCCGACCGGCGGCGACAGCGAGGCGATGCCCGAGAGCTTGACGAGGACGATGCCGAACCAGATCGGGTCGTAGCCGAGCTTGACGATCACCGGGAAGATGACGGGGAGCGTCAGCAGGAACATGCCGATCCCCTCCAACACCGTGCCGAGCACGAAGTAGAGGAGATATATCGCGAGCAGAATGTAGATTGGCTCCACGTCGAGGCCGACGACCCAATTGGCGAGCGCCTCGGGCAGACCGGCGAAGCCGAGAAAGCGCACGAAGATCAGGATGCCCCACAGCACCGTGAAGATCATGGCGGTGAGCTTCGCCGAATCGAGCATGGAGTCCTGGAACTGCCGCCAGGTCATGCGGTGTCCGATGGCAAAAAGGAGGACGACGAAGGCGCCGAGTGCGCCCGCCTCGGTCGGCGTCGCCCAGCCGAAATACATGCTGAAGAAGATGATGGCGATAATCAGCCAGATGGGCGTCGTGCCGGGCACGGAGCGCCAGCGCTCGGCCCAGGTATAACCCCGGATCGGCTGGCCCATCTCCGGTTTCAAGTAGCAGCGGATGCCGATGATCAGGCAATAGACCAGCGCCGAGACGAGGCCCGGCACGAAACCGGCGATCAACAGCTTGCCGATCGATTCCTCGACGATGATGCCGTAGACCACCAGCAACGTACTCGGTGGAATAAGCGAATCGAGCGTGGCACCGGCGGCGCAGACGGCCGCCGCGAGCCGGCGGTCGTACTTCGCGCGCAGCATCTCCGGGATCGCCACCTTGGCAAAGACGGCGGCCGCCGCCGTCTGGGAGCCGGAGACGGCCGAGAACGCGGCGACCGCGAAGACCGTGCTGATGGCGAGCCCGCCCGGCAGCCAACCGAGCCAGCGCCTGGCCGCCTCGAAGGCGGTCTGGGTGATGCCGGCGTAATAGGCGAGATAGCCGATGAGGATGAACATCGGTAGCACGCTCAAGGTGTAGTTGGCGGTCGCCGCATAGGGCACCACGCCGGCCGTGCGGAAGCCGGCGTTCCAGCCGGTCATGGCCACAAGCCCGAAGGTGCCGACGATGGCGCCCGCGAAGGAGAAGCGCACGCCGAGGCAGGCAAACACCATCAATGCGGCAACGCCGATGATACCGAGCGTCAGCGGGTCGATATCCATCATGGCTTTGCTTCCTCGCGGCCCAGCGCCTCTTTGATCTCGGATTCAACCTGCACTTCGAACGTCTCGAGGCGCGGGACGCCGACTGGCACGGCCGTCGGATCGAGCACCATGCGGGTGTACCCCACGATCTGAACCACGAGGCGCAGCCAGAGGAAACTCAAGGCCACCGGCACGACCAGCTTGGCCGGCCAGACCGGCAGGCGAATGTCCATGGTCGAGTCGCCGAGAGTGAAGGCGCGCAGGAAGTTCTGGAAGCTCGCGTCGACCAGGATGGTGACGATGATGATGGCGATGACACAACCGAACAGCTCGATCGGCCAGCGGATCTTGGGGCCCCAGTTAATGGTCAGGTCCATGCGGATGTGATTGCCAAGCCGCTGGACATAGGCGATGCCAAGGCAGGCCATGAAGGGCGAGGCCTGCTCGATCCAGTCGATATAGCCGTAGATGGCGATGCCCAGGATCGAGCGCGCCACGATCTGGCCGACGCCCACCAGCATCAGGAAGAAAATGGCGACCGCCGCCGCCAAATTCATGTAGTTCTCGATGACGGCCAGAAAACGATCAGCCATCCGCAACCAGACCGGCCCCGCGGCCGGATCGCTGGACATCGTCATGCGCCCCCCCTGCATGGCCCGGGTTATCGGGTCGGTCTTGAAATTGGCGCCACCATAGTCCTCCCGTCGTTCGACCGCAATCGCCGGAATCCGGACGGATTATTCTCGCCCCCACCCAGGCCGGCCTTGCAATAGGGCGCCCGGCGACCTAGTTTTCACCGCGTGGGCGCATAGCTCAGTTGGTAGAGCAGCTGACTCTTAATCAGCGGGCCGTAGGTTCGAGTCCTACTGCGCCCACCAGCCTTTTCAATAGGTTGGTGGATTTTAGGGAGACAGGGAATATCCCCTGGCATGCACCTGGCATGCACAAAGCGGGATTTCGCGTCGCTGGTAGCTCGGCTTTGGCCGGCGCCGTAGCAAGGCCCGTCCGAACCTCCAGATAGGGTTTGCCCAACCAACTCGGGGCGCGCGACAGGGCGCGCGCGACAGAAGGCGTAATCACCGTCATGATGAGGTGCCTTGCAGACCAAAATGGAGGCGCAGCGGGATGCGACGTGTCTGCCGAGCAGGGGTCCCATTTCGGTGCCGCTTGACAACTCAAAGACTGGTCGCGGAATGGCAACCCCTGCTGAAAGCGCAATGGGGGGGGGCGATGACGCGCGTCCTGCTGTTGGCCTTGCTGCTTACCTGGTCCGTGCCCGCGCTGAGCCAGACGCGCCCGCCCGCACCACCGGCGGACATGTTGGCTGCACCCGGTAAGCCCGGTTGGACTGTGGATGCGGACACAGGGTGCTGGTTACGGATCCGCAATCCCAGGCCCGGCTGGACGGT
>SHVR01000007.1 GCA_009694185.1 Alphaproteobacteria bacterium | reverse complement strand
CGTCCAGCGCGCCCGCATCAAACGCATGACCATCGAACATCGCCGCTTGCAACACCGCAAGATCGCCGCCTAATATCAACCCCCAGATGAGGCCAACACTCCGCTAATCTAAGCCGCCAACTGTCCCAAATGATCTGACGACGGACAGTCCGTCACGCCCTTGCGCACCTGCGTATGCCCGAATGGCGCGACGGTCGCCTGCAATACCACCTGTACCGGAAACCTGCCGCCGCTGGTCTATGTGAAAGTGACCGTCAACGGCAGCTATTCGACGCTGTTCGACTATCCCTATGTCAGCAATCCGATCACGCTCAGCCGCTCGGTCGAGGCGCTCGTTCCATGAAGATCGGTCGGCCAAGCACGTTGAGGCGGTGGGCTTCCCGGCTCGGCGACGCGGGCGGGGTCGCGGCCGAATTCGCGCTCCTGATGCCGGTGTTCTTGTCGATCATCTATGGCATCGTCGAATTCAGTCAGTACGGCTTCACGCAGATGACCTTGGCCGACGCCGCGCGCAGCGGCGCCCGCCACGCCTCGACCCATGGCAGCGCTAGCCCGTCCCCGGCCACAAGTGCCTCGGTCACCACAATCGTCAAGAACAGCGCCACCGGGCTCAATCCCGCCTTGATCACCGTGACCCCCACCTTCGTGCCCAACAACGCGCCGGGCAGCGTCGCCCAGGTCGTGGTCACTTATCCGTTCATACCGCTGATTAGCGGCGTCATTCCCGCCCTGACGATAACCGTCCGTTCCTACATGGTGATCGTATATTGATTAAGGAGTTGCGAGCAGCCCGCCATAGATCTCCGGCCGGCGATCGCGCCACCAGGGCAGGCTCCGCTGGGCCGTCGCCACATCGTCGAGGTCGAGGGTCCGGACCAAGAGCTCGGGCGCGTCCTCGCCGGCTTCGGCCATGATCTCGCCGCCGATCGGGTTCACGATCATGCTGCGGCCCATGTTGCGCCGGCCATGCTCGTCGCCGGCGCGATTGACGGCCACGACAAACACGCCATTCTCGTATGCGCGCGCCTGCAAGGGAATCTCCCACGCCTTGTCGCGCAGCCTGGTCTCGCCATAGGTGGCGGCGCAGATCGGCATGAAGATGATCTCGGCACCCTTGAGGGCGACGGCGCGCGCGCCCTCGGGGAATTTGCGGTCGTAACAGATTTGCAGGCCGACCGTCACATCGTCGATGCGGAAGACCGGAAAGTCGCCGCCGGGCGTGAAGTAGAACTTCTCATAGCTGCCGGTGCCGCCTTCAAGGTTGGAAGGCAGGATCGCCGGAATATGGGTCTTGCGGTAGGTGCCGAGCTCTCTGCCATCGCGGTCGAACACGGCCGCGGCATTGTAGAAATGGTGCCCGGCCCGCTCGCCATAGGGAAGCACCAGGGCAATGCTCTTCTCGCGCGCCAGATCGAGGAGGGGCTGAACGATCGGGTTCGGCAGTGTCAGAAAAAAATGCGCGTAGTCCTGGCGGAGGCGATTCGGGAAAAAGGGCGTGAGGAACAGTTCCGGGAAGCAGAGAATGTCGACGCCCCGATGCGCCGCCTTCTCGACCATCCGGCAGGCGCGCTCGACCTCGGGGGCCATGTCCTCGGTCAAGACGGCACCGGATTGTGCCGCTGCCACCGTGATCGTTCGTGCCATGCCCGCTCTCCTTAACTCGTCAGGCGATCGAGCGGCGCGACGCGATGCCGCCGTCGATGGTGATGATCGTGCCGCTGATATAGGCCGCCCGGTCCGAGGCGAGAAATACCATGAGCTCGCCGACTTCCTGGGCGGTGGCCGCCCGCCCGCCCGGCAAGCCCTTGACGAATTCCTGCCAGCGATCCGGATCGCCGAACTGATCCTTGGCCCGGCGCTTCAGCATGGTCACCAGCCGCTCGGTCGCGACGGGCCCCGGATTGACGCCGAGGATGCGCACCCCATGGTCCATGCTGACCCCGCCCATGGCGCGGGTGAAGGCCATCAGACCGGCATTGCCGGTCGAGCCCGCGACATAGTTGAAGTCCCAGTTCTCGCCGCCATTGCCGATGTCGTTGACGATGACGCCTTGGCCGCGCGCCTTCATGGCGAGCCAGACCTCGCGCGTCATGTTGATATAGCCGAAGACCTTCAGATCCCAGCCCTTGCGCCACGCCTTCTCGTCGATCGCCTCGATCGAGCCCGCCGGAATGGCACCCGCATTGTTGATGAGCACGTCGACGTCGCCCACTTCCGCCACCAGGCGCTTGGCGTTGGCACCCTTGGCGAGGTCGAGGGCGTAAGTCGAGACGCGCACATTGTAGCGTTTGCGGAGGCGTTTCTTCACGGCCTCCAAGAGATCAGCGCTGCGCGCCGTCAGGTGCAGATGGCCCACCCCTTCGCGGGCGAACACCTCGGCCGTCGCTTCGCCGATGCCCTTGGAGGCACCGGTCACCAGCACCGTCTTGCCGTCGAGACCGAGGTCCATGCCGCCCTCAGATCAGATTGTAGCCGCCATCGGCGACCAGGGTTTCGCCCACCACGTAGCCGGCAACGTCGGAGGCGAGGAAGAGGACGATATTGGCGATCTCCTCGGGCTTGCCATAACGGCGCACCGGGATGCGGTCGAGCCCTTTCTCATACATGACCGGGTCGCCGAGCGAGCTCGATCGCATGGTCATGGGGGTGATCGTGCGCCCCGGACCGATGGCGACGACGCGCACGCCGCGCCGGCCCCATTCGATGCCGGCTGTGCGGGTGAACTGGGCGATGCCGGCCTTGGCGGCGGCATAGGCGCCGCGCTCCTCGGCGCCGTTGAAGGCGAGCTGCGAGGAGGTGTTGACGATGACGCCCTTGCCGCGCGCCAGCATCGAGAGGGCAATGGCGCGGGCGAGCACGATCGGGCCAATCAGATTGACGGTGATGACCTCTTGGATCTGCTCGGGCGTCGTGTCGACAAGTTTCCAGCCGCCCGATATGCCGGCATTGTTGCACAGCACATCGACGGGTCCCGCGGCGTCGGCAAGTTTCTGCACCGAGGCGATATCACCCTGGTCGTAGACATGGCGCTGGACATCGCCGCCGAGTTCGCCCGCGACCTGGGCAAGTCCCTCCGCGTTACGGTCGGCGAGGATCAGGCTCGCGCCATGCCCCTTGAAGGCATGGGCCATCGCCCGGCCGATGCCACTCGCGCCACCTGTGACCAGGACGCGACGGCCGGTGAAATCCAGGTCCTTGGGCTCGATCATGGCGCCTTCCTCCTCGGCAATTACTTTATCAGTCGATCTTCTCGCCCGGATAGACGCCCCAGAGGCGATCGCGCGGCAACCAGCCGCGCACGCCGGCCGCCTCTATGCGGCACCAAGCCTCCTTGCAGCCGACCAGGCGGCCGATGACGCCCGGCTCGACGCGCGCCACGACCCGCGCCGCGCTCTCTGGTTCGCGCCTCAGGCTTTGAACGGCGCCCTGGATGATGACCGTGCGTTTGGGGGCGAGCGCCCGCTGATGCACCCAACCCTCGGTGCCCTCGCGGTCGCGAACCTTGCGCCAATGCTCGAACTCCGCCACCACTTCGATCGGCATCGCCTGTCGCGTCAGAACCCATTCGACGGGATAGCGGGTGCCGGGCCCGGTCCGCAGATTAACCTCGCCCGCCCTGAGCGAGACGAAACGTGGCACCGGGCGGGTGGTCTCGGCGGCCTCGACGATCGCCGGCGGGGCGAGCCCGAGAACCGTCAAAAATAGCCACGCGGCAAAGGCAATGATCGCTCTGGGCACGGGCGCCAACCTCAAGGACCTCCGGATCGCCACCAGGTATATCCGTTTGCAG
The DNA here is from genome assembly GCA_009694185.1 of Alphaproteobacteria bacterium. Lineage (GTDB taxonomy): Bacteria > Pseudomonadota > Alphaproteobacteria > SHVR01 > SHVR01 > SHVR01. The sequence goes on along the minus strand of SHVR01000007.1, from coordinate 64,515 downwards.
GCCGCAAGCGTCAAGAATTAGTAGTGACCGGCCCATATCCACCGCCGCCCGGCGTTTCGATGACGAACACGTCACCCGCCTCCATGAGGACCTTGCCGGTGCCGCCAAGGTCGATGATTGTGCCGTCGGTGCGCTCCACATAGGTGCGGCCCACCTGGCCTGGCATGCCACCCATCAGGCCGAATGGCGGCACCTTGCGGCGGTTGGCCAGGATCGCCGCGGTCATGGGCTCAAGGAAGCGCACCCGGCGCACAACGCCGTCGCCGCCCCGGTGCCGGCCGGCGCCGCCGCTCCCCGCCCGGATACGGAACGCCTCGAGGCGGACGGGGAAGCGCCACTCCAACACCTCCGGGTCGGTGAGCCGCGTGTTGGTCATATGGGTGTGGACGGCGCTGGCGCCATGCCAGGTGGGGCCCGCGCCGGCGCCGCCGCAGATCGTCTCGACATATTGATAGCGCGCGTTGCCGAAGGTGAAATTGTTCATCGTCCCCTGGGCGGCGGCCATGACGCCAAGTGCCCCAAACAGCGTGTCGGTGATGACTTGCGAGGTTTCCACATTGCCCGCCACCACGGCCGCCGGATAGCGGGGCGCCAACATGGAGCCGGCCGGCACGATCAGGAGAATGGGTTTCAGGCTGCCGTCATTGAGCGGAATCTCGTCGCCGATGAGCGTGCGGAAGACATAGAGGACGGCGGCTCGGCAGATGGCGGTCGGCGCGTTGAAATTATTCGCCTGCTGACCGCTGGTGCCGGTGAAGTCGATGGTCGCCTGGCGCCGGGCGCGGTCGACCTCGACCGCCACTTGGACGACCGCGCCATTGTCCATGCCATAGGCGAAGGTGCCGCCCGCCAGTCCGGCGATGGCGCGGCGCACGCATTCCTCGGCATTGTCCTGGACATGGCCCATATACGCATGCACCACATCGAGACCGTAGCGCTGGACCAGGCGGCTGAGTTCCTGAACGCCCTTCTCGCAGGCCGCGATCTGGGCATTGAGGTCGGCGATGTTCTGATAGACGTTGCGCGAGGGATAGGGACCGGACTGGAGTTGTGCCACCAGCTCCGCCTCGCGGAAGCGGCCGGCCTCGACGAGCGAGAAATCGTCGAAGACGACCCCCTCCTCCTCGATGTGGACACTATCCGGCGGCATGGACCCCGGGGTGGTGCCGCCGATGTCGGCATGATGGCCGCGCGCGGCGGTGAAGAAGATCGGCGGCTTATCCGCCGCGTCGAACACCGGCGCGATCAAGGTCACGTCCGGCAGGTGGGTGCCGCCGTTATAGGGCGCGTTGATGGCATAGACGTCGCCGGGCCGCATGGTCCCCTGGCGCTGGCGGATGATCGTCTGAACGCTCTCGCCCATGGAACCCAGATGCACCGGAATATGCGGCGCGTTGGCCACCAGATGGCCCTCCGGATCGAAGATCGCGCAGGAGAAATCGAGCCGCTCCTTGATGTTCACCGAATAGGCCGTGTTCTCCAGCACGGCGCCCATCTGCTCGGCGATGGACATGAAGAGATTGTTGAACACTTCGAGCATCACGGGATCGACCCGCGTGCCGATCGCCTCCTGGCGCACGAGTGCGTGGGCGCGCGTCATGACCAGGTGATTGCGCGCCGTGATCTCCGCTTCCCAGCCGGGCTCCACCAGATTGCTGCCGGTCTTCTCCAGGATGAGCGCCGGACCCGTCACCACCTGGCCCGGTTGCAGTCGCTCGCGCTCATAGAGGGGTAGCTCCGCCCAGCCGCCTGTCGGCTGGCCCGCCAGATAGGCCGGCCGGCGCGCGACCGGCACCGGCTCGCCACCCGTGAGCGGCAGCATCGCTTCTTCCGGCGCGCCGGTGTGGCCGATCGCCTCGACCGAGGCGGATTCCACCACCAGCGCCTTATCCGTCATGACGAAGCCGTAACGCTGGCGGTGCGCCGTCTCGAAGCCGGCGCGCAGGCCATCGACCACCGCCGCGCCGACGCTCGAATCGGGCATGGCGATGGCCAGCGGCGAATCGGTGCCGTCATAGCGGACGTGGGCGCGCCAGACGGTTTGGATCAGCGCCGCCTCGACACCCTGGCGACCCATCTCCGACCGGCCTTCAGCGTCAAGGGCCGCGAATTGCGCCGTGAGCGCCGGCACCAGCCCTGGGTCGAGGGGTGCCGTCACCGCTGCCTCGCGCACCAGGCGCAAGTCCGCCAGACCCATGCCATAGGCGGACAAGACGCCCGCCAAGGGGTGGATGAAGATGCGCCGCATGCCGAGTGCGTCGGCGACCATGCAGGCGTGCTGGCCGCCGGCACCGCCGAAACAGCAGAGCGTGTATTGCGTCACGTCATAGCCGCGGCGGATGGAGATTTCCTTGATGGCGTTGGCCATGTTTTCGACCGCGATACGCAGGAACCCGAGTGCCACCTCTTCGGCCGGGCGAGCATCGCCCGTGGCCTTCCCGATGGACTGGGCCAGATCGGCGAAACGCCGGCGGACCACGCCATCGTCCAAGGGCTGGTCGCCCCCGGGCCCGAAGACGCGCGGGAAGAAATCCGGCTGGATGCGGCCCAGCATGAGGTTGGCGTCGGTCACGGCGAGCGGCCCGCCGCGGCGATAACAAGCCGGCCCCGGATTGGCGCCCGCCGATTCCGGTCCCACCCGGTAGCGGCTGCCGTCGAAAACCAGGATCGAGCCGCCGCCCGCCGCCACGGTGTGTATCTGCATCATCGGCGCCCGCATGCGCACGCCCGCGACCAGGGTCTCGTTGGTGCGTTCATACTCTCCGGCAAAGTGCGAAACGTCGGTGGAGGTGCCGCCCATGTCGAAACCGATGATGCGCTCGAAGCCGGCAATCGCACTCGCGCGTGCCGCCCCAACGACGCCGCCCGCCGGACCGGAGAGGATGCAGTCCTTGCCCTGGAAGAAGCTGGCATCGACGAGGCCGCCATTCGACTGCATGAACATCAGCCGCGTGCCGCCGAGTGCCGCCCGCACGCGGTCGACATAGCGGCGCAAGATCGGCGACAGATAGGCATCGACCACCGTGGTATCGCCGCGACCCACGATCTTCATGAGGGGGCTCACCCGATGGCTCAACGATATCTGGGTAAAGCCAATGGCGCGGGCGATCGCCCCTACCCGGTCCTCGTGATCGGTGTGGCGATAGCCATGCATGAGTACGATGGCCACACATCGGATGCCGTCGTCATACGCCGCTTGCAACCCAAGGCGGGCCGCCGCCGCGTCGAGCGGGGTCACCACCCGGCCCTCCGCGTCGAGCCGCTCGGCGATCTCGACGACCCGGTCATAGAGCAGTTCGGGAAGCTTGACCGCGCGATCGAAGAGGCGCGGCCGGTTCTGGTAGCCGATGCGGAGCTGGTCGGCGAAACCCGCCGTGATGGCCAGGAGCGTGCGCTCGCCCTTGCGTTCGAGCAGCGCGTTGGTGCCGACGGTGGTGCCCATCTTGACCGCCTCGATGGCGCCTGCCGGCAGGTGTGCGCCGGCATCGAGGCCAAGCAGGTCGCGCATACCCTGAAGGGCGGCGTCGGCATAGCGCTCCGGATTTTCCGACAACAGCTTGTGGGTCACGATGCGGCCGTCGGGTGCCCGCGCCACCACGTCCGTGAAGGTGCCGCCACGGTCGATCCAGAACTGCCATTTCGCGTCGCGCATCGGGGACCCGCCATCTGCCGGAGCGGCCAGCGGTAGGATAGAGTGGGCCAGCCGTCAACGCCGCCAACCGTCAACCCGGAGTGCGATGCCGCCTTGCCCGTCATCGATCTGCCATCCCCGAACCACGACCCGCGGCCGCCCGACGGCAATATCGACATGCTGATCCTGCATTACACCGGCATGGCGGGCGCCGAGGCGGCCCTCGACCGGCTTCGCGATCCCGCCGCCCGGGTGAGCGCCCACTATGTCGTCGACGAAGACGGCCAAATCTACCGTCTGGTCGCCGAAGCCCACCGCGCCTGGCATGCCGGCCGATCGATGTGGGCCGGGCGCGGCAACCTCAATGACATCTCGATCGGCATCGAACTGGTCAATCCGGGCCATGAATGGGGCTACCGGCCGTTTCCCAAGGCCCAGATGGCAGCACTCGAGGAATTGGCGCGCGCCATCCTCGCCCGCTGGCCGATTCCCCCGGGGCGAGTTCTCGGCCATTCGGACGTGGCACCCCTGCGCAAGCAAGACCCTGGCGAGCTGTTCGACTGGCGGCGCCTCGCTGGGGCCGGCATCGGCCGCTGGCCGGGGGCCGTGGGCGTGCCGGCCGATCTGGCCGTGGCCGAGGCGCAGCGTCTCTTGGCTGGCATCGGCTTTGGCGTACCCAGCCATGGCCGCCTCGACGCCGAGACCATGGCCGTCATCGCCGCGTTCCAGCGCCATTTCCGGCCCTCGCGCGTCGACGGCGCGCTCGACGGCGAGACCGGCGCCTTGCTGGTGGCACTCGCGCACTCACGTAACGGCCATTGATCTCGGCGGCGGCGGCGCTTACATCTGGGCCTGCCAGACGGCCGGATGGCCGCTGCTTGGCTTCGGCCGGGTGGAGGAAAGTCCGGGCTCCACGGAAACACGGTGCCGGGTAACGCCCGGCGGGGGCGACCCTAGGGAAAGTGCCACAGAAAGCAAACCGCCGGCCGGCCGCAAGGCCCGCCGGTAAGGGTGAAAGGGTGCGGTAAGAGCGCACCGCGCTGCCGGCAACGGGAGCGGCACGGTAAACCCCACCGGGAGCAAGACCGAATAGGGGCGACACGCCGGAGCGATCCGGCAAACGCGTTTCCGCGTCGCCGCCCGGGTTGGTCGCGCGAGGCGTCCGGTAACGGGCGTCCCAGAGGAATGGTCATCCCCCGGCGCAAGCCGGGGACAGAACCCGGCTTACAGGCCGTCTGGCGTTATTCTTGCCCTGAGCCCTCAGAATGGCCGGTCGCCCGACACCGTCACCCGGTGCATGGCGCGGCGATGGCCGTGATAGTCGTTCAAGGCGAAATGCTGGGTACAGCGATTGTCCCAGAACGCGACCGACTTATCCCGCCACGGGAACCGGCAGGTGAATTCCGGTCTGACCGAATGCTGGTAGAGGAATTGCAGCAGCGGCTGGCTTTCGGCCTCGGTCCAACCGGCGAAGCGGAGCGTAAAGACGCCATTGACGAAGAGACCCTTGCGGCCGCTTTCCGGATGGGTGCGCACCACGGGGTGCACCATCTCCTGCTTGGCTTCCTCGCGCGCAGCCACCTGGATCGACTTGTAGCGGCCGCGCTCGCGCTCGGGCCCATAGGCCTTGACCGCGCTGTGCACCGCTTGCAAGCCACCGAGCATCGCCTTCATGCCGTCGGACAAGGTCTCGTAAGCGAGATATTGGTTGGCGAACAGGGTATCGCCGCCATAGGGGGGCGTCTCATGGGCGTAGAGCACCGAGCCGAGGGCCGGCTTCTCCTGGTATGTCACATCGGAATGCCAGATGCCGCCAAAATTCTTGCCGCGTTCCTCGGCCTCCTTGATGACCGGGATGATCTCGGGATGGCCGTCGACGCCGCCCACATAGTCGTGGATGTCCAGCCCGCCGAAGCGCCGGCCGAAGGCCTTGTGCTGGTCGGGCGTCAGGGTTTGGTCGCGGAAGAAGATGACGAGATTGTCCAAGAGCGCTTGGTGGATTTCGGCGAACGTCCGGTTGTCGAGCGGCTTGGCGAGATCGACGCCGCTGATCTCGGCACCCAGGGCACCGGCGATCGGCCGCACCTCGATGTGTTCGTAATGCATGGTCTGCCTCCCGTTCGGCCGCCCTCGCGACCGTTGTCCGCGGCAGCGGAATCGTCCCTCGCGCCGTCGACAATCCCGCTTCCAAAATTGCCCGCTCCCAAAATTGGCTTCGATCGGTAGAAACGACTTTCGCAACGCGGGGGTCGGGTTTTTCGGCCGAGCCGGTCGCAAGCGGCACACTTGCTACAATCTAGAACAAATTAAGAACAATTACTTCGCCACATTGTTGCCGCATGGTTCCAGCAAAAGGTCTAGCGCGAACACTGTTGCTTGACCCTGGTATTGGTAAATGAGAGCCGCCGGATACCCCGCGAACATTTGGAGCCGTCTTAAAAATAACCTCCAGCGGGTTGACCAGGCATGAGATACCATGTTATCCCATTCAATCCCAAATTCGAGAGGCCGCAAGGCCATGATTTGGGCCGACGGCGAAAAACCACGACGGGCATATGGGTTAGCCGCAGTGGCGATGTTTTTGTCGAGCGTTATCAACAAAGTAGATGGCAAGGGCCGGGTATCCCTGCCGGCCCGCTTCCGTGCGGCCCTGGGTGAGCATCGCGACCAGGGGATCGTCGCGTTTCCGTCGTTCGCCGACCCCGCCATCGAGGCCTGCGGACCCGACTATATGCAGGAATTGAGCGATCAGGTCGCCGCACTCGACCGTTTCTCGGAGCAGCAACGCCTGCTGAACAACACTTTGTTCGCCCTCTCGGTCGAGCTCGCCTTCGACAGCACGGGGCGCATCCTGCTGCCGGAACGGCTCCGCCAACATGCCGGCATTGTCGATACGGCGGTCTTCGTCGGCCAAGGCAAGACATTCCAGATCTGGGCCCCCCAGCGATACGACAGCCATTCGCGGACCATTCTGGACCGGGCCCGGGAGAACAAGCTGACCCTGACCGTTCTGCCCGCCGCCCGCAATGGGGGGCACGCATGACGGCCCAGCGCCATGTCCCGGTCATGCTGAATGAGGTGGTCGCCGCACTCGGCGCCAAGGATGGCGGCATTTATGTCGATGCCACGTTCGGCGCCGGCGGCTACAGCCGGGCGCTCCTCGACGCCGCTGGCTGCCGGGTCTGGGGCATCGACCGCGATCCGGCCGCGATTGCCCGGGGAACAGCGCTCGCCGACGCCGCTGAAGGCAGACTGACCTTGCGCCACGGCCGTTTCGGCAGCATGGACCGGATTCTTCGGGAGGGTGGGGTCGAGCAGGTGGACGGCGTGGCGCTCGACATCGGCGTATCCTCGCCGCAACTCGACGATCCGGCGCGCGGCTTTTCGTTCCGTCTCGACGGGCCGCTCGACATGCGCATGGACGCGAGTGGGCCGAGTGCCGCCGATCTGGTCAACAACCTCGACGAGACGACCCTCGCCGACATCGTCTGGCGCCATGGCGAAGAACGGCACTCGCGCCGCATCGCGCGCGCCATCGTGCAGGCGCGCGACGCCCAGCCCATCACACGGACCCTGGCACTCGCCGACATCGTCCGGCGCGCCGCCGGCGGCAGCCGTGACGGCATCGACCCCGCGACCCGCACCTTCCAGGCACTCCGCATCAGCGTGAACGAGGAAATCGACGAGTTGCGGGCGGGCCTGGGCGCCGCCGAGCGGCTGCTGGCGCCGGGTGGCCGGCTCGCCGTCGTCTCCTTTCACTCGCTCGAGGATCGCGTCGTCAAAGCGTTCCTGCGCGAACGCTCGGGCGAGGTGCTGGAAAGCTATCGCCATCTGCCCGCGGCGGCCGAGGGCCGTCCCGCTTCCTTCACGCTGCCGTTCCGCCGCGCCCAACGCCCGAGTGCCGGCGAGATCACCCGCAATCCCCGGGCCAGGTCGGCGCGCTTGCGCGTTGGCACGCGCACCGCCCAGCCCGCTTGGCCGGCCATGCTGGCAGGTGCGGCATGATCCGCGGCATGACCGTCTTTTGGCTGGTCGCCGCCGCCATGATCGTGGCCGCCATGTTCGGCATCGCCTACCAGACCGAAGAGCGCGAGCGCGAGCTCCGGCGTCTCCGCCAGGCGATCCTCACCGACCAAGCCGCCATTCATGTGTTGACGGCCGAATGGGCCTATTTGACCCAGCCGGTCCGCATCCAGGCGCTGAATGCGCGCCATCTGCACCTGGTGCCGGTCGAGTCCGGCCGCATGATCAAACCGGACGACCTGCCGGCGCGCTTGGGGGCCTATCAGGCGGCGCCGGAGTTGCCGCCCACGCCCGCCGCCAAGGCCCTCCCGCCGGGCGCGACCGCGCTCAAGGCCCTCCCGCCGGGCGCGACCGCGCCCAACGATAGTCCGCCGCTCACCTACACCCGGGCCCCGCCCCGGGGGCAGGCGGTGCGATGATCCGCCTGCGCCGCAAGGACAAGCCGCAACGGTCACCCTTGCCGACGGTGCTGCATCCCGCGGCCCCGGGTCGGGTGGAGCCACCGCGTCGCAACAATCAAGCGTTGGAAGTGGCCCACAATCGCGTCGTGCTTGGCGTGGCATTGTTCGTCATCGCGTTTGCGGCGCTCGCCTTCAAGCTTCTCGAGGTGGTCGTCCTGCAGCCGGCCGACGAGCCGCGCGGTAGCCGTATCGTGGGGGCGCCTGTCAGGGCGGTCGACCGGGCCGCCATCGTCGACCGCAACGGCCACTTGCTCGCCACCAGCCTCGCAACCCAGTCGCTCTATGCCCATCCCCATGAAGTTGACGACGCCGACGCCGACGCCCGCAAGCTTGCCCGGGTCCTACCGGAGATCAACGCCCCAGCGCTCACCCTCAACCTGCAATCCGGCCGCACCTTCATCTGGGTGCGCCGCAAGCTCACGCCGCAACAGCAATATGAGGTCAACCGCCTGGGGCTGCCCGGTTTCTATTTCCGCCGCGAGGATCAACGGGTCTATCCGCAAGGCAGCCTGGCGGCGCATGTGGTGGGCTTCACCGATATCGACAATAAGGGCCTCGGCGGCGTCGAGTTGAAACTCGACGATCGGCTGAAGACCAAGGGCGAGCCGGTCGAGCTATCGCTTGATATTCGTGTTCAGCATGTTCTGCGTGAGGAATTGCTGGCCGCCCAGCGGCGCTTCAGCGCCGAGGGCGCGGCGGGCCTGGTGTTGGACGCCGAGACCGGCGAGGTGCTGGCATTGGTCTCGCTGCCCGACTTCGAACCGAACGAACCCGCGACGGCAACGCCGGAGGCCCGCTTCAATCGCATCACGCTCGGCGTCTACGAGCAAGGGTCGACCTTCAAGCTGTTTACGGCGGCGATGGCGCTCGATGCCGGAACCACGACGCTGTCGCGTGGTTACGACGCGAGCCGCCCGATCCAGATCGGCCGCTTCACCATCAGCGACTACAAGGGCAAGAATCGCTGGCTCACGGTGCCGGAGATCATCGTCTATTCCTCCAATATCGGCGCCGTGCGCATGGCCCTCGACGTGGGCACCGAAGGGCAGAAAGCGTTTCTCAAGCGTTTCCAGATGCTCCAAGCGCCAAGCATCGAGCTGCCGGAGGTGGGCGCGCCGCTGGTGCCGTCGCCCTGGCGCGAAATCAACACCATGACCATCGCCTTCGGACACGGCCTGTCGGTCAGTCCGCTGCAGATGGCGAACGGTGTTGCCGCCCTGGTCAATGGCGGCATATTGCGCCCGGCGACGCTCCTCAAGCGCGCTCCGGACGGGCCGGTGGCTGGCCGGCAAGTCCTCAAGGCCCAGACCTCGGAGCAGATGCGGACCCTGATGCGGCTTGTCGTCACGCAAGGGACCGGCAAGAAGGCCGAGGTACCGGGCTATTTCGTCGCCGGCAAGACCGGCACCGCCGAGAAGGTGGGTGCCCATGGCGGTTACAAGCGCAAGGCGCTGTTGTCGTCGTTCGTCGGTGCCTTCCCGGCCCAGGCGCCGCGCTATGTCGTCCTGGTCATGGTCGACGAACCACACGGCATCAAGGAAACCATGGGCTACGCGACCGGTGGCTGGGTGGCGGCGCCAATCATTCACCAGGTCATCGCCCGCATGGCGCCGCTGCTCGGCATCGAGCCGGCGCCTCTCGACGCCGTACCGGACCGGGGCGGCGCGCTGATGGCGGCGAATGGCCGGCCTGGCGCGGGACGGTAACGGCATGAGCGCGCACCTGGCGACGACCCATCCAACGCCCGCCGAGCCGGCGCTGCTCGGTCTCACCGCGGATTCGCGCGCCGTCCGGCCGGGTTATCTATTCGCCGCCCTCACCGGCAAGGCGCGGGATGGGCGAAGCTATATCCAAGATGCCGTCCGGCGGGGCGCTTCGGCCGTGCTTCTGGCGCCGGGGCCGCATCGCCAAGACCTGCCGCCTCACGTCGCCCTGATCGAAGACGCCAATCCGCGCCGCCGGCTTGCCTTGCTCGCGGCCGCGTTCTACGGCCACCAGCCACGCCGCATCGCCGCCGTCACGGGAACCAGCGGCAAGACCTCGGTCGTGACATTCGCCCGGCGGCTCTGGGAAGCGTTGGGCTGCCCGGCCGCGAGCCTCGGCACGCTCGGTGCCGTCGGCCCGGGCTTTCAGCGCGACGGCGCGCTCACCACGCCGGATCCCGTCGCCCTGCATCGCGATCTGGCCCGGCTCGCGGCGCATGGCATCGACCATGTGGCGATCGAAGCGTCGAGCCACGGGCTCGACCAATGCCGCTTGGATGCCGTGACACTCGCCGCCGCTGCCTTTACCGGGCTCGGCCGCGACCATCTCGACTATCACACCGACGCCGACGCCTATCTTGCCGCCAAGCTCCGCCTCTTCCACACCGTCATGGCGCCTGGCGGCATCGCCCTCTTGAACGCCGACAACGTCGCCGTCGCAGGCGCCGCCGATCTGTGCCGGCGGGCCGGGCACCAGGTGTGGAGCTATGGCTGGAAGGGCGCCGAGCTTCGCCTCGAGGCGTTGCTGCCGGACGCGGACGGCCAAGTGATGTCCGCCACGCTGTTCGGCCATCGCCGCCAAGTGCGCCTGCCGCTGCTCGGCGTGTTTCAGGCCCAGAACGCGCTTGCGGCAGTGGGGATCGTGGCGGCCACCGGCGGGTCGATCGACGACGCCTTCGCCCAGGTCGAGATGCTTTCCGGCGTGCGCGGCCGCCTCGAACTGGTCGGCCGCCTGACCAACGGGGCGGCGGTCTTCGTCGACTATGCCCATAAGCCCGATGCCCTGGCGGCGGTCCTCGAAACCTTGCGCCCACACTGTCGCGGACGACTGATCGCGCTGTTCGGTTGTGGCGGCGACCGGGACCAGGGCAAGCGGCCGATGATGGGCGAGATCGCCCGGCGCCTCGCCGACCAAGTGATCGTGACCGACGACAATCCGCGCGGCGAGGATCCGGCCGTCATTCGCGCCGCCATTCGCGCCGCCTGCCCGGAAGCCGAGGAGATTGCCGATCGCGCGACCGCGATCGAGGACGCCGTGGCCCGGCTCCGGCTGGGCGACATCCTGCTGATCGCCGGCAAGGGACATGAGCAGGGCCAAATCATCGGCGCCAAGACGCGCCCCTTCGACGATGCCACCGAGGCCCGCGCCGCCATCCAGCGGGTCGACGCCGCGATCCGTGCCGAGGATCGCGGGCCATGACGAAACCCGCGCTCTGGACCGACCGGGAGGCGGCCCTCGCCACGGGTGGACGCGGCACGGCCGCGTGGCGTGCCACGGGCGTTTCGATCGACAGTCGGACCATCGAGCCGGGCGATCTGTTCGTTGCCATCGCCGGCGATAAAGGCGACGGACACGACTTCGTCGCCATGGCCTTCGCGGCGGGCGCCGGCGCCGCCTTGGTCTCGACCGTCCCGCCGGACCTGCCGGCCGGCGCCCCCCTCTTGATCGTGGCCGACACCCTCGCGGCCTTACGCGCCCTCGGCGCCGACGCACGGGCGCGCTCCGAGGCTCGGATCGTGGCCGTGACCGGCAGCGTCGGCAAGACCGGCACCAAGGAAGCGCTCCGCCACATGCTGGAGCGCCAGGGTGTTACGTCGGCGAGCCGGGGTAGTCTCAACAATCAGTGGGGTGTGCCGCAGAGCCTCGCCCGCCTGCCACCGGCGGCGCGATACGGCATCTTCGAAATCGGCATGAACCATGCGGGCGAAATTACGCCTCTCGCGCGCCTCGTCAGGCCGCACGTCGCGGTCATTACCACCGTCGATCCGGTGCATTTGGCGTTCTTCGCCTCGGTCGAGGAGATCGCCGACGCCAAGGCCGAGATCTTCGCCGGCGTCGAGGCGGGCGGAACGGCGATCTTGAACGCCGATAACCCGCATTTTATGCGCCTCGCCGCCGCCAGCCGCCGCCACATCGCGAACCTGATCACGTTCGGCACCGAAGTCGATGCGGATTTCCGGCTCGTCGATTGCGACCTCGGCCCGGACGGAAGCCGTGTACGGGCCGCCATCCGGGGCCGGCCCATCGACTACCGATTGGGCCCCCCGGGTCGCCACTGGGTCATCAACAGCCTTGCGGCACTCGCCACCGTCGAGGCGCTCGGGGGCGATGTCGAACGGGCTGCCCGCGAGCTTGGCGACCTGGAAGTGATGCCGGGGCGCGGGCGCCGCCTCCCGGTGCCGCTGAACGGAGGCACGATCGAGGTGATCGACGAGAGCTACAATGCCAATCCCGCGTCCATGCGCGCGGCCTTCGACGTGCTCGCCTTGTCGCGGCCGACCGGGAACGGCCGGCGCATCGCCGTTCTTGGCGACATGCTGGAGCTCGGCGAGCATGGCCCGGCGCTCCATATGGAACTGGGCCGCGATCTCGCGGCCCGGCCGATCGACCTCGTCTACGCGGCCGGCCCGCTGATGGCATCGCTCTATGGCGTATTGCCGGCCCGCCAACGCGGCGGGCACGCGGGCAACGCCAAGATCCTCGCCCCGTTGCTGCTCGACGCCCTGCGTCCGGGTGACGTGGTCATGGTCAAGGGCTCGCTTGGCACGGGCATGCACCACATCGTCCAGACGCAGGCCCAGCCCAGACCGCCGCTTCGCCACGCGGCGAACGGGGGCTAGAGCATGCTCTATAACCTGCTGTTCCCGCTGTCCGACGAACTTGGTTTCCTGAACCTGTTCCGTTATCTAACATTCCGCTCGGGCGGCGCCGTGGTGACCGCGCTGTTCGTCAGCTTCCTTCTCGGCCCGCGCCTCATTGGCCTGCTGCGCGCCCGCCAGCAGGGCGGCCAGCCGATCCGGATCGACGGCCCCGCCGATCATATTGTGCGCAAATCCGGCACGCCGACCATGGGCGGCGCGCTTATTCTTCTGGCGCTGGTGGTGAGCACGCTGCTCTGGGCGGATCTTGCCAACGGCTATATCTGGACGGTGCTGCTCGTCACACTGGGATTCGGCGCCATCGGCTTCGCGGACGATTACCTCAAGGTGACCAAGCGCGACAGCAAGGGGCTGTCGGGCCGCGTCAAGCTCGCCGCCCAGGTCGCGATCAGCCTGGTGGCGAGCGTGCTGATCGTCTGGATCATGCGCGAACCGCTCTCGACCAGCCTCGCCGTGCCGTTCTTCAAGTCGGTCCTGATCGACCTCGGTTGGATGTTCCTGCCGCTCGCCATATTGGTGATGACCGGGGCATCGAACGCCGTGAACCTGACCGACGGGTTAGACGGTCTCGCCATCGTGCCGGTGATGATCGTCGCCGGCTCCTTCGCGCTGATCGCCTATCTGGTCGGCAATGCCATCTTCGCCAATTATCTTCAGATCCATCATGTGCCCGGCTCCGGCGAGCTGGCGGTCTTCTGTGGGGCACTCGTCGGCGCGAGCCTCGGCTTCCTCTGGTTCAACGCGCCGCCCGCCATGATATTCATGGGCGATACCGGATCGCTCTCCGTTGGCGGCGCGATCGGCGCGATCAGCGTCGTGACCAAGCACGAGCTGGTCCTGCCGATCATCGGCGGGTTGTTCGTGCTCGAGACCGTCTCGGTGATCGTGCAGGTGCTGTCGTTCAAGCTGACCGGCAAGCGTGTCTTCCGCATGGCGCCGTTGCATCATCATTTCGAACAGAAAGGCTGGGCCGAGCCGACCATCGTGATCCGCTTCTGGATCATCGCCATGGTGCTGGCGCTCGCCGGGCTTTCCACGCTCAAGCTGAGGTGAGCCCGGTGATCGACCTCACGGCATATTCCGGCTTGCGTGTCGCGGTCATGGGTCTTGGCCGGTCGGGCTTGGCCACCGCCAAGGCGCTGATGGCGACCGGCGCCGAGGTTTGGGCCTGGGACGACGATCCGCCGCGCCGCCAGGCGGCCGCGGCCGAGAACATCCCCCTCGTCGATTTAGGGACATGCGCGTGGGCGACCAGCAAGACCCTGGTCTGGAGTCCCGGCATTTCGCACACATTGCCGACGCCCCATCCCGTCGCGGTGGCCGCCCGGCGAGCCGGAGCCGAGGTCATTTGCGACATCGAACTGCTGGCGCAGGCGCAACCGGCGGCAACCTTCGTCGCCATTACCGGCACCAATGGCAAGTCCACCACGACGGCATTGGCCGCCCATATTCTCATCGCCAGCGGCGTGCGCGCCGCCGCCGGCGGCAATCTCGGGCCACCCGCGCTCAGCCTCAGCCCGCTCGGCGAAGGCGAGATCTACGTTCTGGAACTCTCCTCCTATCAGCTCGAGCTGCTCGCCACGGCCTCGTTCGACATGGCTTGCCTGATCAACATCAGCCCGGATCATCTGGACCGGCACGGCGGCATGGCGAGTTATGTGACGGCCAAGCGCCGGATCTTCGCGGGCGCGGGTCGCCAAAGCGAGGCGATTATCGCGACCGACGACGACCACACACGCGCCATCGCCGAGGCACTCGGCCAGGCGGGCGGCCGGCACCTCACCCGCGTCGCGGTTGGGGGCGGGCCCGCGGACGTGACCGTGACCGGCGGCATCCTGCACGACCGGGGCAAGCCAGCCATGGACCTCAACGGCGTGGCGACGCTGCCAGGCCGCCACAATTGGCAGAACGCCGCGATGGCCTATGCCATCGCCCGGCGGCTCGGCCTGTCGTCGGAGACGATCGCCAAATATCTCGCCACTTATCCGGGCCTGCCGCATCGCCAGGAATTGGTGGCGAACATCGACGGTGTCCGGTTCGTCAACGACAGCAAGGCGACGAATGCCGAGGCCACCGCCCGAGCGCTCGACTGTTACGAGAACATCTATTGGATTGCCGGCGGCATTGCGAAAGCGGGCGGACTCGGCGGTCTAGAGCCCTGGTACGCGCGGATCGTCGAGGCCTATCTGGTGGGTGCCGCCGCCGAGCCGTTCGCCCAGGCGCTCGACGGTCATGTGCCGCACCGCAACGCCGGCAATCTCGCGACCGCCGTCGCCATGGCGCATGCGCGGTCGCGGCGGGACGGCCGAGACGGCGCCGTCGTGCTGTTGTCGCCGGCTTGCGCGTCTTTCGACCAATGGCCGGGGTTCGAGGCGCGCGGCAACGCCTTCCGCCAGATGGTTCTGGCCCTGCGAAGGGCGCCTATCGCCATCGAAATGACGTCATGATGGCGGTCGCGCGCAGCGATACCAGCATCTTCGGCCGCTGGTGGTGGACCGTCGACCGTTGGATGCTGCTCGCCCTGCTCTCGCTCGTCGCCATCGGCGCCGTGCTGGTGCTGGCCGCGAGCCCGGCGGTGGCCAAGAACATCGGCGCGGAGCCCTTGCACTTCGTCAAGCGGCACTTGCTCCTGCTCGGGCCCGCCATCGCGATCATGGTCGGCACATCGCTGTTGGCACCCAAGGATGTGAATCGCCTGGCGCTGCTGGTGTTTTTCGTATCCCTGGTGCTCCTGGCCCTCACGCTGTCGACCGGTGTCGAGATCAAGGGCGCCCGGCGCTGGCTGAGTATCGGCGGCTTTTCCCTGCAAGCCTCGGAGTTCGCCAAGGTGTCGCTCATCGTGGTGTCCGCCTGGCTGTTCGCGGAGTGGCGGAGCAATGGGAACATGGCCGGCTGGCTGATCGCGTTTCTACTGTGCGCCGTCACGCTCGGCCTCATTATCAAGCAGCCCGACCTTGGCACCGTGTTGATCGTCGCGACCGCGTGGCTCTCGCAGTTCTTTCTCGCCGGACTGTCGGGCTGGCTGGTCGCGGTGCTCGCGACGGCGGCCGTGTTCGGTGCCGTTGGCGCCTATTTCGTTTTTCCGCATGTCGCGAGCCGGGTGGACCGTTTCCTCGACCCAGCGTCGGGCGACAGCTACCAGGTCGACCGTTCGCGCGAGGCGTTCGTGAATGGCGGGCTGTTCGGCCAGGGGCCGGCCGAGGGCCGGATCAAGGCTTTGCTGCCGGACGCCCATGCCGACTTCATTTTCGCCGTGATCGGCGAGGAGATGGGGCTATTCGCTTGCCTAATCATCGTCGCCCTGTTCGCCTTCATCGTGCTGCGCGGCTTCCTGCGGCTGCTCGACGAGCGCAGCCTGTTCGTGCTCCTGGCGGTCGGTGGCCTGCTGACCGTTTTCGGCCTGCAAGCGTTCGTCAATATGGCCTCGTCCCTGCACCTGATCCCGACCAAGGGCATGACCCTGCCGCTCGTGAGCTATGGCGGCTCGTCGCTGTTGGCGCTCGCCCTCGCCATGGGCATGGTGCTGGCGCTGACGCGCCGCCGGGCCGAGACGAGTAGCCTGCCATGAGTGTCCGCCCCCGCATCGTGCTGGCAACCGGCGGAACCGGCGGCCACATCTATCCCGCTCAGGCGCTCGCCGAAGCACTGTTGGCCGCGGGCGCCGAAGTCAGTGTGGTGACCGATCGCCGCGGCGCCGCCTTTGGCACCGGCATCGACAGCCATGCCATTGCCGCCGCCACTCTGTCCGGCGGCTTCGGTGCCCGGGTCGGCGGCGCCACGACGATCGCCCTCGGCATCTGCCAGGCGCGGCGCTGGCTGCAACGCCTGAAGCCGGCCGCGGTCATCGGCTTCGGTGGCTACCCGTCCTTCCCCACCATGCTGGCCGCGAGCTGGGCCGGTATTCCCACACTCGTGCACGAGCAGAATGCCGTTCTCGGCCGCGCCAACCGGGTGCTGGCCGGGCGGGTCGATCGGATCGCCACATCCTTTGCCGAGGTCCGTTTCATTCGCCCGGCCGACCGGGCGAAGACCGTCCAGACCGGCAACCCCGTCAGGCCCGCGTTCGCATTACTCCGAGAGACGCCCTACACGGCACCGGTCGCCGACGGAACGCTTGCCATCCTGGTGCTGGGCGGCAGCCAAGGGGCGCGCGTGTTCAGCCGAGTCCTGCCCGAGGCCCTGGCTCTGCTGCCGCCGGCGTTGCGGGCCCGGATCAAACTCACTCAGCAGTGTCGACCGGAGGACTTGGCGGCTACCCGGGCGGCGGTCAGGGCCGCCGGCGTCGATGGCGAACTCGCCAATTTCTTCGACGACGTACCCCAGCGGCTGGCCGGCACCCACTTGGTCATTGCCCGCGCCGGCGCCTCGACCGTGGCGGAGCTGACCGTGGCCGGCCGGCCGGCCATTCTCGTGCCCTACCCCTTCGCCACCGACGACCATCAGACGGCCAACGCCGGCGCCATCGACGAGGCGGGCGCCGGCTGGCTGATACCCGAGGCGGCATTCCACGCCGAGGCTCTGGTTGCCCGCCTCGAGTCGGTGCTGGCCGCGCCGGCGCGCTTGAGCCAGGCCGCCGCGCGCATGGCCGGCCTCGGGCAGCCGGACGCCACCCATCGTTTGGCCGAACTGGCGCTGGCACTCGCTCGGAGCAGGCCCGGAACGGGTGCCGCCGACGGGCCAAGGAACCTCGCCGCATGAAGGGCCTGCCGCTCAGCATCGGACCCATTCACTTTGTCGGTATTGGCGGCATCGGCATGAGCGGCATTGCCGAGGTGATGCACAATCTCGGCTACCAGGTGCAAGGCAGCGACAAGGCCGACGGCGCCAACGTCAAACGCCTCAGCGAGCTTGGGATCGACGTCAAAGTCGGACATGCCGCGGAGAATCTGGGCGACGGCCAGGTGGTCGTCTTCTCCTCGGCGGTCCAGCCCGACAACCCGGAACTGGTCGCCGCGCGCCAGCGCTTCCTGCCGATCGTCCGGCGGGCCGAGATGCTGGCCGAACTCATGCGGCTCAAATGGTCGATCGCCGTTGGCGGGACCCATGGCAAGACCACGACCACCTCGCTCGTCGCGGCGTTGCTGGAGGCAGCCGAACTCGATCCGACGGTGATCAACGGCGGCATCATCAACGCCTATGGCAGCAATACAAGGCTCGGCACCGGCGACTGGATGGTGGTCGAGGCGGACGAATCCGATGGCACCTTCGTGCGCCTGCCGGCGACGATCGCCGTCGTGACCAACATCGACCGCGAGCACCTCGACCATTATGGCAGTTTCGATGCCCTGCGTGACGCCTTCCTGCGTTTCGTGGAGAACATCCCTTTCTACGGTTTCGCGGCGCTTTGCATCGACCATCCGGAAGTCCGGGCCCTGGTCGCGCGCGTCAGCGATCGGCGTATCGTCACCTATGGGTTCAGCCCCCAGGCGGATGTGCGCGCGCTCAATGTGAGAATGGACCCTGACGGTGCCACCTACGATGTGGTGCTCGGCGGGCGGTCTGGCGGCCAGGCGCGCACGATCACCGCGCTCAGGCTGCCGATGCTGGGCGAGCACAATGTTGAGAACTCCCTTGTCGCCGTCGCGATCGGCCAGGAGATGGGCGTCGCGGACCGGGTGCTACGCCGGGCGCTCGGCGGTTTTCGTGGCGTCAAGCGCCGCTTTACCCGCACCGGCGTGGCGCAGGGCATCACCGTCATCGACGATTACGGCCACCACCCCGTCGAGATCAGGGCGGTCCTCAAGGCCGCCCGCTTCGCCGGCCGGAACCGCGTCATCGCCGTCGTCCAACCGCACCGCTACTCGCGGCTCGCCGATCTCTTGGAAGAATTCTGCACCTGCTTCAACGACGCGGACGCGGTGATCGTCGCCGAGGTTTATGCGGCCGGAGAACAGCCTATCCAGGGCGTCGATCGCGAGCGGCTGGTCGATGGGCTGCGCGCCCATGGTCATCGTCACGTCGTGGCGCTACCGGGACCCGAGCGGCTCGCCGAAACGGTGCGCGGCCTTGCTCAGTCGGGCGACATGGTGGTTTGCCTCGGCGCCGGCAGCATTACCAACTGGGCTCACGCGCTCCCCGACGAGCTTGACCGTCTAGCGGCGGAGGCAAGGCGATGATCACCGCAAGGCGCGCCGTCACCGGCCTCATCGAGCGGTTGCCGCCGGTCGCGGGCCGCTACACGCCGGAGGCACCGCTGGCACCCGTCACCTGGTTCCGCGTCGGCGGGTCGGCCGAGGTCATGTTCCGGCCGGCCGACGTCGACGATCTGCGGCACTTCCTGGCGTCGAAGCCGGCCGAGGTACCGGTGACGGTGATCGGCGTCGGCTCCAACCTCTTGGTGCGCGACGGCGGCGTGCCCGGGGTCGTTGTGCGGCTCGGCAAAGGCTTCGCCCCGATATCCAGCGCCGATGGCGCCATCCGCGCGGGCGCCGGGGCGCTCGCACTCAATGTCGCCCTGACCGCGGCCGAAGCCGGCCTCGGCGGCCTCGAATTCTTCTCTGGCGTGCCGGGCACGGTCGGCGGCGCGGTGCGTATGAACGCCGGTGCCTATGGCGTCGAGGTCAAGGACGTGCTGGTGACGGCCGAAGCTCTCGACGGGCGGGGCGAGCGGCACGGGCTGGGTCCGAGCGAACTCGGCCTCGCCTATCGCCGGAGCGCGCTCCGCGACGACTGGATCGTGGTCGCGGCGACGTTTCGCGGTCGGCCCGACGATCCGACGGCGGTGCGTCGCCGGATGAGCGAGATCGCCCAGGCCCGCGAGGCGAGCCAACCGCTTCGCACCCGGACCGGCGGCAGCACCTTCAAGAACCCACCCGGTGAAAAGGCCTGGGAGCTGATCGAGCGTGCCGGTTGCCGGGGGCTTCGGATCGGCGGGGCGATGGTTTCGGAAAAGCACTGCAACTTCCTGATCAATACCGGCGACGCCTCGGCCGCCGACGTGGAGGCACTTGGCAAGGAGGTACAGCGTCGGGTATTGGCCCGGACCGGCATCGCCCTGGAGTGGGAAATCCGCCGCATCGGTGTGTGCTTGCCCGGCGGAGACGCGGCATGAAGCGGGTTGCCGTGCTCATGGGGGGGTGGTCGGCCGAACGCGCCGTCTCGCTGGTAACGGGCGACGCCGTCACGGCCGCACTCCGCGAGCTTGGTCACGAGGTCGTCACCATCGACGTCACGCCGGACCTGATCGCCCTCATTCAGGCACTCACCCCTCGCCCCGATGCCGTCTTCAACGCCTTGCACGGACCCTTTGGCGAAGACGGCACGGTGCAGGGCCTGCTCGACACGTTGGCCATCCCCTATACCCACTCCGGCCGGCGCGCGTCCGCCTTGGCTATCGACAAGCCCATGGCGAAGCGTCTCTTTGCGGATGCCGGAATCCGCTGCCCCGAGGGTGTCACCGTTGCCCTTGGCGAGGCGGCCCGCCAGATGCCGGCGCCCTATGTCGTCAAACCGCCTTATGAAGGCTCGAGCGTCGGTGTCAGGATCGTATTCGAAGGCGACAATCGCCCGCCGATCGATGCCGCCACCTGGCCTTATGGCGAGCAGGTGATGGTCGAGCGCTACATTCCCGGCCGCGAGCTTACGGTCGCGGTGATGGACGACATGGCGCTCGGCGTGCTCGAGATCCGGCCGCGCCAGGGCTTCTACGACTACGCGGCAAAATATACCGAGGGCAAGGCCGATCACCTGTGCCCGGCGCCGCTGCCGCCGGGCATCTACGCCGAAGCCGAACATATGTCGCTGCTGGCGCATCGCACCCTCGGCTGTCGCGGCATCACGCGCTCGGACCTGCGCTATGACGATATTAGTGGCAATCCGGGGACGCTTTATCTCCTCGAAATCAACACCCAGCCGGGCATGACGCCCTTGTCGCTGGTGCCCGAGATCGCGGCCCATGCCGGCTATTCCTTTACCGAGCTGGTGAACTGGATGGTGGAGCACGCCGAATGCGACCGGTGACCGAGCGAGCGACGCCCAACGGACGCCAGCGCCGCGTCTTCCTCGGCGCTCGAGTGCGCCGCGCCCTGGGCGCCGCGATTGCCGTCGCATGTCTCGCCGGTTCGGCGGGTGCCGCCTATGTCGGCATGCAGTCGAATATTTTTGGCGCGGTCGCGCGGACCGGCATGGCGGCACTCTTGGAGACGACCGCCACCCTCGGCCTCAGGGTCGACGAGGTCATTGTCTCCGGCCGCCACACGACCCCATCCGCCACCGTGCTGGCCGCGCTCGATGTGAAGCGGGGCGACCCGATCCTCGCCTTCAGTCCCGCCGGCGCGCGCGCGGCCCTCGAGGCATCGCCCTGGATCCGGTCGGCCACCGTGGAGCGAAGTCTGCCGGGGACTGTGCGCGTTCGGATCGAGGAGCGCGTGGCGCTTGCGCTCTGGCAGGAGCGCGGCCGCTTCCGGGTCATCGACATGGATGGCGTGGTGATCCCGGTCGGCGACGTTCGGCCTTTCCATCATTTGCCGATCCTCGTCGGCGACGACGCGCCGCAGCACGCCGCCACGCTGCTCGCCATGCTGGCGAGCGAGCCGGAACTGGCATTGCGAGTGACGGCGGCCATTCGCGTCTCGGGCCGGCGCTGGAATATCCGTTTCGAGGACCGGGTCGAGCTGCGCCTGCCGGCCGCCGATCCAGCCGGTGCGTGGCATCGTTTCGCCCGCCTCGAACGGGCGCAAGGCCTCCTATCGCGGAACCTGACGGTGATCGACTTCCGCCTGCCGGATCGCCTGGTGATCGAGCCGTCCGGGACCGGGATTAAGAAGCCCAAAACGCCGGGCAAGCCGACGTGACGCGGATGCGGGAGCGGGGGAGCGAATTGTGAACAAGGCTTTGACTAAACCGTGGAACGGCGTGATCGCGGCACTCGATGTGGGCTCGACGAAATGCTGCTGTTTCATCGCCCAGGCCGACGGCGGCGGCCACTTGCGGGTTATTGGCATCGGCTACCAGGAATCGAAAGGCGTGCGCGGCGGCCTCATCGTTGACATGGACGCGGCCGAGGCGACGATCGTCAACACGGTCAGCGCCGCCGAGCAGATGGCGGGCGAGACAGTTCGCCATGTGGTACTGAACGTGACCAGCGGCCGGCCGCTGTCGCAGAGCATCCATGTCGAAGTCGAGATCGCCAGTCCGGAAGTGGCCGATAACGACGTCCGCCGGGCACTTGCCCAAGGTCGCTCGCTCTGCGATCCCAACGACCGCGAGCTGCTGCATTTCATTCCGCTCGGCTACACCCTGGACGGCAATCGCGGCATTCGCGATCCGCGCGGCATGTTCGGACGGCGTCTCGGCGTCGACATGCATGTGATCACCGCCGATTCGGGCCCCGTGCGCAACCTGGCGACTTGCGCGGCGCGCGGTCACCTCGACATCGACGCCTTCGTCGTCTCACCGTACGCGGCGGGCCTCTCGACGCTGGTGGAGGACGAGACCGACCTCGGTGTGACGCTCATCGACCTGGGGGGCGGGTCGACCAGCATCGCGGTCTTCTATGACGGCAGCGTCATCTTCACGGACAGCCTGCCCATCGGTGGCGGGCATGTAACCAGCGACGTGGCGCGCGGCCTGTCGACGCCGCTCCCGCATGCCGAACGCTTAAAGACGCTCTACGGGAGTTGCCTCAGTCAGCAGAGCGACCAGCGCGATGTCATCGACGTGCCGCCCATCGGCGAGGACGACCCGGCGAGCGCCAATCATGTGCCGAAGTCGATCCTGGTTGGCATCATCCAACCCAGGATCGAGGAGACGCTTGAGCTCGTTCGCCAGCGGCTCGAGGCCAGCGGGTTCGACCGCGTCGCCGGGCGGCGCGTCGTGCTGACCGGTGGCGCGAGCCAGCTTCAAGGTCTCCGGGAGCTCGCCCAGTTGGTGCTCGACAAGCAGGTGCGCATGGGCCGGCCGGTGCGCGTGACCGGCCTCGCCGACGCGGTGAGCGGCCCCGCGTTCGCCACTTGTGCCGGTCTGCTGGCCTATGCCCATCAGAACCGAGCCGAACTGCCGAGCCAGTCATTCATGCGGCCGGAGCAGACGGGCATGCTCGGCCGAGTCGGCAGTTGGCTTCGCGAACATCTATGAGGACGCGCGGTGAATGCGGGGAAACACGTGGCAAATTTCAGTGGCGTTGACAGGGGCAAACTGTCGCGTCACGAGTTAACCTGTTCAGGAGGGCGGACATGACGATCAAAATCGGGATCGCGGATCATCAAAAGGATTTGAAGCCACGCATCGTGGTCGTCGGCATCGGCGGCGCCGGGGGCAATGCCGTGAATAACATGATCCGGTCGAATTTGGCCGGCGTCGAATTCATGGTGGCGAACACCGACGCCCAGTCGCTACAGATGTCGCAGTCGGATTGCCGCATCCAGCTTGGGCTGAACTTGACCCATGGTCTCGGCGCCGGCTCCAGGCCCGACATCGGCCGCGCCGCGGCCGAGGAAGCCCTCGACGACATCATGGAGCGGCTGGCCGGTAGCCACATGGCGTTCATTACGGCCGGCATGGGCGGTGGCACCGGCACCGGAGCGGCACCCGTCATCGCGCGGGCCGCCCGCGAGCATGGCGTGCTCACGGTCGGCGTGGTGACCAAGCCCTTCCATTTCGAAGGCTCGAACCGCATGCGCCTCGCCGAACAGGGCATCGAGGAACTCTCGCGATTCGTTGACACATTGATCATCGTGCCCAACCAGAATCTGTTTCGCGTGGCTAATGAAAAGACCACGTTCGCCGACGCCTTCAAGATGGCGGACGACGTGCTGTATGCGGGCGTGCGGGGCGTCACGGACTTGATGCTGATGCCTGGCCTCATCAACCTCGACTTTGCCGACATCCGCGCGGTGATGAGCGAGATGGGCAAGGCGATGATGGGTACGGGCGAGGCCGAAGGCGATAATCGGGCGAAACGCGCGGCCGAGGCGGCGATTTCCAACCCGCTGCTCGACGACATGTCGATGAAGGGTGCCCGCGGCATGCTGATCAACATCACGGGCGGCCCGGACATGACCTTGTTCGAGGCCGACGAAGCGGCCAACCGGGTGCGCGAGGAAGTCGAACCGGATGCGAACATCATCTTTGGCGCGACTTTCGATGAGTCTCTTGTGGGAAAAATGCGCGTTTCGGTGGTAGCGACGGGGATCGACGCCCAACCGAACACCATGGCGCGGCCGACGATCGAGTCGATCGGCCGTCTCCGGGTCGTTTCCACCGCCGGTGTGTCGGGCGCGAACCAGATGAGTGGCGGTTTTCCGTTCGTGCCGGCCACGCCGATCCCGGCCACGCCGATCCCGGCCGCGTCGCAACCGGTCGCCCACGCCTCCGAATTCGGCCGTCCCGCCATGGCGCCGCAATCGGAAGGCTCGCTCGCCCTCGAACAACAATTCGCCGAGCCGCAAGCGGTTCGCCAGCCGCCATTGAGCGCCGCGCCCGCCGAGCCGGCGCCGCCGGCCACCGCTTACCCCGAGGCGAGTGGCGAATATGCCGAACCGGAGCGCTCAGCCATCCAGGCGCCACCGCTCAGGGCCGAATCATCCCATCCGCCCGCCGCCCAGCCGGTCGAGCCCCGGCGTCGTTCGGGGCTGCCGGGTCTCTTCGAGCGCGTGACAGGGGTCGGGCGCGGTCAGCGCCGACGCGCCGACGCCGAACCCAGGGTCGAGCGCCAGGCCGACCCGCCCGCCGAATTGCGCGTTGGCGGCGTTAACCCCGCCGATCGCCTGGCCATGTCCAAGCCCGAGGAGGATCTGTTGGACATCCCCGCCTTCCTTCGTCGCCAGGCGAATTGAGTGTCGACGAGAGTTCGCGTGCGGACGAAATATTGCGGTGTAACATTCGGTAACAAAGAGTGATTTGAGCGCCCCCTGGGTTCTCTATAGTTAACCCAAGGGGCGTTTGTCGCCGCGTCCGGGGCAAGGGCGTCGTTCCAATCGCGCGGGCGATACGGACGCCGACAGGTCGGGGATTAAGACAGAACATCATGCGCCATCGCAATGAAAACGGGCTTGCCGCGGGGCGGGTGGTCGACATGATCGCCCGGAGCGGAGCCGCGCGGCAAAAGACGCTGGGACGGGCCGTTGCCGTTGCCGGCATCGGACTGCACAGCGGCAAGCCGGTGACCATGACGCTGGCGCCGGCCCATGACGATAGTGGTATCCACTTCCAACGTACCGATATCCCGGGGCCGGCCGGCCATCTGCCGGCGCGCTGGGATCTGGTAGGCGATACCCAGCTTTGCACCGCCCTGATCAACGACCGGGGCGTGCGGGTCGGCACCATCGAGCATCTGATGGCCGCCTTCGCCGGCTGCGGGATCGACAATGCCAACGTCCGGCTCGATGGCGACGAAGTCCCCGCGATGGATGGCAGCGCCGCGCCGTTCGTGGCCCTGATCGAAGCGGCCGGCGTCGTGGAACAAACCACGTTCCGCCGTGCCATCATGCTGCTCCGCGCCGTCACGGTCGGCGACTCGGTCCAGAATGCGACGCTGGAGCCAGGCGACGGATTCACGGTGGATTTCGAGATCGAGTTCGACGCCGAAGCCGTGGCGCGCCAGCAACGCTGTCTCAAGCTTGTCAACGGTACCTTCAAGCGCGAAATCGCCGGGGCGCGCACCTTCGGCTTCGCTCACGAGATTGACCGGCTACGCTCGGCCGGCCTGGCCCGGGGCGGCTCTCTCGACAATGCGGTGGTGGTCAGCGGCGACCGCATCCTGAACGAAGAGGGGTTGCGCTATCCGGACGAATTCGTGCGGCACAAGATGCTGGACGCGCTGGGCGATCTCTATCTGGCGGGCGCGCCGATCATCGGTCGCTTTGTGGGCATGCGATCCGGTCATCGGCTGAACAATGCGGTTCTGCGCGCGCTGTTCGCCGATCCCACCGCGTGGTGCCATGTCCGGGTCCCTGATGAAGCCGCCCCGTCGCCCGTCGACCGGCGGGCGGCGGCCCTCGCCTAGCTGCGACGACGCACCCGGCGTGCTATAGTTGCCGGGTTGCTTCCAACGAGTGGCGAAGTCGGACCCAAACCATGTCCAGTAAGGCTAGTCTCGGGGGGCGGCGCGCACGGCGACGCCAGCGCGCCGTGCTCACCTTGATGCTGGCCGCCGTCATCGGCCTCGCAGGCTGTGGCAGCGACCGCGAAGCGGCCTATGTCGAGCGTCCGGTCGGCGTCCTCTACAACACGGCCATGGATGCCCTCCTCGATGGCCGCACCCTGCAAGCCGCCAAGCTGTTCGACGAGGTCGAACGCCAGCACCCCTATTCCGTCTGGGCCACCAAGGCGCAGCTCATGGCGGCCTACAGCCTCTATCAGAGCGAGAAATATTCCGACGCCATCCTGGCGCTCGACCGCTTCATCCAGCTCCATCCGAGCAATCCCGACGCGGCCTATGCCTATTACCTAAAAGGGCTTTGCTACTACGAACAGATCTCCGACGTCGGCCGGGACCAGCGCTCCACTCAACTGGCGCTCAAGGCTCTCGACGAAGTGGTGCGCCGGTTCCCCGATAGCGAATTTTCCCGCGACGCGCGCCTCAAGATCGACCTGACCTACGACCATCTGGCGGGCAAGGAGATGGACGTCGGCCGATTCTATCTCCGGCAACGGCATTATCTGGCCGCCATCAACCGCTTCCGCGCCGTCGTCGACCAGTACCAGACCACCAGCCATGCGCCGGAAGCCCTGCATCGCCTCGCCGAATGTTATCGGGCACTCGGCATGCTGGACGAGGCGCGGAAAGTGGCGGCGGTGCTCGGCCATAATTACCCGGGCAGCGAGTGGTATGACGACAGCTACCAGTTGGTGGAGAAGAACCGCCTGGACGGCGACATCGGCGAGCGCGGCTGGTTCCGCCGGGCGCTGGGATCGATCTTCTAAGCGAGCGTACAATGGGCGTCGATGCTTCAGACGCTGACCATCCGTGACTTCGTTCTGATCGACCGCCTGGCACTCGCCTTCGGCCGCGGCCTCGCGGTGCTGACCGGCGAGACCGGCGCCGGCAAGTCGATCCTGCTCGATGCCTTGGGCCTGGCGCTCGGCGCCCGGGGCGAGGGCGCCGGCGTTGTGCGCCAAGGTGCCACGCAGGCAAGCGTGGTTGCGGAATTCGACCTGCCGAGCCCGCATGCCGCCCGCGTCCTGCTCGACGAACAAGGCATCGCCCGCGCCGACACCCTGGTTCTCAGGCGGGTGGTCGGCCTGGACGGGCGGAGCCGGGCCTTCATCAACGACGAACCCGTTTCTGTCGGCCTGCTGCGGCAAGTCGGCGACACGCTGGTCGAAATTCAGGGCCAGTCGGCCGAGCATGGCCTGCTCGAACCCGCCAGCCATGGCGCCCTCCTCGACAGCTTTGCCAAGCTCGGCGAACACCTGGCCGAGTGCCGCGCCGGCTGGCTGGCCTGGCAAGACGCGAGCCGCGCCCGGTCCGAGGCGGCCGCCGAGCTCGCCGCCGCCAGGCGGGACGAGGACTATCTCCGCCACGCCCTCGACGGCCTGACCCGACTCGCCCCGGAAGTCGGCGAGGACGCGAGCTTGAGCCTGACCCGCCAGCGGCTGATGGCGCGCGGCAAGATCCAGGAGGCGCTGCATTCCGCCACGGCGGAGCTCACCCAGGGCCGGGGCGCCAGCAGCGCCCTGCGTACGGCCGAACGACACATCGCCCGCGTCGCCGATCGGGCCGGCGGGCAACTCGACCAGGCCTTGGCGGCGTTAGGGCGGGCCGCCATCGAGGCCGAGGAGGCCGAGGCCGAGCTCGGCCAGCTCGGCCAGCGCCTGGACAGCGGCGAGGATGGCCTCGCCGCCGTCGACGAGCGCTTGTTCCAACTCCGCGCCGAGGCGCGCAAGCACAACACCAGCGTCGACGCGCTGCCGGCGCTATGCGAATCCATGGCCGCCACGCTTGCCCAACTGCAAGGTGACAATGATCGCCTCGCTGGGCTTACCCAAGGCGAGGCGGCGGCGCGCGGCGCCTATATCCGCGCCGCCGAGGCGCTGGGCGCGCTGCGCCGCAAGACCGCGACGGCGTTCGACCGGCGGGTGATGGCCGAGCTCGCGCCGCTCCATCTCGAACGCGCCCGGTTCGCGACCCGGATCGAAGCCCTTGAGGAATCCCACTGGCGCGCCGACGGCCGGGAGCGGATCGCCTTCGAGGTGGCGACCATTCCGGGCTTGGCCCCGGGTCCGCTCGCGCGCGTTGCATCGGGTGGCGAACTTGCGCGCCTCATGCTGGCACTCCGCGTCGTCCTGGCGGCGAAGGGCAGCGCGCCCACCCTGGTCTTCGATGAGGTGGACACCGGCGTCGGCGGCGCCGTGGCGGCGGCCGTGGGCGAACGCCTCGCCCGCCTCGCCGAACAAGTGCAGGTCCTGGTGGTGACCCATTCGCCGCAAGTCGCGGCCCTGGGCAACGACCATTGGCGGGTCGTGAAGTCGAACGCCCGGAACGCGGTCGAAACCCGTGTCGAGGCGCTCGACGATACCGCGCGGCAAGAAGAGATCGCACGCATGCTGTCGGGGCGCCAGGTGACCGACGCGGCGCGTGCCGCCGCCCTCAGCCTGATGCGCCGCCGGGGGCTCCCTTGACCAAGACGCAAGCCGCCCGGCCGGTGGCGGACCTGACGCCGGCCGAGGCCAAGGCGGAGCTCGCCCGCCTCGCCCCGCTCATCGCCGAGCATGACCGACGTTATTACGCGGACTCGGCGCCGATCCTGAGCGACGCCGGCTATGACGCGCTCCGCCGGCGCAACGACGCCATAGAGGCGCGCTTTCCCGAATTCAGGCGCGCCGACAGCCCGTCGCTGCGGGTGGGCGCGGCTCCGGCCCAGGGGTTTGCCAAGGTCACGCACGGCGAGCCCATGCTCTCGCTCCAGAACGCCTTCACCGGCGAAGACGTGCGCGACTTCATGGCCCGAGTGCGCCGCTTCCTCGCCGGCTTGATCCATCTTGAGCGCGATCAGCCGATCGAGGTCATGGGCGAGGCCAAGATCGACGGGCTCTCGATCTCGCTCCGCTATGAGAGGGGCAAACTCGTACTCGCCGCGACGCGCGGCGACGGCCATGCCGGCGAGGACGTGACCCACAATATCCGCACCGTCGCCGAGATCCCGCATGCGATCGG
Source organism: Alphaproteobacteria bacterium (assembly GCA_009694185.1). Lineage (GTDB taxonomy): Bacteria > Pseudomonadota > Alphaproteobacteria > SHVR01 > SHVR01 > SHVR01. Next base: position 35,661 of record SHVR01000007.1, on the reverse strand, counting down.
GGGCGGCGTCCCGGCGATCCTCGAGGTGCGCGGCGAGATCTATATGCGCCACCAAGACTTCTTCGCCCTCAACCAAGCGCGCGAGCAAGCCGAGGAGCCGCCCTTCGCCAACCCGCGCAACGCCGCCGCGGGCTCGCTCCGCCAGCTCGACTGGCGCATCACGGCGGCGCGCCAACTCGGCTTTTTCGCCTACGCGCTCGGCCAAACGAGCGAACCCGTGGCGGCCACCCACCAGGGCCTCCTGGAGCGTCTCGGGGCGTGGCGTTTTCCGGTCAATCCGCTGGCCCGGCTGTGCAAGGACGTGGACGACATGCTGGCCTTCCATGCGGCCATGGGTGCCGCCCGAGCCGAACTCGGCTACGACATTGACGGCGTCGTCTACAAGGTGAACCGGCTCGACTGGCAGGAGCAGCTCGGCCAGGTCAGCCGGGCGCCGCGTTGGGCGCTCGCCCACAAATTCGCGGCCGAACAGGCGGAGACGCGCATCGCGGACATCGCAATCCAGGTCGGCCGGACGGGGGCGCTGACGCCGGTCGCGATCTTGGAGCCGATCAATGTGGGCGGCGTCGTCGTCCAGCGCGCGACGCTGCATAACGAGGACGAGATCCAGCGCAAGGACATTCGCGTATCCGATACCGTCATCGTCCAGCGGGCGGGCGACGTGATCCCGCAGATCGTCTCGGTCGTCCTGGCCCGCCGCCCGCCCGGGAGCGCGCCCTACGGTTTCCCGGCGATCTGCCCGGTGTGCGGCAGCCGGGCGGTGCGCGCCATCGACCCGGTAACGGGCGCGCCGGATGCCGCCCGGCGCTGCACCGGCGGGCTCATTTGCCCGGCCCAGGCGAAGGAGCGGCTCCGCCACTTCGTCTCGCGCGACGCCTTCGACATCGAGGGATTGGGGCGAAAGCACATCGACGCCTTCACCGAGGACAAGCTGATAGCGACGCCAGGCGACGTCTTCCGCCTGCACGGCAAGTCCAAGGAGATCGCCGAGCGGGAGGGCTGGGGGCCGCAATCGGTCGCCAATCTGACGGCCGCCATCGAAGCGCGGCGCACCATCACCCTCGATCGCTTCATCCACGCGCTTGGAATTTCTCAGGTAGGCCAGGCAACGGCGCGCCTCCTGGCGCGCGAATATGGCACGCTCGACGAATGGGTCCGGGCGATGCGGGACGCGGCCGATCCCGCGGGCGATGCCTACCGGCGCCTGGTCGGCATCGACCAGATCGGTCCGGCGGTGGCGGCGGACCTGATTCAATTCTTCGCCGAGCCGCACAATCTTGAAGTCGTCGAGGACCTGACCCGCGAGGTGAGGGTGCAATCGACCGCACAGCGCCCGCCCGCCACCGCCTCGCCCATTGCTGGAAAGACCGTGGTTTTCACCGGCAACCTGGCGCGGGTGACGCGCACGGCCGCCAAGACGGGCGCCGAGGCGCTGGGTGCCAAAGTGAGTGAATCCGTGTCGAAGAAGACCGATTATGTCGTGGTGGGGGCTGATCCCGGCTCCAAGGCAGAGAAGGCGAAGATGCTGGGTGTAGCGATCCTGAGCGAGGCCGAATGGCTCGACCTGATCGGCCGGCCATGACCGACATCGTGACCCTCGCCGATATCGAGGCGGCCGCGCACCGTATCGCCGATGGCGTGCGCCTGACACCGCTCGTGGCCATCGGCCCGGTGAAGACGCCGCCGCTGCCGCCCGGTCCCCGGCCGCCCTTCGACTTGGCGCTCAAGCTTGAATGCCTGCAAGTCACCGGCTCGTTCAAGCCGCGCGGTGCCTTGAACAAGCTGGCGCAGATCGAGCCGGCCAATGTGGCGCGCGGCGTGGTCACGGCATCGGCCGGCAACCATGGCCTGGGTGTGGCCTATGCCGCGTGGCGGGCGGGCGTTCCGGCGCGCATTTATCTCCCCGCCGGCACGCCCGCCGACAAGCAGGCGAAGATCGCTGCCTGGGGCGCCGAGCTGGTGGTCGAGGGCGCCGTCTGGGACGAAGCCAACGCCGCCGCCATGGCCAGCGCGCACCAAGCAGGCCTCACCTACATCCACCCCTTTGCCGACCCGGCGGTGATCGCGGGCCAGGGCACGCTCGGTCGCGAGATCCTCACCCAACTGCCCGGCGCCGACACGCTCATCGTCGCGATCGGCGGCGGCGGCCTGATCGCCGGCGTGGCCATCGCGGCCAAGGCGATCAATCCCGGTATTCGCGTCGTGGGCGTCGAGCCCGTAGGTGCGCCGACCTTGTTCGAGAGCCTCAAGGCCGGGCATCTGGTGACCCTGGGTCGCATCGAGACGGCGGCCGGCACCCTCGCCCCTCGCCGCTCCATGGCGATCAACCTCGCCATCGTCAAGGAGAGCGTCGACCGGATCGTGCTCGTCTCGGACGCGGAGATGGAGGCGGCCGCGCGCTGGCTCTGGTTCGAGCAGTCGATCGCGGCGGAATTGTCGGGCGCCGCGGCACTCGCCGCCTTGACGGCCGGGCGCTATGTGCCCGAGGAAAACGAAAGCGTGGTCGCCATTGTCTGCGGCGCCGGCACCGACGGCATCGCGCCCGGCGCCAGAGGCTGGTAGTGTCGAGCCCGCCCACGCCGCGTTCCGGTGAGCAGGTCGCATCGTGACCGATCCGCTGCCGCTCGATCCAGGAGCGCTCGCCTCGCTGTGCCGACGGCATCGTATTCGGCGGCGGTCATTGTTTGGCTCGACGCTCAAGGGCAATGCGCGGCCCGACAGCGACATCGACTTGCTGGTCGAATTCGAGCCAGGCGCCAGACCCAGCCTCTTCGACATGGTGGACATCGAGCAGGCGCTGTCGGCCCTGCTCGCCGGCCGGCGCGTGGACCCGCGCACCCGGGAGGATCTGAGCCGCTACTTCCGCGACGACGTGATTCGCGAGGCCGAGGGCGAGCGCGGCGCGGATATAACGCGGCGCGTGAAGCCGGCTGACGCGGCATAAACGACGAAGCAGGACGGCGATGCGCGCCAGTGCCCGGATGCCGCCCTATCCGCCGACCGGCCGGGTGGCGCCGATCAGCCAGAGCGCCGATTCGGGATCGAGGCCGGGGGCGATGAGGGTGCGCACCCTGGTGTGATAATCGTCGAGCCAGGCGATCTCGGCCGCCGTCATGAGGCCCGGATCGACCAGCGCCAGGTCGATGGGTACCAGCGTCAGGGTCTCGAAGCCCAGCATCGCCCGCTCGCCGCCCGCCAGTTCGCTCGCCGGCTGGACGATCAGCAAATTCTCGATGCGGATGCCATATTCCCCGGTCCGGTAATAGCCGGGCTCGTTGGAGATGATCATGCCCGGCTCCAGGGCGACACTGTTCGGCTGTTTCGAGAAGCGTTGCGGGCCTTCATGCACGCCGAGATAACTGCCGACGCCATGGCCCGTGCCATGGTCATAGTCGAGCCCCGCCTGCCAGAGGGCCATGCGCGCCAGGCTGTCGAGCTGGCTGCCCGTCGTACCCTTGGGAAAGCGCGCCAAAGCCAGCGCGATATGACCCTTGAGGACGCGGGTGAAATGCGCGCGCATGGCCGGGCTCGGCCGGCCGACGGCGACCGTGCGCGTAATGTCGGTGGTGCCATCGAGATATTGGGCACCCGAGTCGACCAGATAGAGCGAGCCGGGCTCGATTTCCCGATTGCTCTCGGGCGTTACCGCATAATGGACGATGGCGCCGTTCGGGCCGGCGCCCGAAATGGTGCGAAAGCTGAGGTCGCGAAAATGCTTGCCCTCGGCCCTGAACGCGGCGAGCCGGTCGGCGGCGGCAATTTCGGTGAGCCCGCCCTGGGGTGCCGCTCGGGCGAACCAGGCGAGGAAGCGGGTCATGGCAACGCCGTCGCGGCGATGCGCCTGGCGGCTTCCCGCCAGCTCCACGGCGTTCTTGCGTGCCTTGGGGAGCGCGCACGGGTCGGCCGCCTTGACGATCGTGGCACCGGCCGCCTCGAGGCGGTCGAACACCCAGGCGGTTGCGGCTTGTGGGTCGATGGAGACGGTCATGCCCTTGAGCGCATCGAGGCCAGCCGCGAAATCGTCGGGTGGGCGCACGGCCACCCCATTGCCGAGATGGCCAGCGAGACCCGGCGTCAGCTTACGCGGGTCGGTGAAGAGGTCGACCCGGCCGTCGGCGAACAGGATCGCAAACGCCAGTGCCAAGGGTGTGTGCGGCACGTCGCCGCCCCGGATGTTGAGCAGCCAGGCGATCGAGTCCGGTGCCGCAATCACGGCGGCGGCGGCACCGGCCTCGGTCAACGTCTCGGCCATGCGGCGGCGCTTCTCCGCCGCACTCTCGCCGGTAAACGCGATGTCGTGCGGCCCCACGGGCGCGAGCGGCGCCGGCGGCCGGTCCCGCCAGACGGCGTCGAGCGGATTATCGGCCACGCTCACCAGGCTGGCGCCTGCCTTCTCCACCGCCGCCCGCAAGCGCGCCACCTCGTCGAGGCCGTGCAGCTTCGGGTCGTAGCTGATGCGGTTGCCCTTCGCCGCGTGGGCCGCGAGCCAGTCGGCCGGCGGCTCGTCGACCAGGTGGTGGGGCGTGAAGACGGCCAGATCCACCTGGTCCCGCACCTGGAGCGTATAGCGGCCGTCGACGAAGATCGCGGCCCGGTCGGCGAGCAGCACGGCAAGCCCGGCGGAGCCCTTGAACCCCGTCAGCCAGGCGAGCCGGGCGCCGCATTTCGGCAGATATTCGCTGCGATACTCGTCGCCATGGGGAACGATGCAGCCATCGAGGCCGCGCCCAGCCAATTCGGCGCGCAAGCGGGCGGGCCGCGTCGCCGGGACGTCGCCGCCCCCGCCCGCCGCGGCGAGCGCCGCCTTGAGCGCCCGGAGCTGGCTCCGGAGCGCCTCGGCCATGTCGGGATGGACGAGCGACAGCCAGAGCGCCTCGTCGCCCGCCGTGCCGGTCGCCGGTGCCGCCAGCAACCCGGCCAAGAGCGCCCGCACCTCGGCCACCCCTAACCGGCAGCCGGCCGCCCCGAGCAAACCGCCCAAGGCCTCGTCGCCACCATAGCTTGACCCGTCGTTCATCGGCTCCACCCGATAATCACCCACCCAGCAGCATAGCGAAGGCCAGCCCTCGGGTGGAACCGCTTATGCAATGCCGGTTTGCGACAAAATTATGACATGGCTTGTTTTTATCTATGCTACGTACGCATTGGTGCACTGCAATAAAACCGGATTTGGATTTCCCTGAAAGCGCTTATGTTTCGCTTCTGCCGATGCCGGAACCAGCGGGTTCGAGACCCCGGGGCCAGCAAGGCAAACGAAAGGAAAAGTGATCATGAGTAATGACAACAACCCCCGGCAGCCCGTGCCGACAGTTCGGACCCCGAGCATGGATGAGATTCATGCGCTCCAGGCCGCCGCCCGGCACGCCCGCAATATAGCCATTATCACTATGTTTCAAAACAGATTTACAGAGATTGTCCGCGCTGTCGACAAAGCGCTCGACTGGTTGTCCCGGCCGCGCGAGCCGAGTTTGATGGATCTCGATGATCGCATGCTGAAGGACATCGGCCTCACCCGCTCCGACGCGCTCACAGCCGCCAAGCGGCGGCCGACCGCGCTGCCGGCCAACAGCAATCGGCCCCAACGGATCGCCTAACCGGCAATCCAGTTCAAACCGTAATAGTCTTTCTCGATCCGGCGGCCTCAGGGCCGCCGGTTTTGTTTTCAATGCCTTAGAAACTTATTGGATAACAAATAAGACATATGCGTATGATGCATATGAATTGTGGATTCACTCGGCGCGAAGGAAGCGGTACAGCCCGTCCTGACCCAATATGCGGTCGACTCGGCCCTCATAGAGCAGCCAATGGCAATGCGCCACGGCCTCGCCGATGGCGAAGGACTGCTGATGCAGGTTGAGGGGCCGCTTAAAGAGGACCGGCATCAAATCGACGGGGGTGCGGGGAGCGGTACAGGCCGCCGCCGCGTCGTCAAGCCGCACTTCGTGATGCTCGCGAAGCTGCGCCAAGCGCTCATGCAACCGCCGGAACGGCCGGTCATGGGAGCAGAGAACCAGGGTGTCCGGGTCGCAATGGGCAAACAGATGGGTGCTGGCGAGAAATAGCTTGAGCGGGTCGCCGTCCGGCTCGTGAAACTGCACCGAGACGTTGGTGGTGATGCGCGGCAGCACCTGGTCGCCCGCCAGGAGCAGGCGCAGCGGCTCGCAATAGAGGCAGACATGCTCGGGCGCGTGGCCGCGACCCACGATCACCTGCCAGGGCATGCCATTGATCTCGATCGCGTCACCCTCGATCATGCGCCGATAGCGCACTGGCGGCCGGGTCACATTGGCCGGATAAAAGTGCCCGCGCCCGCGCATGTCGTCGATGGTCTCGCGCCCGAGGCCGTTGGCCCGCCAGAAGTCGAGCATGGCGTCCATCTCCTTCTCGCGGGCGCGGAAGGCATAATGCGACCAGAGCCATTCCGCCGTGCTCATCCAGAGGTCGGTCCGCCAACGCTCCGCGAACCAGCCGCCCAGGCCCATATGGTCGGGGTGGAAGTGGGTCACGATGACGCGGGTGATCGGCCGGCCGCGACAGATGCTGGCGAACACCTGCTGCCAGATGTCCTTGACCTCCTCGCGGTTGAGGCCGGTATCGATCACGGTCCAGCCGTCGCCATCCTCGATGAGGTAGACGTTGATGTGATCGAGCACGAAGGGTAGCGGCAGACGAACCCAATGGATACCCGGCATGACTTCGATCGAGGTACCCGGCGGCGGCAGCTCGGTCCAAGGATATTGCACGACGATCTTCGACGCTTCCGCCATGCTGAGGGTCCTCCCTTGGCCCCGGGAAAGTGGGACCTGGATCGGGCCATAAGGGGTTTTCACGGCCATGGCAAGACAGCCTCCCCGAAGGCGCCCTCGGCGCTGGCGGACGATTCTGGCGACGCTTGCGATCGGCCTCGCGGCGCTCGCGGCTATGGGCGCGCTCTGGCAGGACCGCGCGAGCGAGGCCGATCGGCGCCACTTTCCGGCACCCGGCCGGCTGGTCGACGTGGGCGGCCACCGCCTGCATTTGCTCTGCCTCGGCGAAGGCCAACCGACCGTCCTTCTGGAGGCGGGTGCGACCGCCTGGTCGGCGGGCTGGGCTTGGGTGCAGGTGCTGGTCGCGGAACACACCCGGGTTTGCGCCTATGACCGGGCCGGCCTCGGCTGGAGCGAACCGGGGCCGGCACCGCGCGATGGCCCGCGCCTCGCGGGGGAACTGGCCCGGCTTCTGGAAGCGGGCGAGATAGCCGGACCCTATGTGCTCGCCGGCCACTCCATGGGCGGGCTCACCATACGCATATATGCCGCGGCGGCACCCGATCGGGTCGCCGGGCTGGTCTTCGTCGACCCGAGCCACCCGGACCAGTTCGCCCGCATCCCCGCCGAGGCGCGCGCGGAATATCTCGCCTTCTTCCGCCTGCTCGCCTGGTTGCCGGCTTATGCGCGCCTCGGCGGCACGCGCCTCCATAGCCCGCTTGCCGCCCTCGCCCATGGCCTTCCCGAGGAGGCGCGAATGGCCACCGAGGCGGCCTACGCCACGACCGGTCACCTGGCGGCGAGCCTCGCCGAACTCGAACAATGGGACGCGACCAGCCGGGCGGCCGGTGGCGCCGGCACGCTCGGCGACCGGCCGGTCATCGTGCTGACGGCGGGCATGGCCGATGCCAGGCTGTTGCCCACCATCGCCCTCCTGCACCAAGAGATCGCGGCACTCTCCAGCCAGGGCGAACAGCGCACCGTCCCAGGTGCCGGCCATGTCGGGCTCCTGACCGACCGCAAGCATGCCGAGGTCACGGCGGCGGCCATCCTGGAAGTGGTGACGCGCGTGCGCGCCGAGCGCCGCTAGCTCAACGGGGCTCCAAGGCCCCGGCCGCGATGTCGCGACGGCAGAAGCCCGCGGGCCAGTCGATCAGATCGACGGCGGCATAGGCCCGGGCGCGGGCTTCGGCGATGTCGGCGCCGAGCGCGGTGACGCCGAGCACCCGGCCGCCCACGGCGAGGACTCGGCCCGCCTCGGCCTTGGTGGCGGCATGAAAGATGGTGACGCCCGGAACCGCGGCCGCCCGGTCGAGGCCGGCGATGGCGCTGCCCTTGCCATAGGCGCCGGGATAACCCTTGCTCGCCATCACCACCGTGAGCGCCGCCTCGGGCGACCAGCGGAGATCGAATCGGTCGAGCACACCGTCGGCGGCGGCGATGAAGGCGGGCAGCGGATCGGATCTGAGCCGCGCCATCAGCACCTGGCATTCCGGGTCGCCGAACCTGACATTGATCTCCACCAGTTGCGGCCCGGTCTTGGTCAGCATCAGCCCGGCATAGAGGACGCCCGTGAATGGCGAACCCTCGGCCGCCATGGCGCGGACGATGGGCTCGACGATCCGCGCCATCACCTCCTGCTCCAGCGCCGGGGTCATGGCGGGTGTGGGCGAATAGGCGCCCATACCGCCGGTGTTGGGGCCGGTATCGCCGTCGCCCACCCGCTTGTGATCTTGCGCCGCGGCGAGCGGCAGGATCGTCTTGCCGTCGACTAAGGCAAAGAAGCTGACTTCTTCGCCTTCCAGATAATCCTCGATGACGAGTTCGGTGCCGGCCGCCCCAAAGCGGCCACCCAGCAGCGCCTCGTCGATAGCAGCGAGGGCGTCTCTCTCGGTCATGGCCACGGTGACGCCCTTGCCCGCCGTGAGGCCATCCGCCTTGACGACGATGGGGGCGCCCTGCGCCCGGACATGGGCCACCGCTTCGCCATGGTCGCTAAAGCGGCGATAGCCGGCGGTCGGAATGCCATAACGGTCGCAAATGTCCTTGGTGAAGGCCTTCGAGCCTTCGAGCCTGGCGGCCGCCGCACTCGGCCCGAATGTCTTGATGCCGGCGGCTCTCAACTGGTCCGCGAGACCCGCCACCAGCGGCGCCTCGGGCCCAACCACCACGAAATCGATCCGTTCGCGCCGGGCAAAGGCGACGAGACCATCAAGATCGTCCGCTTCGATCGGCACCAGAGTCGCTTCGCGGGCGATGCCGGCATTGCCCGGTGCCGCGAACAGCGCCGTGCAGAGCGGCGATGCCCCGATCGCCCAGCAGAGCGCATGTTCCCGGCCACCCGAGCCCACCACGAGAACGCGCATATCGTCACTCCGACGCTTTACGAATCCTTGGCGACCATCGCTGGCCGCCTGGGCCGCCACCTTGTAACATGCGGCGCGTCATGGCCGATTTAGATTCCGCGCCCGTCTCCCGACCGAACCTCGCCGAATACACGGTCGGCGAGATCAGCCATGCGATCCGCCGCGCGCTCGAAACCGACTTCGCGCAAGTGCGCGTGCGCGGCGAGATCACCGGCTATAAGCGCGCCGGCTCCGGCCATGCCTATTTCCGCCTGAAGGATAGCGAGGCCGTGCTCGACGCCGTCGCCTGGCGCGGTGCCGCGAGCAAGCTCGCCATCCAGCCCGAAGACGGCCTCGACGTGGTGGTGACGGGGCGCATCACCGCCTATGCCGGGCGCTCGTCCTATCAGATCGTGGTCGAGTCGATCGAACTCGCGGGCGAAGGCGCACTCCTCAAGCTCCTCGAAGAGCGCCGCAAACGACTCGCCGGCGAGGGCCTGTTCGATACCGCGCGCAAGCGCCCGCTGCCCTTCCTCCCGGATGTCATCGGCGTCGTCACCTCGCCGACCGGCGCCGTCATCCGCGACATCCTGCACCGCTTGCGCGACCGCTTCCCGCGCCATGTCCTGATCTGGCCGGTGCTCGTCCAGGGCCAGGGTGCCGCCGAGCAGGTGGCGGCCGCCATCGACGGCTTCAACCGCTTGACACCAGGCGGTCCCGTGCCACGGCCCGACCTGCTGATCGTCGCGCGCGGCGGCGGCAGCCTCGAGGATCTGATGGCCTTCAACGAGGAAATCGTGGTGCGCGCCGCCGCCGGCTCGACCATCCCCCTGATCGCCGCCGTCGGGCATGAGACCGACACCACGCTGATCGACCATGCCGCCGACCGGCGGGCGCCCACGCCGAGTGCCGCGGCGGAAATGGCGGTGCCCGTGCGCGCCGAACTGGTGGCGCAAGTGCTCGACCGGGCACGGCGCCTCGTGGGCGCGACCGAGCGCCTGGTCGTTGAGCGCCGCCACCGCATCGAAGGCCTGGCCCGCGGCCTGCCCGATCCACGCGCCCTGATCGAAACGGCGGCCCAGCGCCTCGACGGCCGCGCCGAACGGCAGGTGACGGCGATCGGGACCCTCTTGGATCGCCATCGGGCGAAAGTCGACCGGCTCGGCGCGCTCTTGCGCCATCCCCGCGAACAGATCGCCGAGAAACGCCATGCCCTCGCCCGCGCCTGGCAGGCGGCCGTCCTCGAACTGCACAAGATCGAAGCGAACAAACGAGGGACCTTCACGCGCCTAGCCGCCGGCGAGCGACTCGAGGCCGGTACCCGGCGGCGGCTCACCGATGCCCGAACGCGGCTCGGCCATGTCGCGAACCTGCTCGACAGCGTCTCCTATCGGGCGGTGCTGCGGCGCGGCTTTGCCCTCGTGCGCCATGCGGGCGAGCCGATCACGGCCGTGGCACAAACCGCACCGGGGCTTGCCATTCAACTGGTCTTCCAGGATGGCCAGGTGGGTGCCACCATCGACCCACCCGGAACGGAGGACGCGAAACCGCCCGCTCGCCGCCCGCGCCGATCGAGTGGCGGCGACCAGGGGAGTCTGCTGTGAGACGCCGGCTTCTGCTCGCCTTTCTCCTCGGGCCGGCGTTGGTTATGCCGGCCGCCGCCGAGCCGCTGAGCCTATCGGGCAGCCTCGCCCAGGGCGGCCTGACGATCGGTCAAACGGCGCCGGGTGCCAGCGTGGCGCTCGACGGCCGACCGGTGCCGGTCGACGGCCAAGGCCGCTTCCTGCTGGGCTTTGGCCGCGATGCGCCGTCCACCGCCAGCCTCGACGTGACCCTGCCCTCGGGCGAGCGCTTGCGTCGCGAGCTTGCCGTCACCCAGCGCCAATACGACATCCAGCGCATCGACGGCCTGCCGCCCACCCAGGTGACGCCACCGCCCGAGGAAATGGCGCGCATCCGGGCGGAGGCGGCGCTCGTTCAGGCGGCCCGCGGCGAAGCGAGCGAGCGAGCCGGCTTCGCCAGCGGCTTCGTCTGGCCGGCCACCGGGCCGATCTCCGGCGTCTATGGCAGCCAGCGTATCCTGAACGGCGAGCCGCGCCGGCCGCATGTCGGCGTCGACGTGGCGGCACCGGCCGGCACGCCTGTCGTCGCCACGGCCGATGCGACGGTCGCCCTCGCCCATACGGCCATGTATTTCGCGGGCGGCATCGTCATCCTCGATCATGGCCATGGCCTGACCAGTAGCTACCTGCATCTCTCGCGGGTCGACGTGGCCAGGGGCCAAGCGGTCGGCCGGGGCGAGCCGATCGGCGCCATCGGTGCCACGGGCCGCGTGACCGGCGCGCACCTCCACTGGCAGTTCAACCTCTTCGACATGGCCCTCGACGCCATGCTGATCGTTGGACCCATGCCGGAGGAACCCCTCAATCCGGCCAGCGCCGATGCAGCCACAACCACTGGTCCGGTCGCGCCCGTATCCACTCCTCCAGCTCACCGTTGATGCGCGTCATGAGCGAGAGCACCGCCGCCTTGCGGTCGGTCGCGTCAGGCATGGCAAGCGGGGCATGGAGCGTCAGGCGGAACCGGGCACCCCGGAGCCGCTCGACCCGGGCCGGGACGATGGCGGCCCCATAGCGGAGCGCCAACTCGGCCGCCGCCGGCGCCGTCATGGCGGGTCGGCCGAAAAACGGCACGGCGATGCCGTCGTTCATCTTCTGGTCGACCAGCATGCCGAGATTGCCGCCCCGGCCGAGAACCGCGATCGTCCCCCGGGCACCTTGCGAGCCCTTGGGTAACAACTCTGCCGCGTCGCCCCGCGCCCGGCGCAGCAGCCGATCGACGAGCGGGTTGTTCGGCCGCCGGTAGACACCCGCGAGTGGAATGGCGCGCGCCCGGGCGACGATCGCCAGGATCTCCCAATTGGCAAGGTGGCCGCCAACAAGGATGGTGGTCCGTGCCTGGTCGCGGAGTGCCGCCAGATGCGCCTCGCCCACGAGTTCGACCCGCCCCGCCATGACGGCACGGCCGAGATGTGGGTATTCGGCGGCGACACGGCCGAGATTGTCCCACATGGATGCCACCATACGGGCCAGTTCGGTAGCTGGGAGATCGGGGAAACTCAGCCTCAGGTTTTTTCTCGCCCGCCCCGTGACCGGCAAGGACGGCCCGATCAGCCGCGCCAGCCAGCCACCGAGGGCCGAGGCCCAATCGAGAGGAAGCGCCCGGCAAAGCGCCCAGAACAATAGCAGGCCGAGGGCTTCGAGCGCATGGCGAAGCGAGCGCGTTGGCGGCACCCGCCGGGTTGGAGGCTCAGCCACGGCGATCCATGACGCGCCGCACCAAGGGCTGAAGCAGGCGGTCGAGGGTGCTGGGATCGTCCCAGGCAATATGCACGTCGAGCACTCGGATCATCGCCCGGGCCGACGCCGGCAGGCGAACATGATCCTTCGCCGTCGTGAGCGGCAGGGCATTGGCCCGGTCGGCCGCCTCGCAGATCGCCATGATTTCCTCGGGCGCATAGGGATGATGGTCGGGAAAGGTTTTGGCGCCCACCATGACGGCGCCCACCTCTTCGACCGTCGCGAAGAATTTTTCCGGCCGGCCGATGCCAGCGAAGGCGAACACCCGCTCGCCGGCGAGCCGCGCGGCTTCCGGTCCCGCCTCCAGGCGGGCGCGGAAGAGCGGTCGGCGCCGGCCGATCGCCGGTTGGACTCCGCAAGTATCGCGGCCGACCAGCACGACCGCATGACAACGCTCGAGGGCCGCCTCGACCGGCTCGCGCAAGGGCCCCGCCGGCAGCACAAGGCCATTGCCGAAACCATAGCCGCCGTCGATCACGAAGAGCGCCAGATCATGGACCAGTGCCAGGTTCTGCAAGCCGTCATCGAGGAGGAGTATCTCGGCGCCGGCCGCCGTCGCCGCCTCGGCCGCCCGCCGCCGATCGCGCGCGACCCAGGTGGGTCCCGCGCGCGCCAACAGCAGCGCCTCGTCGCCGACTCCGGCCGCATCGTGCCGCGCCAAATCGACGGCCACAGGTCCCCGCTCCTGCCCGCCATAGCCCCGGGTAAGACAATGGGCATTGATGCCGGCGAGCCGAAGGGCCGCCACGATCGCCAGGGCAATGGGCGTCTTGCCGGCGCCACCCACCACCACATTGCCGACGCAAACGACCGGCACCGGCGCCCGCCATGGCCGGGCGAGCCGCCGTCGCTCCCGGCCGAAGGCCGCCACCAAGCGGGCGGCCGGCGCCAGCAGCACCGGCCCGGGCCCTCGCCCGCTGGTCCAGAATTCAGGCGCGCGCATGGCTCGGCTCCACGCCCGGAAGGCGAGCGAGAAACGGTGCCAACTCAGCCAGTACCCGGTCGATGACGTCGGCCTGGCGCTGGGCAAATTCGGCGGCGGCGGCGGCGCGGGCGGTTGCCAAGCCTGGGTCCGCCAGCAGGTGATCGACCGCCCCCACCAGCTCCTCCAGATCGCCGACTTGTTCGGCGGCACACTGGGCCCTAAGCCCCTCCGCCACCTCGGCGAAATTCTCGACATAGGGTCCATGCAGCAGCGCGCAACCGAGGCGCGCCGGCTCGAGGAGGTTCTGGCCGCCATGCGGCACCAGCGAGCCACCGATAAAAGCAATTCCCGCCGCACGATAAAAGAGACCAAGCTCGCCGAGCGTGTCGGCCAGATAGATGTCCGTGTCCGCCAGTGGCAAGGCCCCTGTCGCCCGGCGCCTGACTTTGAGGCTGCCGGCCAATTCCGCTTCGAGCGCCGGCCCGCGCGCGGGGTGGCGTGGCGCGATCATGGTGAGGAGGCCCGGATGGCGCGCCACCAGGCGACGATGGGCCGCCGCCACCATCGCCTCCTCGCCCGCATGCGTACTCGCCGCGAGCCAGCGGGGGCGCGCGCCGATAGCACCTTCAAGCCCGGCAAGTTCGATGGCATCGACCGGCAGCGGTTCGGCGGTGAATTTCAGGTTTCCCGCCTGGACGACACGCCTGGCGCCCAGATTGGCCAAGCGCTCGGCATGGGTGGCACTCTGGGCGAGGCACACGGCGAAACGGCCGAGAAGCGCCTTCGCCAGGCCGGGCCAGCGTTGCCATCGGGCATAGGAACGGGTCGACATGCGGGCATTGAGAAGCAGCATCGGAATGCCCGCCGCCGCCGTCGCCATCACCAGATTGGGCCACAGCTCGGACTCGACCCAAAGCGCCAGATCCGGTCGCCATTGGGCGAGAAAGCGGTCGACATAGGCTGGCAGGTCTACCGGCGCGTAGTGATGGATGGCGCCGGCCGGCAGACGCTCCGCCAGCAGTGCCGCCGATGTCACCGTGCCCGTGGTGACCAAGAGGCTCGCCGCCGGATATTCCCGGCGGAGGCGCTGGGTCAAGCCGATGATCGACATGGCTTCGCCAACGCTCGCCGCATGCAGCCACACCAGCGGCCCCACCGGCCTTGGCAAGCGCGCCACCCCGCGCCTCTCGGCGAGCCGTGCCGCATCCTCCTTGCCCGCCAACACGCGGCGCCTGAGATAGAACTCGATCAGGGGTCCGGCGATACCGGTCAGGCCGCGATAGAGCGCCAGCATCATGGTCGCGCCGCTTTCGCCGCCAAACCGGGCGTAACGGCATTCGCGGGCGCGGGCTCGACCGGTGCGGGCTCAACGGGCGGATGACCGCAGAGGCGATCCGCCTCGGCCGTGAGCGCGTTCAACGCCTGCTCGAGCCGGAGCCGGAAATCTTCTTGCATGTCGTCATCGGCCTGGCGCGGAACCTCGATCGGCTCGCCGATCGCATAGACGCCCCGGCCGAAGGGCAAGGGCAGCAGAAAACGATCCCAACTCCCCAGCAGCCGGCGCCGACTGGTTGAATAGGTCATGGGCAGCAGGACGGCGCCGCCCAAGCGCGCCAGGGTCACGGCGCCCGGGGATGCCCGCATGCGCGGCCCGCGCGGTCCGTCGGGTGTAACGGCCACATAGTCGCCCGCGCCCAGCACCTTCAGCATGGCGCGGAACGCGGCGCCGCCACCTTTTCGGGTCGAGCCCGGGATGGTGCGGATGGCAAAATGGGCGGCGATCGCCGCGACAAGCAGGCCGTCGGCATGCTGGGAAATGAGCATGTGGGTTCTGTGGCGAGCATCGAAGGCCGGCGGCAACATCGTGAAACGGCTATGCCAGAGGCACAACACGGCCGGCCGACCGACGGCGTGTAACGCCTGGAACCGCGCGTCGCCATGGCGCTGCCAGCGCGTGGTCATGTACACGGCACGGATATAGGCGGCACCGAGCCAAGCGAGAAATGCCCGCACCCCCGACCGGCGAACGGCGCGTTTCCAGAGCCGCATGGGTTATGCCCGCACCCTCATGGCCTCGCCCGCGTCGGCGGCCGGCTCGCCCCGTGCCTCGACGGCATGCAGGCGCGCATAAGGACCGCCACGCTGGAGGAGCGCCCCGTGGCTGCCCGATTCGACAACCCGCCCATCCTCGACCACATAGATCACGTCCGCATTCCGGATCGTGGACAAGCGATGGGCGATGATGAGCGTCGTTCGCCCCACCATCAAGCGCTGGAGCGCCACCTGAACCTGCCGCTCGGATTCATTGTCGAGCGCCGAGGTCGCCTCGTCGAGGAGGAGGATCGGCGCATTCTTCAGCATGGCGCGGGCAATGGCGATGCGCTGCCGCTGGCCGCCCGAGAGCCGCACGCCATGCTCGCCTACCTCGGTGTCATAGCCCCGCGGCAGGCCGATGATGAAATCATGCGCCGCCGCGTCTCGCGCCGCCTGGATGATCTCCCGCTCGCTGGCGTCGGGGCGGCCATAGGCGATATTGGCGGCGACCGAATCGTCGAAGAGGCTCGTCTCCTGGCTGACCAGGGAAATCGAGCGCCGCAGCGAGGCCAGCGTGACGTCGCGCACATCCACCCCATCGATGGCGACACGGCCTGCCGCCACGTCATAGAAACGCGGAATGAGATTGAGGATCGTCGACTTGCCGGCCCCCGACGGGCCGACCAGCGCCGCCGTGCCGCCGGGCGGCACGCTCAAGGTCACCCCGGCCAGCGCCCGCCGCTCGCCCCCGTATGTGAAAGCCACGTCGGCGAAGGTGATTTCGCCGCGCGTGGGAACCAGATCGGGAACCCCCGGCAGGTCGCGGATCGTGGGCTCGAGGTCGAGCATGGCAAACACCCGGGCCGCCGCGGCCAAGCCTTCCTGCAAGCTCGCATAGAGGTTGGCGAGGTTCTTGACCGGCTGATAGGCCAGCAACAGCGCGGTGACGAACGAGAAAAAAGCGCCCGGCGTGGTCGTGCCCTCGATCACCTGACTGCCGCCATAGAGGATCGCGATGGCGACCGCGATACCGCCGAGCGTCTCCATGATGGGTCGCATGGCGGCGCGCACCTTGGCCGCCCGATAGACGAGTTTGAACAAGCGTTCGATTGAGGCGCCGGCGCGCGCGCTCTCGTAACCTTCCATGCCGTAAGCCTTGACATGGCGGGCACCCTGGAAGGTTTGATCGAGCAAAGTGGTAAAATTCCCCATTTCATCTTGCGTCGCGGTTGAGACCCCACGCATGCGCCGGCCGATGCCAAGCACTGGCAGCACGGCCAAGGGAAAGACCACCAAGCTGACCGCCGCGAGCCGCCAGTCCTGGTAGACCATCACGCCGACAAGACCGGCCACGGTCAACGAGTCCTTGGCGATTCCGGTCAGCGTACGGGCGAGCACGCCGCGCAGTAGCTGCACGTCGTTGGTGAAACGCGAGATCAGGGTGCCGGTCGAACTCGCGTGGAAAAAGGCAAGATCGGC
The DNA here is from genome assembly GCA_009694185.1 of Alphaproteobacteria bacterium. Classification (GTDB taxonomy): domain Bacteria; phylum Pseudomonadota; class Alphaproteobacteria; order SHVR01; family SHVR01; genus SHVR01. Next base: position 18,773 of record SHVR01000007.1, on the reverse strand, counting down.
GCCCATCAAATGGGCAAACATGCGCTGCTGCATGACGGCCACGATGCGCTGGCCGACATGGGTCATCAGCACCTCGTCGGCATAACTCGCCAAGCCCTTGACCAGTGCGAGCGCGATCACGGCCGCGGGCACCAGGAGGAGCAGCGTCGCGTCGCGTTTGAGGAAGACCTCGTCAAGGGCGGGCTGCATCATCCAGGCATTGCCGGCCGTCGCGGCGGCGGCAAACGCCATGCACAGCGAGGCGCCCCAAATGCGCCCGGCATGCGGGCGCACATAGCCCGCCAGCAGGCGCCGCACCAGGGGCCAGCTCGCGCCATCGCCAGTCCCGGGCGCCACCGCCGGCCTATTCCGATCCTTGGTCATGAGGGCCGGACCATAGCATACGGGCACCCGCTCAACCAATGCCGGGCGGGCAATGCCGGGCGGGCAATGCCGGGCGGGCAATGCCGAGCGGGCAATGCCGAGCGGGCGATGGCAGCGGGCGGGGCCTTTCGTCGATTGTGCCGGATATGGGGGGAGCGCTATGGTGGCGGCAAGGGGAAAACCGGCGGAAGGGACCATGGTAATCCAGGCGGGGGCAATCCAGGCGGGACAGGCGGCGATGCTGGCCGATCTGGAGCGGCGCTGCATCGACGCCGGCCTCAAGATGACGGGGCCCAGGCGGATCATCCTGCAAGTCTTGCGCGAGGCGGGCGACCATCCCTCGGTCGAGACCGTGCATCAGCGGGCCAAGGAGTTCGATTCCAGCATCAGCATCGCGACGGTGTATCGCACGCTCAATATCCTCGACGACATGAACCTGGTGCGCCGGCACGAGTTCAACGACAACTACGCCCGTTTCGAGACCAACCTCGACCATCACTACCATGTCATCGACGTGGCCACCGGCGAGGTCCAGGAATTTCAGGACCGCAAGCTCGAAGCCTCGATCGAGCGGATCGCCGCCGCGCTCGGCTATGAGCTGGTGGACTACAAGCTGGAACTCCATGGCCGAAAAAAAACCGGCTAGCGGCCCGCCACCGTCATGCCGTCGATGCGCAGCGTGGGTGCGTTGACGCCCGCGCGAAACACCAGATCGTCGGCCGCGGCCAGCGCCAGGAACATGTCGGCAAGGTTGCCGGCCACGGTCACTTCACTGACCGGATAGGCGATCCGGCCCCCCTCGATCCAGAAACCGGCGGCACCCTGGCTGTAATCGCCGGTGATCTGGTTGACGCCCATGCCCATCAGTTCGGTCACGAACAAGCCTTGCTCGATGGCACCGATGAGCGCCTCGGGGCTCTGGCCGCCCGGTGCCAGATAGAGGTTGGTCGAGCTTGGCGATGGCGGCGAGGCGGTGCCCCGAGAAGCATGCGCCGTGCTGGCGAGGCCGAGCTGGCGGGCCGAACGCAAGTCGAGGAACCAGGTGGTGAGAACGCCATCCTCCACGACATGGCGCCGTTGGGTCGCCAAGCCCTCGCCGTCGAAAGGCTTCGACGCCAGGCCGCGCGCGCGCAGCGGATCGTCGATGACGGTGACACCCACCGGCAGAATTCGCGTGCCCAGCTTGTCCTTGAGGAAGCTGGTGCCGCGCGCGATCGCCGCCCCATTGATGGCGCCCGCCAGGTTGCGGATCAGGCCGCCCGCCAGGCGCTGTTCATAGACGACCGGCAGCTTCGCCGTCAGGGCCTTGCGAGGGTTGAGACGGCGCACCGCCCGCTCGCCCGCGTTCCGGCCGATCGCGGCCGCATCGCCCAGGTCGGCGCCGTGGACGGTGCTCGAATAATCGTAGTCCCGCTCCATGCCCGTGCCGGTGCCGGCCAAGGCGGAGGCGCTCACCGAATGGTTCGAACGCCGATAGCTGCCCTGGAAGCCGTTGCTCGCCACCAGATGTATGTCGCTGAGACCCCAGCTTGCCTCGCCGCCCTCGGAATTCGTCACACCCGACACCGCGAGTGCCGCATCCTCGGCCACGCGAGCCCGCTCGGTCAGCGTCTCGACCACGGGCTCATCCGGATCGCACATGTCGAGCGCGGGAATCGTTCGAGCCACGGCGCCCGGCTCGGCCAGGCCGGCGAACGGGTCCTCCGGCGCCACGCTCGCCATGGCGATGGCGCGGCCGACCAGGTCCGCCACGGCGCGCGCGCTCCGGTCGGTACTGGAGACGATAGCGCTCCGCCGGCCGACGAACACCCGCAAGCCCAGATCGGCGCCCTCGGCCCGCTCCAGGCGTTCGAGCTTGCCGAGGCGCTGGGCGACCGAAAGCGACCGGCTCTCCACATAGAGCGCATCGGCCGCATCGGCGCCGGCGGCACGCGCCTTGGCGATCAGGTCCGTGAGAAAATCCAAATGGTTTCCGCTCATGGCGGCAACTCCCGGCAGCGACCCGCCAACTCTTAACGAAACCAACCCGCCTTGACCAGCACGCCAGCCCGGCGGCTAGAGCACGCCGCGGGCGCCCGTGAAGCGCACAACCCTAGAGGGCGCGACCCGGCCGGGCTATACGCGGACGATCCAAAATATTTTTGGACCGGCCCGTCCGCGTACTGATCGACATCAATGAATACGAACGCCTCAAACGCTACGATACACGCCGGGCTGGAATACGGGCTCGAAGACCGGCCATGCGCCGTTGTGCCGGTAGCGAAGCCACGGGATAACGGGAACCGCCTGGCGCGGTCTGTGCGATCACGCACTCGCCGCCGCTCATTGAAAAGCAGGCCGTCGAGATTCCCCAAAAGGTCGCTCGGCACCTCGGGCCGGACGAGTGGACCTTTGGTATGCTCCCTGGACGGCTCGGGCAAAAGGTATTCGATAAGCTTCGCCACAATAGGCGCGACCCGCGTCGCACCGGCCAGCGGCGTGGCTGGTGAACGAGGCGGGCGAGCCGATAGGAGCACCCCATGTCGCCATTCTCCGGCTTGGCCGTGGCTGGCCTTCTGGCCCTGGCGCTGCTGTCGCCGGCGCCGCCCGCGCTCGGCCAGACGGCGCCAGCCGACAAAGTCGAGCGGCGGACCGACGACACGGTCGATGTCTGGGCCGACATGGTGGCTGGGCTGGGTGCCGCCCGCGATGCCCTCGCCCACGCGGGCGGGCGGTTCGAACAATTCTCCAAGCTGCGCGACCGGCGCTATGGCGAAGTGGCGGGTTCCCGGCTGAAGGGGTTGCTCGACGCTCTGGTGGCGCGCACCGACCGCCAGGCGGATGGCCGGGCGGGCCCCGGCGATCCGCTGCTGGGCTATCTCAGGGCGGCGAGCGACGAGAATTGGGAACGCGCCGTCGGCCATGTCGCCATCGTCCTGATGAATACTCTCGCGACACTTGACGACGTGCGCGCCGTCGACCCGGCCATGGTTCCCGAACGCCCCTATCGGATCTTGAACTCGCTCGCGCGCGGCAGCGATTTAATGGCGCATCTGGTGGGCGGCCTGGCGCGCCCCAAAGTCGCGGAGGAACTCAATCTCTTCATGGCGGCGCGCGACCGCTATGTGGATTGGCTGCAAGAGCTCTACTACATGGACTCGGCGGTCGGCATCTACCTCGCCGCGATCCGGCGCTGAGAAAGACCGCCCCTCACTTCCCGATCGGCTTTAAGACCGGCGGCATACCCCGCGCTCAAACTCGCTTGTCAACGCCAGCCTGCTTGAGGATGGCGTTGGCAAGATGTCGGCTCGTAATGTTCGATGGGAGAGTGACCGGCCGTCTGGTGATCGGGCTATGCCAAACCTCGTGGCTGCCCTTTCCCTGACGGACGAAGACGCAACCCGCGTCGCGCAGCAGCTCGGCGAGCTGCCGATAGAGGGTCGCCATCAGGCAACAAGGTGCGCGACGCCGTGACGCTCAGCCGTGACGGTGATCGGAATGTCGACCATCGTGCCGGGGTTAACCGGGGCACCGGCCGCGACGAGTTCGGGAATGAGGTCGAACACGAGCTGGACCAATTCCTCGAAGGTCGCGGCCTCGACGCAGAGGCCCGGAAAGTCCTCGCCGTTCGTGTACCAGGTCTTGGACTCCTCGTCCCAGAAGGCCCGTATGTCGTAGCGCTCCCGCATGGGCAACTGCCTCCCGCATCAGCCGTATCCCGTGCACGGAATGTGTGATTTCAACCGTGAAGAGTCAACTAACGACCAAGGGCCCGGGCCGCCACTGAATCGCCCTCACTTCCAGATCGGCTTGCCGGAGCCGGGCAGGCCATATTCGGCCCAGCGCTTGGTGACTTTCTCCACCACATCGTCCGCCATGCGTATCTTGCGGCCCCATTCGCGCTTGGTCTCGGGCGGCCATTTGTCGGTGGCATCCAGGCCGATCTTGCTGCCGAGACCGGATTCGGGCGCCGCGAAATCGAGATAGTCGATGGGCGTGTTCTCGACCAGGGTGATGTCGCGGGCCGGGTCCATGCGGGTCGAGATCGCCCACATCACGTCTTGCCAATTGCGGGCGTCGATGTCGTCGTCCACCACGATCACCCATTTCGTGTACATGAATTGGCGCAGATACGACCAAACCCCGAACATCACCCGCTTGGCGTGGCCCGGATAGGCCTTGCGCATCGCGACCACGGCGATGCGATAGGAGCACCCCTCGGGCGGCAGCCAGAAATCGACGATCTCCGGAAATTGCTGGCGCAGAAGCGGAATGAAGACCTCGTTAAGCGCCTGGCCGAGCACCGAGGGCTCGTCGGGCGGCCGGCCGGTGAAGGTCGAGAGATAGATCGGCTGGCGGCGCATGGTCATGGCACTCAGGCGAAAGACCGGGAACCGCTCGACGGCGTTGTAATAGCCCGTGTGATCGCCGTAAGGCCCTTCGTCACCTTGCTCGTCGAGCGAGACATGGCCCTCGAGCACGATCTCGGCGGTCGCCGGTACCTTGAGGGGCACCGTCCGGCAATCCACCAGATCGACCCGCTTGCCGCGCAGAAGCCCGGCGAACTGATATTCCGAGAGCGTGTCCGGCACCGGCGTCACGGCGGCCAGGATGGTGCCCGGATCGGCGCCGATCACCACGGCCGCCGGCAAGGGCTCGCGCTTCTCCTGCTTCCAGCGGGCATGGTGCTGGGCGCCGCCCCGATGGCGGAGCCAGCGCATCAAGGTGGTATCGCGGCCGGTCACCTGCATGCGGTAGATGCCAAGATTGTAATCGTCCTCGCGCCGCTTGCCGGGACCGCGCGTGACCACCAGCGGCCAGGTGATGAGCGGCGCCGGCTCGCCCGGCCAGCAGGTCTGGATAGGCAGTAGGCCGAGGTCGATATCGTCTCCAGTCAATACCACTTCCTGGCACGGGGCGCTGGCGACGGCGCGCGGCTTCATCGCCATGACGGTTTTGAGAAGCGGCAGCAACTCGAACGCCTCGCGCCAGCCGCCTGGGGGCTCCGGTTGGCGGAGATACGCCAGGGTCTCACCCACTTGGCCGAGACCACCCGGCTCGCGGTTCATGCCCCAGGCGACCCGCTCCACGGTGCCGAAGAGATTGACCAGCATGGCCATGCCATAGGGCTGGCCATCGGGCCGGAGCACGCGGTCGAACAACACCGCCGGGCCGCCCTCGTCCAAGAGGCGGGTCTGGATCTCGGTCATCTCGAGGACCGGCGACACGGGCGCCGATACCCGAACCAGGCGGCCGGCCCGTTCCAGCCGGTCGATGAAGTCGCGCAAGGAGTCGTAAGCCATCGCCGAGTCACCACCGATTCTGCCGGGCAATCCCGCCGGGGGCGAACCCACCCGGGCACGAGACGTTAAGACATCTGTCGCCAACATAGTAATATGCCATAGGGTACTTGGGTTCCGGCGATCGGGAGGCAAACCGATGGCGGCTGAGTTGATCCTTGCGTTCATGGAGTTCATCGACCGCCGCGCCGGCATGCCGTTGCAGCGCCTTGCCGACCAGGTGCTGACCCGGTGCCGCGAATTGACCGGGGCCGAGGCCGGCACCATCTTCGTCCTCGGCAAGTCCGGCCGCCGGCGCGAACTGGTGCCCATGTCCTTCCAGAACGACGTCATCCAGCTGCGCGCCCAGAGCTATCATGTGGCGATCGACAGCGCCTCGATCGCGAGCTGGGTGGCGCAAAACGCCAAACCGGTGTTCGTCGACGACCTCTACCAGCTATCACTGGAGCTGCCCTATCGGTTCAACCGGACCTTCGACCTGCAGAACGGCTATCGCAGCCAGTCCATGCTGGCTTTTCCCCTGATCAGTTACGAAGGCGAGGTGATCGGCGTCGTCCAGCTGATCAACCGCCGGACCGGCGACCAGTCGCGCGTCGAGGTCTTCAGCGAGCGGGAACTCGGCCTGATCGCGCCGGTCAACGCGATCATCGGCACGGCACTCGACCGCGCCGCTATGATCGAGCGAATTACCCGGCAAAACAGGGAGCTGCGCGAACGCAATCGCCTCTTGCGCCAGCAACGCCTCCAGATCGCCGGCCTCCAGGACCAGACCGAGGATGCGTTCATGACCTCGGTCCGCCTGCTGGCGAAAGCGGCCGAACTCAACGATGCCGACACCGGCAATCACATTCTCAGGGTCGACGAATATGCCTTCGCCCTCGCCCGGCGGGTCGGCATGGCGAGCGACTTCTGCGACGAGATCCATTACAGCGCGGCCCTGCATGACGTCGGCAAGATGAGCGTCAATTCGGCGATCCTGAAGAAGCCCGGCCGCCTCACCGACGAAGAACGCCTGGAGATGGAGCGTCACACCACCTATGGCCGCGAAATCCTGGTCCGTTCCGCGCGCCTCAAGATGGCGGCGGAGATCGCCCATGGCCATCACGAGAAATGGGACGGCGCCGGCTACCCCCAGGGCCTTGCCGGCACGGCCATTCCGATCGCGGCCCGCATCGTCACGGTTGGCGACGTCTATGACGCGCTGCGTTCGCCACGTGCCTACAAGCCGGGCTTCGGTCATCTCGAAGCCTGCGACATCATGTTGAAGGGCGACGCCAGGATCGACCCGGCCAGTCATTTCGATCCGGAACTCCTCCGGATTTTCGAGAACTGCCACCCGGAATTCGATCGCATCTATACCACGCTGGTCGATGGGCTGCCGGAGATGGCCGGCATGGCGGCGGGAAATGGCGATTGAGGGTGGTATCCGCCGATGGCCGAGGGCGTGCTATAGTTTCTAATGTGATCGGGTGGGGGGTTGGAATGCGCGGGATGAGGATTTTTCTGGCGCTCTTTGCGTCGGTTCTGCTGGTGGGGCCTTGGGGACCGGCCGATGCGGCATCCGAAGGCGGCCATGGCTCAGTCCGCCAGCCGGCGCCCAAGATCGACGTCCGCCAAGCGCTGGTGGGCAACACCATTGCCGTCAGGGCGCACATGCCGCAAAGCGAGCCCAAGGACCAGCCGGGGCGCGGTGCCGAGTCGGTCAAGACCCTGATCTTCATGGCCTGGCTCGGTAGCGACGGCACGGCGCGTGTCAGGGTATGGGACCAGGCGAGCGGCCGGGACCGGCCGGTGCAGACGACCCGCTATACCATCGAGGGCGACGTGCTCTGTCTCAATGCGCCGGATTTCGGCCTCGCCGGCAAGCCGCTTTGCACGCTCATGAACATCATCGGCCCACGCGCCTTCTTCGCCGAAGGGGTGGGTCTCCATGTCATGGTCAGGGGCGACATCCGGCCGGGTAACCAGGGCAATCTGTAATTCCGGAATTACTAACGGCCCAGAGTAGCGGCCAGCACCCGGGCGGCGGCGAGTTCGGCCGGACTCATGTCGGCCGCCAGCATGTCGTGCGCGGCTTGCGCCTCCTGGCGCCCGAGTTGGAGCGCCAGCGCGAGCCACGCATAGCCGGCAACGGTATCGCGCGGCAGCAACTGTCCGCGCCCATGCAGAAGACCCAGATATTCCGCGCAAAATGCCGCCTGGGAGCGGGCATGGCCAGCGAGGCGGCGGCCCTGTTCGGCCAAGCGCCGCGCCCATTCGTCGCGCCGCCCGGCTGCCGCGCCCGCCCGGTCGCCAGCCAACACGAATAACTCATATTGGGCCGACGGGTTGCCCTGCTCGGCGGCCTTCCGGTACCAGGCAACGGCCCGCGCCGGCTCGGCCTTCACCTCGCGGGCACCTTCGCTGTAGATGGCGCCCAGCAGGAATTGCGCCTCGGCATCGCCTTTTTCGGCGGCGGGCAACAACAAGTCGAGGGCGCGCGCGAACATGCCCGCTTCATAGGCCCGCCGGCCGGCCGCCATATCGGCGATCGCCGGCGCCGCGACGAGCAGCAGCAAACCGCCCGCCAGCAGCAGCGCCTGGCGGGTAAGCCTCACCCGGTCTTGGCCCGGATGAAGCCGCCGGCCCGCTCGACCGCCTCCCGGCCCTCCGACAGCATGGCCGCGAAATAGTGCCAGATGTGGATCATATCGGGCCAGACTTCGAGGCTCACCTCGACGCCCGCCGCTGTGGCGCGCGCCGCCAAGCGCGTTGCGTCATCGCGCAGGATCTCGCTATCGCCCACCTGGATGAGGAGCGGCGGCAGGCCCTTGAGATCGGCATAAAGTGGCGCCGCCAAGGGGGCCTTCGCATCGGCGCCGCCGAGATAGAGGCCGGCCATCCAAGTCAGGCCCTCAAGTGCCACCATGGGATCGACCGCGGCACGACTCTTGATGCTGTCACCCAGACCCTCGAGATCGGTCCAGGGCGAGAAGCAGACGCCGGCCGCCGGCAGGGGCTGGCCCTGATCGCGGAGTGCCACCAGGGCGGCAATGGTCAGCCCGCCGCCCGCCGAATCCCCGGCGATCACGGTGCGTTTGGCGCTGCCGCCATTGGCCATGAGCCAGCCATAAGCGGCGAGTGAATCCTCCACCGCCGCCGGGAACGGCCGCTCCGGCGCCAAGCCATAATCCACCGACAGCACCCGGGCGGCGGCCGCCTTGGAGAGATCGTAGGCGAGGCTGCGATGGGTCTCGGGCGAGCCGATCACATAGCCGCCGCCATGCAGATAGAAGATGGTGCGTCCCTTGTCGGCGCCGGGTGCGGCGAGGAACTCGGCTTTGACACCATGGGCCGTCACCGGCTCGATGCTGGCGTCGGCCGCCAAGGGAAACAGCCCGGCCATGGTCCGGAACCGCTGGCGCAGAAACTCCGGCGTCGGGTTCGCCGGCCTGGGCCTGGAGCGCATCAGATCTTCGAGGATAGCCAACTCTACCCAGCTCATTCGTTTCTCCCTTTTTTGCTACAGCATATCGGGTCCGACCCGGACCAGCATCTTGCCGAAATTCTCGCCGGTGAAGAGGCGGATCAGCGCCTCGGGCGCGCGCTCCAGGCCATCGACCACGCTCTCCCGCCACTGGACGTGGCCGGCCCTGATCCAAGAGCTCATGTCGGAGCGGAACTGCACCAGCTTGTCCTGATGGTCGCTCACAATGAAGCCCTGCAACGTCAGGCGCTTGCGCACGGCGAGCGGCAGATTGACCGGCCCCGGCATCGGTGTCGCCGCGTTGTACTGGGCGATCATGCCGCAGAGTGCTATTCGCCCGAACGGGTTCATGGCGTCGATGGCGGCTTCGAGATGAGCGCCGCCCACATTCTCGAAATACACGTCGACGCCCTTGGGGCAGAGGCGGGCGACAGCTTCGCCAAGCGATCCGCAGGTCTTGTAATTGATGGCGCCATCGAGCTTGAGGGCGTCCCCGAGCCAGGCGACCTTGGCGTCGCTGCCGGCGGAGCCGACCACGCGACAGCCCTTGAGCTTGGCGATCTGGCAAACGATGGCGCCGACGGCACCCGAGGCGGCGGAAACGAACACCGTCTCGCCCGGCTTCGGGCGGCCGATATGCAGGAGGCCGACATGCGCCGTCTGGCCCGGCATGCCCATGACCCCGAGATAGGCCTGCAAAGGCACCGGACCGGGATCGACTTGAGTGAGCGCCGCCCCATCGCTGACATGCCATTCGCGCCAGCCGCCGCCTCGCCCGGTCACATAGTCGCCTTGGGCGAACTTGCCGCCGGGCGATTCCTCGACGCGGCCGATGAAATGCCCGTCGAGTGGCTGGCCGATGGCGAAGGGCGGGACATAGCTTGGCCGGTCGCTCATGCGGCCGCGCATATAGGGATCGACCGACATCCAGACCGTGCGCAGCAGCATCTGGCCGGGCTTCGGGTCGGCGACCGGCACCTCGACCAGGCGGAAATTCTCGGCCGTCGGCAGGGTTATGGGGCGGCTCGCCAGGTGAACCTCGCGACCGATGCGATTGCTTGTCATGAACTCACGCCTTCACCATCAAACGACCCCGGCCGTCCGGAGCGCCTGGATTTCGCCAACGCTATAGCCGATTTCGGCCAGAATTTCCGCCGTGTGCTGACCGAGGCCGGGCGGCGGCAGGTCCGTGGCTGGTCCGTCGCTCTGACAGCGAAAGCCCGGCCCCACCACCGTCACCTTCCGGCCCAGGCTCTCCGGCGCCGGCAATTCGACCAGCAGCTTGCGATGGCGAATCTGTGGATCCTGGGTCATCTCGGCGACACTCTGGACGGCGGCGGCCGGTACACCCGCGCGGCCGAGACGCGCCTCCCAGTCGCGTGCCGCGTCGCTGGCGAGCGCCTTGACATATTCCTCGCGCAGCGCCGCCGCGTTGGCGAGCCGACCCTGGCGTTCCCTAAAGCGCGGGTCCGCCGCGATATCGGGCCGGCCGAGCTCGCGGCAATAGGCCTCGAACTGGCTCTGGGTCGCGGGCGCCACCTGGAGATAGCCGGCCTTGGTCGGGTAGACGCTGGAGACCGACGTGCCACCTTGGGTGCCATTGCCGGGGAGGAACGGCGTCACCCCGCAATTGACGAAGTTGGAGACGATGGGCGCGATGAAACCGACCGCCGTGTCCAGCATGGAGACGTCGATATGCTGGCCCTCGCCCGTGCGCTCGCGCCGGAACAGGGCGCTCGCGATCGAATAAGCCGCCGTGATGCCGGTCGCCATGTCGCTGACCCAATAGCCCGCCTTGGTCGGCCCGGTCTCCTCATAGCCGGTGATCGACATCATGCCCGAGGCCGCCTGGATCGCCGGATCGTAGGCGGCCGCCCCGGCGCGCGGGCCCCCTTGGCCGTAGCCCGATATCGAGCAATAGACGAGCCGGGGATTGACCGCCTGCATGGCTGCGTAACCGAAGCCCATGCGCTCCAGGGTGCCCGACTTGAAATTCTCGACCAGCACGTCGGCGGAGCCGACCAGGCGGTGCACGATCTCACGCGCCTTGGCTTGCTTCAAATCGAGGGTGAGCGAGCGCTTGCCGGCGTTGACGCTGATATACATGGCCGAGAGGCCGGCCTCGGCGAAGACGCCATCGGGCAGCAGCATCTGGCGCGACTGGTCGCCGGCGCCCGGCTGCTCGATCTTGATGACATCGGCCCCCTCGAACGCCAACTGCATCGAGGCAAAGGGCCCCGACAGGACCTGGGTGAAGTCGACCACGCGGACGCCGTCGAACGACTGGCTCATACTTGTCCTCCCGAATGGGCGAAGTCTCGACGGGAACCGGTCCCGGCGCAACTCTCGGCGGGCACTTCACCGCCGCCCCGAAACTGCTACTGTCCCGGCGGTCAACGAGCGAGGAGCCTTTCACCATGGCGGCCAATGCCGACGAACGCGACATATTGGGCTGGCTGGACGGCCAGCGGGATGCCATGGTCGAGCTGTTGCGCGACCTCGTGAACATCGATTCGGGGAGCTACAACAAGGCCGGCGTCGACCAGGTGGGCGCGGTGATCGAAGCGCATCTGGCCGAACGCGCCATCCCCACCGAACGCGTCCGCCATGACCGGTTTGGCGACTGCATCCGGGCGATGGTGCCGGCGGCGGCGGGCGGCGGCAACCGCCACGTCATGCTGATGGGCCATCGCGACACAGTCTTTCCCGACGGCACGGTGGCCGAACGGCCGTTCCGGGTGGAGGGCGACGTGGCCTATGGTCCCGGCGTCGCCGACATGAAGAGCGGCCTGGTGCTCAACACCTTCGTCTTGGCCGCCTTCAAGCGCCATGGCGGCGCCCGCTTTCCCCTGGTCGGGCTCTACACCTCGGACGAGGAGATTGCCTCACCGTCGTCCCGGCCGGTGATCGAGGCGGAGGCGCGCAACGCCCGCGTGGTGTTCAATTCCGAGCCCGGCCGGATCAGCGGCAATGTGGTGACCGGCCGCAAGGGTGCCGTCTTCTTCAAGTTCGAGATCGCCGGCAAGGCGGCCCATTCCGGCGGTCGGCCCCAGGACGGGGTCAGCGCCATTGAGGAGCTGGCGGCCAAGATCCGGGCACTCCACGCGCTGACCGATTTCGCGACCGGCATTACGGTCAATGTGGGCCTGATCGCCGGCGGCAGTTCGGTCAACACCGTGGCCCCCCACGCCTCGGCCGAAGTCGATCTCCGGTTCATGACCCTCGCCCAGCGCGACCAGGCCATGGCCGCCATCGGCCGCATCCTCGCCACCACTCACTTGCCCGGCACCACCACCCAGATCACCCAGCGGCGCGAATTCCTGCCCCTCAACCAGAGCGCCGACAGCAAGGCGGTGTTCGACCTCTATCGGGGTGTGGCCAAGGAAGTGGGCTTCCAGGTGGCGGGCGAGTTCACCGGCGGCTCGGCCGATTCGGGCTTCACCGCCCATGTCGGCGCCCCCACCCTCTGCGCCACCGGGCCGGTCGGCGGCGGCGCCCACAGCCCCGAGGAATATTGCAACCTCGACACCCTGGTGCCGCGGGCCAAGGCGCTGGCACTGGCGATCATCCGACTGGACGGGTAGGTGCCAACTAATGTCGGGGACATTATGGCGTCAGGTAGCGAGCTGGAAGCGTTCGAAGCGATGCAAGGCTTCCTCGATCCGCCGCTTGTGCAAGCGCTTTGAACCGCCGCCAAGCCAGGTGAATTGCCGCATCAGCAGCTGGCGCCGGGCGCGGTCGGTCTTGAGATCGATGGCCGCGACGATCTCGTTATCAACCAGCACCGGCAGGGCGAAATAGCCGAACTGCCGCTTCTCCTTGGGCAGATAGGCCTCGAAGCGGTGCGCATAATCGAAGAAAAGTTCGAGCCGCTTGCGCTGAATGACCAGCGGGTCGAAGGGCGAGAGGATGTGCACCAACTCCGCCTTGGGCTCCGGCGGACGATCAAGCGTCTCGGGCCGGGCCCAATGCGCCAGTTTTTCCGCACCCCTGATCGTGACGGGCAGCAGCTCCTTCCGGCGCTGGCGCGTCTCGATCAGGCGCCCCATGGCGGGCTTCCGCCTGGCATCCAGATGGCAGACCGAGTCGAGGCTGACGATACCCTGCGCCCGCAATGCGCGGTCGAGGAGATGGGCCAGGACCTCGCCCTGCGAAGCGGGTTTCGGCGGCCTCTGCCAGCCGAAATGCCGGCCCGCGAGCTCATAGGTCTTGAGCATGCCGGCGCGCTGGCTGACGGTGACCAGGCCCTTGTAGAAGGCGAGCTGCAAAGCCCGCTTCGAGGGCTTGCGGCTCGCCCACGCATGGTCCTTTTCCACCAGCACATCGTCGTCGATGTCGCGAATCGTGAGCGCGCCATGGCGCCGAATGCGGGCCAGCACCCGGCGCAAATCCGCCGCGGGCACGGCCGCGAACCAGGCGCTCCGCCGCCGCCAGTCCCGCCGCATGGCCGAGACATAGAACCGCATGTCCCGGGCCGGCACATAGGAAAGCGCATGGGTCCAGTATTCGAACACCGTCTTGTCAATGCTCTGGGCTTGGGCCAGATGGGCCCGCTCATATCCCGGAATGCGCGTCTGGAGGATATGGTGATGGCAGCGTTCGATCACGTTGATGGTGTCGATCTGGACATAGCCCAGATGCTCCACCGCGGCCTGGGTCGCCTGAGGCCCGTCGCCGAAGGGTGCGGGCTCGTCGAGTCGCTGGGCGTGAAGCCAGATGCGCCGCGCCTGGGCCTTGGCGAGGGTGACGGGTGTTCCCGCGGTGCGCGACATACCAGCCAGTTCGGGCTTCACTGCCCAATATTAAGACCTGGAAATATTAAAGCACACGGGAAACGGGATAGCGACATCGGGCGGGCGCGCCGCGGCGCGTGACAAGCCGCCCTAGCGGCCCTTCGCCCGCCCCTCGATCATGTCGATGACGGCGGTGTAGTAATTGTCGCCATAGCCCGCCGCCTTGGTTCGTTCCAGGAGGCGGAGCGTCGTTTCCGCCTGGGCCATGGTGACGCCCGCCTCCGCGGCCAGGCGGATGGCATAGGAGAGGTCCTTCAGGATGTAGGTGGTGGGGAACGCCGCCTGGGTCGGGTGGTTGCCGGGCTCCATGAATTTGAGGCCGTGATTACGCAACACGAAACTGTCGGCCGAGCCCTTGGTCAGGGTCTCGAACAAGACCTTGCCATCGACGGCGCCCGAGGCGCGCGCCGTCGCGAGCGCCTCGGCGATGGCGACCACGGTCTGGGCCACCACCATGTTGTTCATGAGCTTGACCGCCTGGCCGGCGCCCACCTTGCCGCAATGGGTCACCTCATTGCCCATGCAGGCAAGCAGCGGTTGGATGGTCTCGAACACCGCCGCGTCGCCACCCACCATGATGCTGAGGGTGCCGTCGACGGCCGCCTTGGCGGTACGCGCGACCGGCGCGTCCGCGAAGCGGGCACCCTTGAGGGCGAAGGCCGCCGCCAGTTCCCGGGCGAGCGACACTGGGCAGGTGCTGGCATCGACCAGGATCTGGCCGGGCCGCGCATGCGCCGCGAGCCCGCCCGGGCCGAGGCACACCGCCCGCACTTCGGGCTCGCCCGGCAGCGACAGAATGACGATATCGGCGCGGGCGGCCAGATCGGCCACCGAGTTGGCGCTCTCGACCCCGTCGCGGCTAAGTGCCTGCAACGGCTCCCGCCGGGTGTCGTAGGCCAGCACCGGATGACCCGATTTCCGCGCCAGATTGCGGCACATGGGCTCGCCCATGACGCCCAGGCCGATAAAGCCTACTGTCGATTGCTTGGCCATGGTGAATTTTCCCCCTCGATTCGCGCCCGAGCCGCGCCGGCTCGCAACCGCCCCAGGGCTTGTTAGGCGCGGCACCTCTGTGTATGACCTATCCGTCATCCCCGCGCCATGAGCAGCCATGAGCGACGACCTTCTGATCACTGCCCCCATCGCCCCCATCGCCCCCATCGCCCCCGTCGCCGCCACGGCCGTCACAGCCGCCAAGACGGTACTGCATGTCGGCTGCGGCGACCCCAACCCGGACAAGCTGCATGTCAGCTATCGAGGGCCCGAGTGGCGCGAGGTGCGCCTCGACATCGACCCGACGGTCCAGCCGGACATTGTCGCCTCGATCACCGACATGGCCATGGTGGCCAGCGAATCGGTCGACGCGGTCTGGTCGTCGCACAATCTCGAACATCTCTATCCGCACGACGTGCCGTTGGCGCTCGGCGAATTCTGCCGGGTGATCAAGCCGGCCGGCCACTTGCTGATCACCCTCCCCGATTTGCAGCGCATCGCCGAACTGGTCGCCAACGACAAGCTCGACGACACGGCCTATGTGGCACCCGCCGGGCCGATCGCACCCATCGACATGATTTACGGCTTCAGGACGGCGATCGCGCGCGGCAATTTCTTCATGGCGCACCGCACCGGCTTCACCCAGAAGACGCTGGTGCGGGCGCTCGCGGTGGCGGGCTTCCGGCAGGTGCGCCTGCAACGGGGCAAGAATTTCGATCTCTGGGCCTTCGCGCTGAAGACGGTCCCGCCGGCAAGCAATGGCTGATACGCCGCCGCTCGCGCCACCACCACCACCGCGCAACGTGCTGCATTTGGGCGCGGGCGCGGGCGAGCCGCATCGCCTACATGGCATGTTTCACGGTCCCGGTTGGCGGGTGGTCCGGGTCGATGCCGATGCCGCGCTCAAGCCGCATATCGTGGCACCGCCGACCGATCTGACGCAGGTCGTCTCGGGGGCCGTCCAGGCCGTCTGGACGATGAACACGCTCGAGCATCTCTGGGCGCACGAAGTGCCGGCGGTATTCAGGGAGTGCGCGAGGGTGCTGAGCGAGGACGGCGTCTTCATGGCGCTGGTGCCGGACCTGCAGCGCATCGCGGCGCTCATCGCCAAGGACCTGCTCGACGAAGCGGCCTACGCGACCCCCGCCGGCCCGATCGCGCCGCTCGACATGATGTTCGGGTTCCGCGATGGCATGGCGCGCGGCCGGTTGGCGCTGGCGCACCACACCGGGTTCACGGCCAAGACCATCACCCAGATGCTGACGGCGGCGGGCTTCGGCCATGTGAAAATCAATCGCGGCAATCTATTCGAGCTCCTGGTCATCGCCCACAAGCGCGCCCCGCTGCCCGGCCCGAGCGAGACCTCCTACAAGCCCCCCGATCTATTGCCCGGATAAGACAAACCATGCGCTACCTATTCCTGCACCAGAATTTCCCAGGCCAGTACAAACACGCCGTCCGCCATCTTGCGCGACAACCCGGCAACGAGGTCGTCTTCCTGACCCACAAGAACGAGAACCGGCTCTCCAACGTCCGCAAGATCGAGTACGCGCCCGGCCGCGAGCCGGCCAAGGAGACACACCATTACATCCGCGAACTCGAGCGCGGCACCCTCAATGCCCAGGCGGTCGCTCGTGTTTGCCAGGAACTGCAACGCGAAGGCTTCCGGCCCGACATCATGATCGGCCACAATGGCTGGGGCGAAACATTGTTCCTGAAGGACATCTGGCGCGACGTGCCGCTGCTGGGATATTTCGAGTATTTCTACGGCTCGCGCGCGCGCGATCTGAATTTCGATCCGGAGTTCCCGGCGACTTTCGACGACTTTCCGCGCGTGCGCATGAAGAACAGCATCAACCTTCTCGGCCTTGACGCCTCGGATTGGGGACAGTCGCCGACCGCCTGGCAGCGCAATCTCTATCCCGGCGTCCATGTGCCCAAGATATCGATCATTCACGAAGGCATCGACACCGAGGAAATCCGACCCAAACCGGATATCAGTGTGACACTCGGCGATGTCGGCGTGACGCTAACCCGCGCCGACGAGGTGATCACCTTCGTGTCGCGCAATCTGGAGCCCTATCGCGGCTTCCACATCTTCATGCGGGCTCTGCCCGAACTGCTGCGGCGCCGGCCGAAGGCGCGGGTGCTGATCGTCGGCGCCGACGGGGTGAGTTACGGCCGCAAGCTGCCGCCCGGCGAAAGCTGGCGCGCCAAGATGCTGGCCGAGCTTGGCGATCGCCTCGACATGAGCCGAATTCACTTTCTCGGGCGCATCCCCTATGACCAGTTCCTGTCGGTCCTGGCGGTGTCGTCGGCGCATGTCTACCTGACCTACCCCTTCGTGCTGTCCTGGTCGATGCTGGAAGCCATGGCGTCGGGCTGCCTGATCGTGGGTTCGGCGACCCCGCCCGTGCAGGAAGTGATCCGCGACCGGGAAAACGGCCTGTTGATCGACTTCTTTTCGCGCGAACAGATCGTGGACCGGGTCGACGAAGTCCTCGACCACCCCGACCGCATGCAGGCGATCCGCGACCGGGCGCGCCAGACGGTGGTCGAGCATTACGACCTCGAAACAGTCTGCCTGCCGCAATACCTGGCGCTCATCCAGGCGCTGGCAACCGGACGGACCCCGGATCAGCCGGTCGATCTGGGTCACTCGATGCGGCGCGCCCTGGAGCTCAAGGCGGCTCGCCAGCCGCCTCGCCAGCACGGCCGGCGCCGCCGCTGACCGAGCCCGCGCTGCCCCGCGGCAAGACTTGCCGGCAAAACCTGCCGGGAGCATCCAGCGGGGTTCGCGAAAAATGCGGGATTGCCGGGCTTTTCCGTTGGCCCGGCGCTTGCTTCTTGCTCGGCATGATGAGCGCTGGCTCTGTCAGGAGGATGGTCCCCGATGCCGACGAACAACGCCAATGCCGTGGTACAGCCCCTCGCCGCCGGCTGGACGAGACCCAAATGGTCGAAGGCACAAAGCGATACGCCGCCAAGCTTCGCGAACGCACTTGCGTCGATCAAGCCGCCCTCAAGCGGCACGATCGAAGCGCGCGTCGCGCCGCCGACGGCCAAACCGCAAGCCGGCATCGCCATGATAACGTCCGCCCTCGAATCGGCCGATACGGCCCCGGCGACAACGACGAGCGGCGCCACGCCCAACATGGGCGTTATCCTTCCCAACACACTGGGGCGCGCCCAAGCCGCCTTCGATATGGTGTTTGGCCAGCAGATCCAGACTACCTGGCAGGCAGCGGCGGCGCCGCCACCCGACGGCGTCACGCCGCACGACCGCCTGCTCGGCAATTTCCCGATGCAGCCGGCCACCAACTTCATCTCCGAGCACAAGCTCGACATGGGCTCGTTCGACCCCTTCGTCCGCAACTCGGAAGGCGGGCCCAGCATCGGGCCGGATTGCCAGCCCGTCACATGGCTGTTTCGCGACCTCGGCAACGAGCGCTATGCCTTGACACCGCCAACCGGAATCCTGAGCCCCTGGACGTCGATCTATGACTTCAACACCAATACCGTCCAGCCGCTGGACGGCAACTTCGGCAGCACCAAGCCGATCCTGACCACCGACATGAGCCAGAGCCAGAAGACCAATTTGAGAATTGCGTGGGATCTGTCGCGGAAGTTCGGCGTCACACCCCAGAATGTGCTGGACAACCTGACCGAGGATCACCAGTTCAAGCAGAACCCGGCCACGCTCTGGGGTCCACCCCGGACGGCGTAGGCCCTTAACCCGGATTATTGATGGTGGGTCTGATTTCAGGCTGGCGGATGTAGCTTAATTCGTTGAAATCGTGTAGAAATTCGTTGTCGAAGCGAGCTTCTCCCCGATCACCGAAAGCGCCACACCCGCCATGACTGACGATACCCTTCTTG
>SHVR01000006.1 GCA_009694185.1 Alphaproteobacteria bacterium | reverse complement strand
AAGCCAAGAAGGGTATCGTCAGTCATGGCGGGTGTGGCGCTTTCGGTGATCGGGGAGAAGCTCGCTTCGACAACGAATTTCTAC
This sequence comes from Alphaproteobacteria bacterium, assembly GCA_009694185.1. GTDB lineage: Bacteria > Pseudomonadota > Alphaproteobacteria > SHVR01 > SHVR01 > SHVR01. The sequence goes on along the minus strand of SHVR01000006.1, from coordinate 68,807 downwards.
ACGATTTCAACGAATTAAGCTACATCCGCCAGCCTGAAATCAGACCCACCATCAATAATCCGGGTCAATCCCGCGAACGGCGCGGGTCGAAGCATTTTGTCGGGGGCGGGGCATGGACCGGATGTGGGATGTGGTGGTGATCGGCGCTGGGGTTGCCGGCCTGACGGCGGCCCGGTCGGTTGCGGCGGCGGCCTTGTCCGTCGCCTGTATCGACCGGATGGGTCCGGGCGGCGTGCTGATGAACGTGACCGAGATCCATGACTTTCCCGCCGCCCAGGGCGCGTCGATGGGCGCGGATCTGGTGGCCCATCTGCTCGATGGAGCGATGGCGGCCGGAGTCGAAATGATGATCGGCGAGGTGACCGCGCTCGTCCAAGGCGAGCCTTGGCGGCTCTGGGTCGACAATGCGGAACTTGGCGCCAAGGCCATCGTCATCGCCACCGGTCTCGGCCATGGCCGCCTTGGCATCGCGGGCGAGGCGGCCTATGAAGGCCGTGGCCTGTCACACTGTGCCTCCTGCGATGGCCCGCTTTACGCGGGCGAGCGGGTCGTGGTGGTGGGTGACGATAAATGGGCGCTTCAGGAGGCGATCGACCTCGCCCGGATGACGGACCATGTCAGTCTGGTCGCTAGCCACCCGATCGGCGAAGCGGCCGGCCGCCTCCGGGCGGCTGGCGTAACCTTGGTCCCGGGCCACGTCGTCGGGCTCTCCGGAGAGGATGGCGTGACCGGTGTTTTGGTCGATGGCCCCGACGGGCGCCACCACCTGGAGGTGCTTGGGGTTTTTGCCTATAGTGATCGCCGGCCCGGCCTCGATTTCGCGGACGGGTTGCTGACGGTGGAATCCAGCGGGCGGATCCGGGTCGATGCCGACATGGCCACGGGCCTGCCTTTGCTGTTTGCCGCCGGCGATGTCCGGGCCGCCTCGACGGAGAGCGTCGGCGAGGCGATCCGGGACGGCGAGCGCGCCGGGTCTTGCCTGGCGCGCCTGTTGCAGCGGTCTTGATCGCGCCATTAAAGAGCTTGAGAGCGCGATTAAAGAGCTTGAGAGCGCCATTAAAGAGGAGGTCCTATGCGTATCGTCAATCCGAGTTTCGGCCTCAGTTTGGCCGGGACCGAGCAGGTCACCACCAGACCGGTCGACTGGCTGAACGACCCGATCGTCCTGTTTACGAATTCCAAGCCCAACGCCCATGCGCTGCTGGCGGGCATCCGCGAGAAACTGGCGGGTGTGCGGCGCATCGACAATATCGAGTTCGCGTCCAAGGACAGCGCCAGCCAGCCGGCGCCGGCCGCCACCATCGACGAGATATCCGGCAAATACCGGGTGGCCCTGCTGGCCCTCGCCGATTGAGGGTCGTGTTCGTCGTGGAGTTTCCATGACAGCGTTGAATTGGAGAAGCGGGGCGTCACCAGCCTGGTGGTCGCCACCGAGACGTTCCGGCCCCTCGTGCTGGCCCAGGCAAAGGCCCGCAAGGTGACGCCGAAGCTGGTCGTCGTGAAGCATCCGGTCGGCGGCCTCAATGCGGCCGAACTGGCGGCGCGGATCGAGCAGGCGATGGTGGGCCTGAAAGAAGTGATGGGTAAGTGACTGATGGGCTCCCCGGCATCGCCGGGGAGCCATCGGATATGGGGCGCGCCTATGAGCGATATCGAAGCAACCGAAATCATCGACGTTGGCGATCTGGATGGCGAGGCATGGACGGACTATGCCATCGCCCAGGGTTGGAGCGACGGCATGCCGCTGGCCGTGCCGAGCGAAGCGGCGGTCGAGCGCTTCACGGCAATCGCGCGCGGCGACAATGAGCCGTTTCCGCCGATCTCGCCGAGCCGCCTGATCCCGACCCTGCAAAGCCTGGCTGCGAACGCGGTCATGGCCGGCTGCCGGCCGGAATATTTCCCCGTGGTGCTGGCGGCACTCCGGGGCGTGCTGACGCCCGACTACAATCTGCATGGCACGCTCGCGACCACGCACCCCTGCGCGCCGATGCTGCTGGTGAGCGGCCCGATCCGCCGCCAGCTTGCCATCAACTATTCCAGTAATTGCTTCGGCCAGGGCAACCGCGCCAACGCCACCATCGGCCGGGCGCTGGAACTGATTCTGCTCAATGTCGGCGGCGCCAAGCCCGGCATCATGGACCGCGCGACCCATGGCTCGCCCGCCAAATACTCGTTCTGCTTCGGCGAGAACGAGGAAGAGAGCCCGTGGCCGCCCTACCATGTGCGGCGCGGCTTCGCCGCCTCCGACAGCGTGGTGACGGTCATGTCCGGCGAAGCGCCGCACAATATCAACGACCATGGCAGTACCACGGCCGAGGGCATCCTGACCACCGTCGCCCAGACGATTTCCCAGCCCGGCGCCAATGTCATCTCCGGCAAGGGGCCGCTCTTCATCGTGCTGGGGCCGGAGCATGCCCAGACCCTGGCCCGTGACGGCTGGACCATCGAGGCGATGCAGAAGGACCTTTTCCAGCGCTCGCGCGTCCATGCCTCGCGCATCTCGACGGAGAACCAGGAGAGCTATGCGAGCATGGGGCGGCTGCCGGTGGACGGTCATTATCACCTGACACCGACGCCCGAAGACTTCCACATGCTGGTCGCGGGCGGTCCGGGCAAGCACTCGGCCTATATCCCTTCGTTCGGCGGCACGGCGGTCTGTTCGGTCCGGGTCGCGGCCAGCGCATGAAGCCGACGTCGTGATCGGCTCCGATGAGTATCCGCTGTTTGCCGAGACGATCGCCTGGGAAGACGCCCAAGCCAGCCTCGCCGAACAGGGCCTCGGCGACGGCCTGCCGCTGGTGCCACCGACAGCAGCGCGCCTCCAGCGCATGCTGGCCGGCGTCCGGGCGCCCGAGCGCTCCTATGGGCCGGTGCCGCCGCTCTTCGGCGAGCTGACGGCGAGTGCCATCGCCTATAATTGCGTGCTGGCGGGCTGCGGGCCGGCGGAACTGGCCGTCGTCTTGACGGCGCTGGCGGCCTGCCGGGAGCCGGAGTTCAATCTGCTCGGCCTTCTCACCACCACCGGCACACCCGCCGTTGCCGTGATCGTGCATGGCCCGGCGGTCGGGCAACTTGGCATGAACGCCGGCACCAACTGCCTCGGGCCCGGCAATCGCGCCAATGCCTGCATCGGTCGCGCGGTCCAACTTTCGCTCGTGCATATCGGCGGTGCGCGCCCCGGCGTCGCCGACATGGCGACCATGGGCCAGCCGGGCAAATATGCCTTCTGTTTCGCCGAGGGCGAACACGCGCTCATGCCGCCCTTGCATGCGCGCCGCGGCTTCGCCGCGGCCGAGAGCGCGGTGACGGTCCTCGGCGTCTCGGGAACCCAGGAAGTGCTGCCCTTCGACGGGCGCGACACGCCCGAGGCGATCCTCAGGCCGGTGGCGGCGGCGATGCGCGCCGCCCTGACGGTTGCGGGCGCCGGCCGCGAGCGGCCGGGCGGGGAACAGTTCTTTCTGCTGCCGCCCGAGCTGTCGGACCAGGCCCTCAAGCATGGCTGGACGCTCGCGCGCATCCAGAACTATCTTTTCGCCGAGACCTCTGCGCTGGTGTTCGGCGACCGACCGGCAACCAACACTGGCTTGCCACCGGTTGCACCCACGGCGGCCCACATTCATCCGGTCATGACCGGCGGCGCTGGCGTCAAGATGACCTATCTGCCACTCTGGATGGGCGGCACGGTTTCCGTCACCAACGCCCTGATCGAGCCCTGAATGGCCGGTACTAGCCCTGGCACGCGCCTCGCGAGCGACATTGTCGGCGGCCTGCTGCTGATCGGAGTCGCGGCGGTGGCCCATGTGGCCTTGCGTGACATCGACTCGGGTCCGACATCCAGCGTCGGGCCCGCGTTCATGCCGAATCTGGTGGCCGGCCTCATCGCGGCGATGGGGGTGCTGATCCTGATCCTGGGGCTCATCCCGGGCGGCCGGCGGTTGGAGCCATGGACCTTGCGCGGGCCCATCCTGGTGCTCGGCGCGGTGGTCGCTTTTGCCGCCACCGTGCGCCCGCTCGGCCTCGCGGTGGCGGGGCCGCTCGCCATGATCCTCGCGGCCCTCGCCGACCGGGAAACACGGCCCATGGAAGTCATGATCTTCGCCGCCGTCATGACGGGTTTCTGCATCCTCTTGTTCAAGGTCGCCTTGCGGCTGCCGATCCCGCTGCTGCCCTTCATCCTGGGATATTGAGGCCGCGGCGATCATGGAACTGCTCGATAATCTCTATCTCGGCGCCACGGTGGTTTTCAGCGCGAATAATCTCGCCTTGTGCCTGATCGGCTGCATGGTCGGCACGCTCATCGGCGTGCTGCCGGGTGTGGGGCCGGTCGCCACCATCGCCATGCTGTTGCCGATCACCTTCGGCATCGACCCGATCGGCGCCTTGATCATGCTGGCCGGCATCTATTACGGTGCCCAGTATGGCGGCTCGACCACGGCGATCCTGGTCAATATTCCGGGCGAGGCCACGGCGGTCGTGACCACCCTCGACGGCCATCAAATGGCGCGCAATGGCCGGGCGGGCGTGGCGCTCGGTATCGCGGCGATCGGCTCGTTTATCGCCGGCACCATCGCGACGATGGTCATCGCGGCCCTCGCCCAGCCGCTCACCAAATTCGCGCTGCTGTTCCGCCCGGCGGATTATTTCGCCTTGATGGTGTTCGGCTTGATGCTGGCGGTGGTGCTGGCGCGCGGCTCGGTGCCGAAGGCGATCGCCATGATCCTGATTGGCGTGCTCTTGTCGACGGTCGGCACCGACCTGGAGACCGGCGACGAGCGGCTGACCTTCGGCTGGAGCGAGATTGCCGACGGCATCGACTTTGCCGTGATTGCCATGGGCGTCATCGGCTTTGGCGAGATTTTGCGCAATTTGGACGCACCCGAGGCGCGGGTCGCGGTGCAAGCGAAGATCGGCCGGCTGCTGCCAAGCCTTGCCGACTTCCGCCAGTCGCTCGCACCCATCTTGCGCGGCACCGGCATCGGCTCGATCCTGGGGCTGCTGCCGGGCAATGGCGCGGTCCTGGCGCCGTTCGCCACCTATACGCTCGAGAAGAAACTCGCCAAGGACCCGTCGCGCTTTGGCACGGGGGCGATCGAGGGCGTGGCCGGCCCCGAGTCCGCCAACAATGCCGGCGCCCAGACGGCGTTCATTCCGCTGTTGACGCTCGGCATCCCGCCCAATGCCGTCATGGCGCTCATGGTCGGCGCCATGACCATCCATGGCATCGTGCCGGGCCCCGAAATCCTCACCAAGCAGCCGAAGCTGTTTTGGGGAATGATCGTCTCCATGTGGATCGGCAACCTGATGCTGCTGATTATCAACCTGCCGCTGATCGGCATCTGGGTTCGCCTGTTGCGGGTACCCTATCGGCTGATGTTCCCGGCCATCGTGCTGTTCTGCTGCATCGGCATCTACTCGGTGAACAACAACCCGGCCGACGTCTATTTGACCGCCGCCTTTGGGCTGGTCGGCTTCGCGCTGATCAAGCTCGATTTCGAGCCGGCGCCCTTGCTGCTGGGTTACGTGCTCGGCCGGCTCATGGAGGAGAAGCTGCGTCAGGCGCTCGCCATCTCGCAAGGCAAGATGATGACCTTCATTGACCATCCGGTATCGGCCACCCTGCTGTCCATGTCGCTGGTCGTGGCATTCATCGTCCTCTTGCCGACAATCCGCCGGCGCCGCGAGCGCGTCTTCGCCGAGTAGTGGCGGCAGCATAAAAATGCTGCCCTATGGGGTGCGCTCAGGCATTATCCCGGCATAACGGCGGCGCCGAAGCCGCCGGAACGATCGCGGGGGAGGCCAAGGATGGCTCTGTTTTTCGCTACCGGGCGCGCGTTGGCGCCGCTGGTGGCAATGGTGTGTTTTGTCGGCCTGGCGTCGGCGCAGGCCTATCCGGAGCGCATCATCACCATGATCGTGCCGTTTGCCGCCGGCGGCGCCACCGATGTGACCGGCCGCATCATGGGTGACGCCATGTCCAAGCGCCTCGGCCAGACCATCGTCGTCGAGAATGTGGCCGGCGCCGGTGGCGCCACCGGGTCGTTGCGGGGCAAGAATTCCAAGCCCGACGGCTACACCATCGGCGTGGGTCATATGGGCACCCACGCGGCGGCGGTGTCGACCAATCCGAAGCTGCCCTACGATCCCAGGACCGACTTTGACTATCTCGGCATCGTCAACGTGACACCGAACCTTCTCATCGTCCGCAAGGATTTCCCGGCCGACACGCTGCAGGCCTTTACCGCCTATGCCAAGGCGAACGGCAAGGGCCTGAAGATGGCCCATAATGGTCTGGGTTCGCTCTCGCACCTCACCTGCGTGCTGTATTTTCAGCTCATCGAGGTCGACCCCACCTATGTCGTCTATCGCGGCTTCGGCCAAACCATCAACGACATCCTTTCGGGCGCGGTCGATGGCACCTGCGATCTGGTGGCCTCGGTCACCGGCCATGTGAAGGGTGGCTCCGTCAAGGCGTTTGGGGTGGCGGACGAGGCCCGCTCGCCGGTGCTGCCCGATGTGCCGACCGCGACCGAGGGCGGCCTGCCCGCCTTCAAGGTGGAGAGCTGGCTCGGCCTCTATGCGCCGAAGGCCACGCCGGCGCCAATCCTGGCCAGGCTGCGCCAGGCGGTCGCGGAATCGCTCGCCGATGCCGACGTCCAGAAGCGCTTCTTTGATCTTGGCGGCAGCGTGCCGAAGCCGCACCAGGCGGGCGGCGACAAGATGCTGGAGATCATCAAGGCCGACGTCGTGCGCTGGGCCGAGGTGGTCAAGAAGGCGGGCGGCATCGAGGCGACGAACTGACGCGCGGCCGGGTGGGCGCCACGAGCGACTGTCTTGCGCCCCAAACCCGTCACATGGACCAGGGACCCGGACAAAACGCCTCTGGCGGAATAGCCTTGGATGCAAACCGGTCGCCAAAGGCGACCGAACGGTGATATGGGGACTCCCCAAGCGGGGAGTCCCCATATCACCGTTCGGTTGCGGTTGGACCGCTAATCCCTATCGGCTAATATCTATCCGAAAAAGCTGATCCGCTCCTTCCAGTTGCGGTTGGACCGCTAATCCCTATCGGCTAATATCCCGATCCAAACAGCGCTCGGCGGCTAGGAGTTGCGGTTGGACCGCTAATCCCTATCGGCTAATATGCCCGTGCCGATCTTCCTGGCTGGTCCGTGTTGCGGTTGGACCGCTAATCCCTATCGGCTAATATCTCCTCTGTAAGCCGCGCCCGTCCCCTCGAAGCGGTCGATGCGGAAGGCCTCGATCGGCAGATTGCTCCGGCCGTTGAGGATCAGCTCGGCGGTGATGGCGCCGACCACCGGGCCGAGCTGGAAGCCGTGCCCGCAAAATGCAAACGAGTGGTAGGCATCGGGCGCCGCCTTGGATGGCCCGATATAGGGGATGTCGTCGGGGGTGAAGCCCTCGATGCCAGCCCAGCAGCGCACGATGTCGACATGGCGCATATGCGGAAACAGCTCGCTGACAGTGCGGGCACTCGCCCGGAGACCGGCGAAATCGAGGCTGGTGAGTTCGCTCTCGGGATGGACCGTGCCGCGATAGCCGCCGCCGATCACCATGGTGCCGCTTTCCGACTGCTTGAAGGAGAGCTTGCGGCCCATGCTTCCGACCGTGGGGCCGAGCCAGCGCGACATGCGCGCCGTCACCATCATCATCAGCGCCACCGGCGAGGTCGGCACCGGGTCGCCGATCATGGCCGCGACCTCGCCACCCCAAGCACCCGCCGCGTTGACCAGCACCGGCGCCTCGAACCGGCCGCGATCGGTCAGGACGCGCCAAGTGTGGGTGGCGCGCTCGATCGCCAGCACCGCCACACCCTCGCGAACGATGGCGCCGTGGCGCTCGGCGGCGTTGCGAAAGGCGAGCGTCGTCTTGTAGGGGAAGGCGTGGCCATCCTCTCGCACATAGATGCCGCCCTGGGCGGTTGCGGCGATGCCCGGCACCAGGCGGACGAGTTCACCTTTGTCGATCAGGATTTCATGGTCGTAGCCGAGCGAGCGGGTAAGCGCCACCCGCGCTTCGCAGGCGTCGAGTTCGTCCGGCGTTTCGGCGACCCGCACCTGGCCGCTCGCATGGAACTCGGTGTCGGCGCCGAGCAGCTCGTTCAGCCGATGCCAGAGCTCGATCGACGCCATGGCGAGCGGGATTTCGGCCGGGTGCCGGCCGAGGCGGCGGACACCCCCGGCGCTGGCGCTCGAGGCATGCCGGCCGACCACATGCTTCTCCAGCACCAGCACCTTGACCCGCCGGCTCGCGAGATTGTAGGCGGCGGAGCAGCCATGCAGGCCGCCGCCAACGATGATGACATCGGCGTCGCTCATCGGGTGGCGTCGTCAAGGCCGGCCATTTGGCCGACCGTCAAGGGCTTGATCGGCGGGCGGATGCGATAGGTCCCCACCGCTTCGGGCGCGAGGCCGCGCTCGGCCGCGATGATTTCGGTGACCGTCAGGCCGCATTCACGGCCCTGGCACGGCCCCATCCCGGCCCGGGTGTAGGACTTGACCTGGTTCGGCCCGGTGCCGCCGAGGCGGACGGCCGCGCGGATGGCGCCCGCCGTCACTTCCTCGCAGCGGCAGATGAGGGTCGCGTCATCGGGTGCCAATGTCCCCGGCGACGGCGGGTAGAGCGCGTCGAGGAAAGGCCGTGCCAGCAAGTGGCGGCGCCAGGCGAGCCGGTCAGGGTGCGCCAGCGTGTCGCGCTGGTCGCCGCTCAAGCGTCCGAGGCGCCGCGCGGCCTCGAAGGCAGCGATGCGGCCTGCATGCACCGCCGCATCCGCGCCGCCGATGCCGCCGCAGTCGCCCGCGACCTGGATGCCAGCCAAATCCGTATTGCCCCATGGGTCCGTCACCGGCCGCCATGCGCGCTGTGGCCCGTACCATTCATGCCGGCAGGGGACCGATTGGGTAAGCTGGCAATTGGCGACCACACCCGCATGCACCAGCACCAGGCCGGCGGCCATATGGTGGGTGGTGCCGCCCTGGCGGTACGCGACTTCGCGCACGCGATCATTGCCGAGTGCCTGGAAGTCGCTGACGCCTCGCATGATCGGGATGCGGTGGCGGCGGATACCGTTCAAGAGCCGGAGACCCTTGGCCACATAGTCGCCGGCGGCAAGCGCCGCCGGCAGGTAGGGGGCGGCGGCGACATAGTTGGCGCGCCGGCCGGTGTCGAGAATGGCGGCAACTGGCACACCCGCCTGGGCGAGCTGCCAGGCGAACTGATAGAGGAGCGGCCCGCCGCCATAGAAGACCACCGGTACATCGGGAAGCATGCCCGACGCTTTCAGCAGGCCCTGAGCGGCACCCGCCGTCATGACCCCCGGCAGCGTCCAGCCGGGGAACGGCACCGGTCGTTCCAGCGCCCCGGTCGCGAGCAGCACATGCCGCGCATGGACCATGCGGGCACCCCCGGCGTCGACGATGCCGAGTTCGAGCTCGCGGGTGAGCTGCCAGACCGACGTGCCCGGGCAATAGGTCGCGTCGCACTTCCGGAAGGCCTCGACCAGGGCAATGCCGCGGCGATATTCCGGTCCGAGAATCGGAAGGTCTTGCGGCCGCCCGCCGGCGACGGCTTCGATGGCGCGATAGATCTGGCCGCCGGGCGCAGGCTGCTCGTCGAAGAGGACGGTATGGAGGCCGAATGCGGCGGCCCTGACGGCGGCCGCCATGCCCGCCGGTCCGCCGCCCACGATCGCAAGATCGTATTGTGGGCTCATGTGAGTGCCATGGGTTCGGGACGCGGCTGGCGGCGGATGCGCATGCCGTCCGCCACCGGCACCAGACAGGCCTGGCGGTTCAGGACACCGTCGATCTCCATCAGGCAGTCGAAACAGACGCCCATCATGCAATAGGGCGCTCGCGGGCTACCGCTCACGGGTGTCGCCCGGCATCTGGGATCGGGGCTCGCCAGCAGCACCGCCGCCACCATGTCGCCGGCGGCGGCCGTGATGGGGTCACCGTCCAGATATACGGTGAGCGCGTGGTTCGGTTCGTGCCGCCGTTTGAACATCGAATCTCCGGACATGCAGGGGTGCCAGTTCGGCTGGGAGTCTGCCCTCGGCCACATAGCTCGCGTAGCGGAGCGCGTGCGCGCCCGCCAGCGAAACGCCGCTGTGGCAAGTGGCGATAAAGGCGCCCGGATAATCGGGCGCTTCGAGATAGATCGGGAACTCGTCCGGGGCGAGCACGCGCAGCGCCCCCCAGGTGCGCACCAGATTGGCCCCGGCCAGGACCGGAAAGGCGCGAACCGCCCGGCTGGCGATCCGGCTCAGCACATCGACCGACGTGCTATTGTTGAAGCCCACTTCCTCCTGGGAACTGCCCAGCATGATGCTGCCTTCGGCCGTCTGGCGCACGCCATTGATCGGGTAGTGGAACATGGCGGGCAGGCGCTCGGTCACCAGGATCTGGCCGCGCTGGGGACGGATCGGCAGGTTCAGGCCGAGCTGGCGGCCAAGGCCCGGATTGCCGAGGCCGGCGGCGAGCACAACCTTGGGCGCGGCAAAGGTCTTGCCGGCCGCCACAACCCGGAAGCCGCCGCCGGCCAAGCCCTCCAGCTGCTCGATCCGGTGCTCGGGTAGATAGTCGTTGCCGGCCTGGGTGATCGCCGTGTGCAAGGCCCGCAACAAATGCAGCGGGCTGGTATGGCCATCATGCGGGCAATAGGAGGCGCCCACGACCGCCGGTCCCGCCTGGGGCAGCATCTCCCGCACGGCCTTCCGGTCCAGCATCTGGCAATCGTAGCCCTTGGGGCCCTGCTGGTTGTGCATGCCCCGGATGAGGGTCGCGCGTTCCTCCATCTCGGATTCACTCAGGCAAAGGGCGAGGCCGCCGGGCTTCCGGTAATAGACAGGCTGGCCGGTGATCGCTTCCAGTTCGGCCGAGAATTCGGGCCATAGGTCGGCCGATAAACGCGCCCAGTCGGCATAGGCGGGCATGCCGCGGCCCTTGCCCTGGACCCACACGAGACCGAAATTGCCGCGCGAGGCGCGAAAGGCAAGGTCGCCCTCGTCGAGGACCGCGACCCGGAGCTTGCGGCGGGTCAAGCCATGGGCGATGGCGGCGCCGACCAGGCCGCCGCCCAACACCAGCACGTCATAGTCGCGACCAGCGGTCATGGGGCGCTCCTTCCCCGATCAGCATCGGGGCCCGGCCAGCGAAGATCAAGCCCCGAAAGGCTGTGCCCCATCTCGCCATTGCCCCATCTCGCCATTGCATCGCCGGCGTCGGCGCCGCAGGATCATGGCAGCAACGACCGACAGGGGGACACCGGGGCCATGGCCATGACCGTCTTGTACGCCGAAAGCCTCTACGACAATGACAGCGTCGAACGGGAGGTCTATGGCGCCGGCATCAATGTCGTGTGGCGCAAGGTGGCCGACCTTGCCGAGCTGGCCGCGACCGACTGCGCCGACGTGGACGGTCTGATGGTCATGCGCCACGGCGTGACGGCCGCCCATTACGGCCAGTTCCCCAAACTCAGATGCGTGGTGCGCATGGGGGTCGGCTACGACAAGCTCGACCGCAAGGCGGCGGCCGAGCGCAACGTCATGGTCTGCAATGTGCCGGACTATGGCACCACCGAAGTCGCGGACCACGCCATCGCGCTCGCCCTCTCGCTTCGGCGCGGCATCATCCTCCATCTCGAGGCCCAGCGCCGGCCGCAGCCGGCGGCCTGGACCTATCAGCGCGACCCGCTGCTGCGCCGCTCGGGCGTGCAGACCTTCGGCATCATCGGGCTCGGGCGCATCGGCACGGCGGTGGCCTTGCGCGCCAAGGCGTTGCAGTTCCGTGTCGTGGTGTTCGACCCCCATATGCCGAACGGCACCGAGCTCGGCGTGGGCGTCGAGCGCGCCCCCACCCTCGAAGCCCTGATGGAGCGGACCGACACGCTCTCGATCCATGCACCCCTGACACCGGAGACGCGCGGCATGGTCTCGCGCGCCATGCTGGAGCGCATGCCGAAGGGTGGCGTGGTGGTGAATACGGCGCGCGGGCCCATTGTCGACGTGGAGGCGCTGGCCGATCTCTTGCGGCGCGGTCACCTGGCCGGGGTCGGCCTCGATGTGCTGCCGGTCGAGCCGCCGGTCGAGCCGATCCCGGAAATATTGCGTGCCTTCCGGGCGCGCGAGGCCTGGACCGAGGGGCGGCTGATCATCACGCCGCATTCGGCCTTCTTCACGCCGCAGGCCTGGGACGACACCCGGCTGAAGGCGGCCGAGACAATGCGCGCGGCGCTCATGGGGCCGCGCCCGCAAAACGTGATCACGCCCGATATGTTCTGACGTCAAGAAGGGGGGAGGTATGACCTACACGATCCTCGGCCGTTGCGGGCGCACCGGTGAGATCGGCATTGCGATCGCCACCTACTCGCTCGCGGTCGGCTCCCTCTGCCCCGCCATCGCTGGAGGCGGCGGCGTGGTGTCGAGCCAGGCCTTCGTCAATCCGGAATTGCGCCGGTTGGGTCTTGAATATCTCCGGCAAGGTCGTTCGGCTGCGGAAACCTTGGGCGCACTCCTGGCGGTGGACCCGCACATCGAATTCCGCCAGCTGCTCGTCCTCGATGGCGAGGGCCGTGGCGCGGGGCATACCGGCACCCGCACCCGGCCCTGGACGGGTCATCGGGTGGGCGCCGGCTATGTCATCGCCGGCAATGTGCTGGCGAGCGAAAAGGTGCTGGACGCCATGGCCCGGTCCTTCGAGGGCGCGATCGCGGGCGATCTCGATGACCGTTTGCTCAGGGCGCTCGAGGCGGGCCGGGATGCGGGCGGCCAGGCAGGCTCGGCCGGACATCTGCCCGAGCGGTCGGCGGTGCTGATGGTCGCGGGTCCGGCGCCCGACGATCTGCTCGATCTCCGCGTCGACTTGCATGGCGATGCCGTCACCCAACTGCGGGCCGTGCGCGAGGAATATGCGCCGTATCGCGCCTTCCACCGCCTGCGTCACGTCGATCCCGCCAACGCGCCGCCCCAGGAGCGGTTCGTCACCGAGCTGGCCGAACTGAGGCAGCGATCGTCCTGAACGGTGTGAGGATCAGCGGAAGTCGAAGCCGCGCATGGCGAGCTGCCGGCGGAGCGTGTCGCGCGGCTTGACCGAGAATTTGGCGTCGACGTCGTGGCTCCACGAATCGTCGCTGGTCTTGCGGCCGGTGGCGCGGTAGTGGGCCGCAAGTTCGCCATCATAGTGGGCGACTGCTTCCGCCATGACCGTGCTGTTGCGGAGCGCGCCATAGTGCTCGTAATGCACCATGGCGTCGTAGGGCATGCGCGGCTTCTGGGGCGGCGTCTCGTCCGGCCAGCCGAGACAGAGGCCGAAGACGCAATAGACCCGGTGCGGTAGGCCCAGGATATGCGCCGTCGCCACCGCGTCGTTGCGCACCGCGCCGATCATCACGCCCCGAAGGCCGAGGGATTCGGCGGCCAGCGAGGCCGACATACCAACCAGCGCCGCGTCCATGCTGGTGACCAGGCTCATTTCCAGATTATTGCCGTCAATGTCATGGCCGCGCGCCAGCATCGCATGCTCGATTCGCGCCATGTCGGTGCAGAATCCCAGAAACACCGGCGTTTCCACCACATGGCGCTGGTTGGCTGTGACAACGGACAGGCGCCCGAGGGTTTCGCGGTCGCGCACGACGACGACGCTATAGGACTGGATGTTCGACGATGTGGGCGCCCGGAAGGCAGCCCGCAGCACCGCCTCGACCATGGCGTCGGGGACCGGCTGGTCGGTATATTTGCGCACGCTCACCCGATTCGCCATAAGACGGATGGTCTCGCTGCTGGGTAATTCGGTCCCGCCGACATGCGCCATGCCGGTCATTTGTTCATTATCGAGCATCGCGGGCGATCCTTTGTCGGCGGTATTCGGGGAAGTTGGCGGACGGCGGAACCTAATCGAGCCCGGTACCAAATGCCAGCCCGCCATGTCCCAGGCAGGCTCCTAGACCTGGGCGCTCTCGGGCCGCTATCCTGTCCCACTCTACCGGGCCATGAACGCCTGGCGCGAGAAGATGGAGGAAACAGCCATGACACTGACATTAGACGACGCCAATCGCGTCATTCGGGGCGCCATGGCGAAGGCGAAGGAATTCGACATCAAGATCAGTGTCGCGGTCTGCGATGGCGGTGGCCGTCCGGTCGCGTTCCAGCGCATGGATAACGCGCTCTGGGCCAGTGCCTATGGCAGCCAGGGCAAGGCGATAGCGTCGGCGGCCTTCGCGCGGCCGAGCGGCGTCCTGACCGAGCGGGCCGACCATCCCACCTTTCGCGGCATTGTCGCGGCCGAGGGTGGCCACATGATCTTGGGGCAGGGGGGTGTTCCGATCATGCGCGCTGGCGTCGTCGTCGGTGGCTGCGGCGTTGGCGGCGGTACCGGCCAGCAGGACGAGGACTGCGCCCAAGCGGGCGCCAACCAACTTTAGCGATAACCGGGAAGGAAATGTGGGCCATGGCCAGCAGCGGCAAGCCAGGACTCAAAGATCTGATTCGCGCGCGGCGTTTCATCGTGGCGCCGGGCGTCTTTGACGGCATATCGGCTCGGATCGCGGACCAGATGGGTTTCAATGCCCTCTATATGACGGGCTATGGGACGACCGCCTCGTATCTCGGGCTTCCCGACGCGGGGCTGGCGACCTATACCGACATGGTGGGCCGCGCGCGGGTGATCGCCGGCCTCTCGACGACACCGCTGATTGCCGACGCGGACACAGGCTATGGCGGCCTCCTCAATGTGCGTCACACGGTCAAGGGCTATGAGGAAGCGGGCGTTGCCGCGATCCAGATCGAGGATCAGGAGATGCCGAAGAAGTGCGGCCACACGCCCGGCCGCCGGGTCGTGCCCATCGAGGAAATGGTGCTTAAGGTCCGAGTGGCGGTGGAGGCCAGGCGGAGCGATGAGACGCTGATCATTGCCCGGACCGACGCGCGCACGACGCTTGGCCTCGACGAGGCCCTGCGCCGGGGCAAGGCTTATCGGGAGGCCGGCGCCGACATCATCTTCGTCGAATCGCCGGAGTCCGAGGCCGAGCTTGAGCGCATCGGCCGCGAGATCGACGCGCCGCTCTTGGCCAACATGGTCTCGGGCGGCCGGACGCCGGTGGTTCCGGCCGAGACATTGGAGGCCTGGGGATTTGCCATGGCGATATATCCCGGCATCGGCTTCGGCGCGGCCGCCGCCGCCATGCAGCAGGCCTATACCCATCTCCTCGCCCATGGCAGTACCATCGGCGCCAACACCCCCTCGCTCAGGCTCGAGGGCGGCATGCACGCGTTGATGGGCTTTCCCGATGTCTGGGACTTCGAAGCCCGATGGAGCCAAGGGACCGACAATCGCTAGCCGGCGCGACCGCACAAAACAAACGGAGGCCCCGATGCCGGGACAGAGCCTGTTCGACAAGATCTGGGACGCCCATGTAATCGCTGATCTGGGGTCGGGCACGTCGCTTCTCCATATCGACCGGCATATCATGCATGATCTGGGCGGCGGCCGCGGCCTCCGGAGACTCTCCGAACTCGGGCACAAGCTGCGTAATCCGGAACTGATCTTCGCCACCCCCGATCACGCGATCTCGACCGAGCCGGGCCGGACGTCGGAGACGACGCCGCTCAGCAGCGGCTATATGAAGGTGCTGCGCGAAGAGACCAAGAAACATGGCGTGCGCCTCTTCGAGCTTGGCGAGGACGGTCAGGGCATCGTGCATGTGGTCGGGCCGGAGATGGGCATTTCGCTGCCGGGGGTGACGCTCGTCTGCGGCGATAGCCATACCTGCACCCATGGCGCGGTTGGCGCCATGGCCTGGGGCATCGGCTCTTCGGAGCTGGTGCATGTGCTGGCCACCCAGACCATGGTGCAGGCCAAGCCCAAGCGCATGCGGGTCTCGTTCTCCGGCCGCATGCACGACTGGGTGCGCTCGAAGGATTTGATCCTCTATCTGATCGGCCGGCTGGGGGCCGCGGCGGGCAGTGGCTCGGCCGTGGAATATGCGGGTCCGGCTATCCGGGCGCTCTCCATGGAGGCGCGCCTCAGCCTCTGCAATCTCTCGATCGAGATGGGCGCTCGCTTCGGCATGATCGCGCCGGACGACACCACATTCGAATATCTGGCCGGCCGGCCATTCGCGCCCGAGGGCCGAATGTGGGACCGCGCCGTGAGCCACTGGCGGACGCTGCCGAGCGATCCGGACGCGGTCTTCGACCGCGAGGAGAGCATCGAGGTGGATGCGATCGCCCCGCAGATCACCTGGGGCACCAGCCCGCAGGACGTGATCGCCGTCGATGGCATCATTCCGGACCCGGCCTCGGCCGCAAACCCGTCCCGCCGACATGAAATGGAACTCGCCCAGCGCTATATGGGCATCGAGCCCGGCCGGCCGATCGCCGGCACGCCGGTCGACCGGGTCTTTATCGGCTCCTGCACCAACAGCCGCATCGAGGATCTGCGCGACGCGGCGGCGGTGGCGCGGGGGCGCCAAGTGGCCAAGAACGTCACCGCCTGGGTGGTGCCGGGCTCCTACATCGTCAAGTGTCAAGGCGAAGCCGAAGGGCTGGATGCCGTCTTCCGCGCCGCCGGCTTCGAGTGGCGAGAGCCGGGCTGTTCGCAATGCGTCGCCGCCAATGGCGACGTGGTGCCGCCCGGCCAGCGCTGTGTCTCGACCTCGAACCGCAATTTCGCCGGCCGGCAGGGACCGGGTTCGCGCACGCATCTGGCCAGCCCCGCCATGGCCGCGGCCGCCGCCGTTGCCGGTGCGATCACCGATATTCGCCAACTCGCCTAACGTAGAGGCCGCCATGACCATGTTCACCGTGCTTGAGGGCGTTGCGGCGCCGTTGCTGCGCGAGAATGTCGACACCGACACCGTCATTCGGATCGAACGGCTGGTGTCGCTCGAAAAAGTCGACCTCGGCCATTGGGCCTTCGAGACCTTGCGCTACCGCAAGGACGGCTCCGACAACCCGGACTTCGTGCTGAACCAGCCGCGTTATCGGGGTGCGCGCATCCTCTTGGCGGGGCGCAATTTTGGCTGTGGCAGTTCGCGCGAGGGTGCCGTCCACGCCATCCTCGGCATGGGCATCCGGTGCGTGATCGCCCCCAGCTTCGGCGACATTTTCTTCAGCAACTGCTTCCAGAATGGCGTGCTGCCCATCGTGCTGCCGCAAGCGGAGATCGACAAGCTCGCCGAAGAGGCGCGGGAGAGCGCGGCCGGCGGTGCCTTCGCCGTCGATCTGGAGGCCCAGGAGATCCGCACGCCGGGCCAGCGCACCGTCTCCTTTGCCACCGACCCCAATCGCCGCCGCGCACTTTTACAAGGGCTCGACCCGATTGCGACGACCTTACAGCGCGACGGCGACATTGAGAGCTTCCAGCAACGCGACCGCCAGGCACGGCCCTGGATTTACGGGTGAGCGACGCGCCCGCCATCATCGAGGTTCGCAACCTCCGGAAATGGTATCCGGTCCGCAAGGGTTTCTTTGCGTCGGTACTGGGGTTGGGCGAGACGCGCCACGTCAAGGCCGTGGACGATGTCAGCTTCTCGGTCCGGCCGGGCGAAGTGCTGGGGCTGGCCGGCGAAAGCGGCTGCGGCAAATCGACGACCGGCATGACGGTCCTCAAGCTGCACGTTCCTTCGGCGGGCGCGATCCTCTTCGACGGCGTAGATCTCGCGTCCATTCGTAGCCGGGCGCGTCTCAAACACTTTCGGCGCGCCGCGCAAATCGTCTTCCAGAACCCCTATGAAAGCCTGAACCCGCGTTTCACGGTCTTCCAGAGCGTCCTCGAGCCGATCCGGATCCAGCGGCCGGACGAGCGTGCGCGACATGACGCCATGGTTCGCCTTGCCTTGGAGCGAGCGGGCCTCATCCCGGTCGAAAGTTTCCTCCACCGCTACCCGCACGAGATGAGCGGCGGCCAGCTTCAGCGGGTCGCCATTGCCCGGGCCATTGCCGTGGAGCCGCGCTTTCTCGTCGCCGACGAACCGGTTTCCATGCTCGACGTTTCGGTGCGCGCCGGCATCCTCAATCTTTTTCGCAAGTTCGCGGCCGAGCTCGACATGGGCATCCTCTACATCTCCCATGATCTCTCGACCATGCGGCACATCTGTTCCCGAATCGCCATCATGTATCTCGGCCGCATCGTCGAAATCGGACCCGCCGCCCAGATCCTCGGCGATCCGCGACATCCCTACGCCCAGGCTCTGATCGCGGCGGCGCCGGTCATGCGGCGAGGCGCCCGCCAGCGTATCCATCTGGAAGGCGCGGTGCCCAACCCGATCGACATACCGGCGGGTTGCCGCTTCAACCCGCGTTGCGGCAAAGTCATGGCCGAGTGCCGAACCGTCGAGCCGGTGCTGCGGCCGGCCATGGGCGAACGCCAGGCCGCGTGCCATCTGGTCGGTTAAGCTGAAACGGGAGGAACCAATGTCACAGCATGACGAGGGACTGTTTGGGGACGGCGTCGACCGCCGGACATTTCTGAAGCTCGCGGCCGTGACCGGGGGTGCCGCCATGCTGTCGGGCGTGCCGCTGGCCTCACCCCATGCCGCCGACGCGGCGGCGGTGACTTTTGTCGATCCGAAATACCGGGACTTCTACAACGAGAAGGACGGATATTTCCTGCGCGATCAGGGCTGGGTCGACGAGACGGTGCCGCGCATCACCTGGCCCAAGGATGGCGACAAGGTGCCGGACTTGACGGTGCTCATCCAAACCGCGGTGCCCGCCCAGGCCGATGCCTTCCGGAAATGGGGTGCGGACGCCGAGAAGCTCGGTCTCAGATACGCCATCCAGCAAGTCTCCCAGGCGCGCTTCCTCGAGGCGATCCTGAGCCACCGCCATGGCGACATGGAACTCCATAACGCCGTACCCCGGGTCGAGCGCCTCGACCCCTCGGAATGGATGGTCTCGCGGGCCTATGGCCTCGATCGACGGAACTATGGCGAGTGGGCCAACACCGCCTATGACGCCGCCATCGAGGCTCAGGCCCGCTCAACCAATCGGGCCGAGCGCATCAAGCACATCAACCGCGCCCAGGAGATCCTGGCCGACGACCTTTACATCACCCAGTTCGGTTGGGGACCGCGCATCCTCCAGGCCTATAACAGCGGCGCCTGGGCCAATGTGGTGCCGGCGACCGGCTTCGGAATCGCCGACTTCAACATCTTCCTGACCTATTTGCAGGCCACACCCAAGAGCGGTCGCAGGCGCGCGGTCGTCGGCATCGTCGCCGACGACAAATCGACCAACATCATCAGCGCCGGCAATCGCTATCGTGCGATCGGGCGCATGATCTATGACCGCCTCGCCTTCCTCGACGACAAGCTGAACATCATTCCCTGGGCCGCGGAATCGTGGGTATCCGTCGATGAACGGACCTGGGACATAACCTTGCGCGCCGGCATGGAGTTCCATGACGGCAGGCCCGTCACGGTTCACGACCTGAAGTTCACCCTCGATTTTCTCATCAAATATGACCGCGGCTTCTTCTGGACGGCGAACCAGTATATCGAGACGGTCCTGATCCAGGACGAGGCGAAGCGCGTCGTCCGCATCCGCTTCAAACAGCCCTATGCTGAGTTCGAGACCTATTTCATGGTCCTCAACGTCATCTTCCCGAAGCATGTCTGGGAGCGCATGGCGGCCGAGCAGAACCTGAAGGATGGCGAAGACGCCCGCCGCCTCCTGGTCGAGGCCAAGGACCAGATCGGCAGCGGCCCGTTCAAGTTCGGCCGCTACCGCAAAGACACGGAAATGCAACTCATTGCCAACAAGAAGCATTTCGCCGCCCCGAAGCTCGACGAGATCGTGATTGTCGTGGTGCCGTCGGTGGACGGGCTGCTCGGCCGCCTGCAAGGCGGCGAGATCGATTTCATGGACGGGGTGTGGCTGACCCCCTCTCAGGCCAAATCACTCGACGGCTTGAAGCACGTCACCGTCTCGGAAGTGGCCGACATCAACTGGCTGCACGGGGTCACCCGCATCTCGTGGCTACCCTGGCGCGATTATGAATTTCGGCGCGCCTGGCACCATATGTTCGACCGGAAATTCCTGGTGGACGTGGTCTGGGAAGGCGCGGGGCGGATCCCGAAGAGCAACACCTTCCTGGTCGACACCAATCCTTGGCACAATCCCGAACTGCCGCCCTTGCCGGAATTCGATCTCGACAAGGCTCGGCAAATTCTGAAGGACGCGGGCTATCGCTGGGCGGCAGATGGGCGGCTCATGTATCCGCCGCCCAGCGACGAAAAGTGGCGGGAACGGGTGCGCAACGTGGTGAAGTCCGGAG
Source organism: Alphaproteobacteria bacterium (assembly GCA_009694185.1). Lineage (GTDB taxonomy): Bacteria > Pseudomonadota > Alphaproteobacteria > SHVR01 > SHVR01 > SHVR01. The sequence goes on along the minus strand of SHVR01000006.1, from coordinate 48,516 downwards.
TTGGCTATGGCTGGGCCGGCATCAAGATGGTCGGCGGCTGAGGGCCTCCCTCCTACTCCGCCGCGCGGCTGATGGGCGCGCGGAAGGCGGTGCGATAGCCGTCCCACTCGTCGGCGCCGGCGCGGCGGAAGCCTTCCTGGGGCGTGAGGCTAAGGCTTGGCTCCGGGTGCTTGTCGATGCGTTTGAACTCGACCAGGGCGGCTTCCGCGGCGCCCAGCATGGCGCGGCCGAGGAGCCCGGGCAGGATCGTAACCTTGTAACCCATGGCTTCGGCATCGGTCATGGAAACTTCGGGCGTCTTGCCGCGCCAGACGACGTTGAGGAGGCACGGCCCCTTCACCAGGCGGGGCACGGCGGCGACTTCCTCCAGGGTTTGGGGCGCTTCGACGAAGGCCATGTCGGCGCCCGCCTCGATGGCGGCGTTGACGCGGGTGATCGCCTCTTCGAAGCCGATCACACCGCGCGAATCGGTGCGCGCGATAATTAGGAAGTTGGGGTCCTTCTTGGCACTCACCGCGGCGCGGATCTTCGCCACATAGTCTTCGATGGGTACGATCTCCTTGCCCTCGAGATGGCCGCACTTCTTGGGGAAACCCTGATCCTCGATATGCATGCCCGCGACGCCGCGCCGCTCATATTCGCGCACGGTGCGGACCATGTTGAGCTCGTTGCCATAGCCGGTGTCGGCGTCGGCGATGATGGGAAGGGCGACCGAGGCGGCGATGCGCCCGGCATTGTCGGCCATCTCGGACATGGTGAGGAGGCCATAGTCTGGATAGCCCAGGGTCGCGGCGGTGCCGCCGCCGGTCATGTAGACGGCCGCGAAGCCAGCCCGCTCGATGGCGCGTGCCATGATGCAATCATAGGCGCCGGGTGCGACGACCATGCCCTTTTGGGCCAGGAGTGCGCGAAGTTTGGCGGTCACGTTCATGGTGTTTTCCTTCTCATAGCCGACACGGAATGGGATACCGGTATTAGGCCGTGGCCGGACCCGCCTGCCAAGTCCGGACATGCCGGGCACTGTCACGGAATTCGGCCGCCCGCGCGACATGGTGGCAGGCCGCGACATGGCCGTCACCCACCGAAACCAAGGCCGGCTCCAGCTTTCGGCAGAGGTCGGTCGCGAAGGGGCAGCGTTCGGCGAAACGGCAGCCGGTCGGCAAGTCGAGCAGGCTCGGCGGCGCCTTCGGGATCGAGATCAGTTCCCGGCCCTCGTCGGCGAGATCGGGGAAGGCGTTGCACAGGCCCATGGTATAGGGGTGGAACGGGCGCTCGAACACGTCATGGGCGCCATATTCGACGATGCGGCCCGCATACATCACGGCGATCCGGTCGCAATTCTCGGCGACCACGGCCATGTCATGGGTGATCAACAGCATGGCCTTTTTCAACCGGATGTGAATCTCCTTGATGCGGTGCAGGATCTGGTCCTGCACGATCACGTCGAGGCCGGTGGTCGGCTCGTCGGCGACCACCAAATTCGGGTCGAGCACCATGGCCATGGCAATCATGGCGCGCTGGCGCATGCCGCCCGAGAACTGGTGCGGATAGTCCTTGAGGCGGCTCTGCTCCATGCCGACCAGGCGGAAAAGTTCCGCAATGCGGCTTTGTTTTTCGGCGGCGCTCCACTTCATGTGGGTCTCGATCGCCTCATTGATCTGCTGCTCGATGGTGTAGACCGGATCGAAGCCGTTCATGGCGCTTTGCGGCACCAGCGCGATCTGGCGCCAGCGCACGCGATTGAGTTCGGCCAGCGAAAGCCGGGTGAGGTCCCGGCCCCGATAGCGTATCTGGCCCTTAGTGACGGCGCCGTTCGGCGGCAGGATGCCGAGGATCGCCTTGGCGATGGTCGATTTACCGCAACCGGATTCGCCGACCAGGCCCAGATATTCGCCCTCGTCGATGGTGATGGAAACGCCGTCGACGGCGCGGGCGGCTCCCGCCGCCGTGCGATACTCGATCGAGAGATCGTCGAGCTCCAAGAGCGCCATCGCCTACATTTCCCGGAGCCGCGGATTTAAGAGTTCCTCATAGGCGCGCGTCACCATGAAGACCGAGATGACGAACAGCGACAGAGCGAGGCCCGGGGGCACGACCCACCACCAGGCGGTCCGCATGGCGCCCGCCCGGAAAGCGTGGTTCAGCATGCCCCCCCAGCTGATGACGTTCGGATCGCCGAAGCCGAGGAAGCTGAGTGCGGCTTCCAGCATCACGCCGCCCTGCACGCCGATCGCCATATAGAGGAAGCTGAGGGGCAGCACATTGGGCGCGATGTGAATGAACAGGATCCCGAACTCGCTGGCGCCCGCCGCGCGCGCGGCCCAGATGAAGGGTCGTGTCTTGAGCGTGAGCACCTGCGCCCGGATGACGCGCGACGTGGTGCGCCAAAGAAACAGGGTCACCAGCAGAATGACGAGCGGCAGGCTGGGGCCCGCGATGGAGATCACCACGAGGGCAAAGGGCAAGAACGGAATGCCGAAGGCGACATCGGTCACGCGCATCAGGACTTCGTCCACCCAGCCGCCGAAATAGCCGGATACGAGGCCGATCAGCGTGCCCAGAATGACGCTACCGATGGCCGAAATGACCCCGACGATGAGTGCGACCCGCGTACCCCAGAGAAGCTGGCTGAAAACGTCGATGCCCTGGGTCGTGGTGCCGAGAAGGTTGCTGCCCGAGGGCGGCAACAAGCGGGCGACGCGGCCCAATTCGTTCTGGGTCGCCTCGAACGGGCCGAAGGGCGCCACGGCCGGTCCGATCACCGCGATGACGGCGAACAGGAGGATCAGCGTGAGGCCGATAGCACCGGTGGGATAGCGCCCGATCACGCCGAGGACGCGTGCGATGGCGGCGATGGCCCCGCTTTTCTTGCGCGCGCCCGATGCCGTCAAGATTTCTGCCTCGGCCATGCTGTCTGCCCCGCTCAGTCGTAGGCGACGCGTGGATCGATGAAGCCGTAGAGCACGTCGGCGATGAAGTTGAAGACGAGGATGATCAACGCCATCACGAAAAAGCACGCCTGGGCTACCGGATAGTCGAGGTCGTTGAGAGCGGATACCAGCTCACGGCCGACCCCGGGCCAGGCGAAGATGATCTCCAGCAGCACCTGGCCCTGAAACAAAAAGCCCATCATGACCGCGATATCGGTCACCAGCGGCAGCAGGGCGTTCCGGGTCGCGTGCACCCTGATTCGCCGCTCCGACAGACCCTTGGCGCGCAGGATGTCGAGGAAGTCGCTGCCCTTGACCTCGAGCATGGTACTGCGCAGAAGGAGTGCGGGGCTGGTGATCTCGCGGGTCATCAGCACCAGGCAAGGCAGGATCAAATGGCCGAGAAAGTCGAGGGTCAGGATGGTCTCCCAGAAGCTTTCCTGGTGGCCGCCGATCGACACCATGCCGCCCGGCGGGAACCAGCCGAGCTGGTAGGAGAAGACCATCAAGACGAGAATGCCGACGAAGAAGGACGGCACCGAGCGGAGCGCCAGGAGGCCGACCACGACGGCACCTTCCTGGCGCGAGCCCCGGCGCCAGCCGAGCCAGGAGCCGAGCAGCGCGCCGAGTACGACGCTCAAGACCACGGCGGGCACGATCATGGCCCCGGTGTGCAGCAGCTTCTCGATGACGATGCCGCTCACCGGGGTCATCTGGAAGAAGGAGGTGCCGAAATCGAACGTCAACATGTTCCACATATAGCGGACATACTGGAGCCAGAGCGGATCATCAAGGCCCCAGAGCCGCTTCTGGCGCTGGACCATCTCGTCGGAATAGTTGCTGTCGATGAAGACCGACAGGGGATTGCCGGGCAACAGTTTGAACAGGACGAAGAGAATCGTCAGCACCGAAACGACCACGAACAGCAGCAGGATCAGCCGTCGCAGCAGATAGGCGCGCAGGCCGTGCATTCCGTGCCTCCCCCCGCTCCGGTCTCAACCCGCCGCCGGCCGGCACAGGCGGTCGAGCACGGCCTCCGCCTCGCGCGCGATCTGGCGCACCACCTCGCCGGCCGACGGGACCGAGTGGATCAGGCCCGAACTCTGGCCGGCCGGTAGAACGCCATTCTCCACGTCGCCCTGGATGCGGCCGCTTTCCGATGCCGCGTGACCCACATGCATGGCCTGCAAGGGATAGGGCTCGATCTCGCGCTCGCGGCCCGCCCAGGATTGGGTGAAGAGGTTGGCAATGAGGCGGCAGGGCTTGCCGCTATGGGCGCGGGTGACGATGGTGCCGGCGGTGTCGGTCGCCACGATCTTCTGCTTGAAATTGTCATGCGCCCTCGCCTCAAGGGTCGCGATGAAACGGGTGCCCATCCACATGCCTTGGGCACCGAGGGCAAGCGCGGCTGCGAGGCCGCGCCCGTCGGCGAGCCCACCGCCCGCCAGCACCGGCACGTCGACGGCATCAACCACGGCCGGCACCAGGGCCACGGTCCCGATCTGGCCGACATGGCCGCCGCCGTCCGAGCCCGAGGCGATCACCGCGTCGACGCCATCGGCGACCGCCCGCTGGGCGTGGCGGACGGCACCGACCACCGACATGACGAAAATGCCGCGCGCATGGGCTTCCGGCACCACGGCGGCCGGGCTGCCGAGGCCCGAGATCAGCACCGGCACCCGCTCGTCCAGCACCACGTCGACCATGGCCCGGACAGAGTCGGTGTAGCGCGTCACCTCGGCGCCCGAGGCACGCACGGTTGCAAACAAAATGTCGACACCGAACGGCCGGTCGGTGCGCGACCGCACGGTGCGAATCTCATCCCGCAACTCATCCGGTGTCATGTTCGAGCCCGCCCCGATGACACCGAGGCCACCGGCGGCGGACACGGCGGCGGCAAGGTCGGCGCGGGCAACCCAGCCCATGCCTGCCTGGCAGATCGGATATTCCAGGCCGAGTCGCCTCGCGAGCGGGGTCCGAAGGCGGGTTCCCGCCCGTGGGGCCGGCTTTTCCGTCGTCAGAGACATGTCGATCCCTCATGCTGTGAAAGCGAGCGCCAGGCCCCAATCGGGAACTCATTGACGCCTGAATCAAATCTTGATTCAAGGCTTCCCGGGTGAAGGGATGATTTCGTGAGCCATGACGGTATGAGCCCCAAGACTTATGTCATCCGGCGCCTGACGCCGGGCGACGCCGATGCCTACCAGGCGTTGCGGCTCGAGGCGCTCGGGCGCCATCCCGACTATTTCGGCGCGGCCGTCGAGGATGAGCAGCACAGGCCGCGGACGGTGGTCGAGGGCATCCTGGCCGACAATGCGGTCTTTGGCGGGTTCGTCGACGGCCGGCTCCAGGGCGTCGTGGCCTTGGCTATACCGCCGCTCCTGAAGCTCGCCCATAAGGGCCATCTCTGGGGCATGTATGTGGCGCAGAGCGCCCGGGGTGGGAGCATGGCCGACGCCTTGATGCAAGCGCTCTTGGATCACGCGCGCGCCCAGGTCGAGCAAATCACGCTGCATGTCGACATGCCGAACACGCGCGCCCGGCGGTTCTATGACCGCTGGGGGTTCGATGCCTATGGCGTCGAGCCCAGGGCCATGAAGGTCGGTGACAGCTATGTCGATACGGAGCTGCGCCTGAAGCTGTTGAGCCAACCCTAGGCGGCGTGGGCGCCCTTGCGCGCCGCCGCCGTGCCACTCGCATCCACCTCACCCGAGGGCGCCAGCACGACGCCATACTCCGCGCGCGCCGCCTCGACCGATATGCGGCCATAGGCCACGTCGCGCTGGACGGCGGCGGGATCGCGCTGGCGCGGGTCGCCATAGCCGCCACCGCCGGGCGTGCGCACTTGCACCCAATCGCCCGGCCGCAGGGGATAGCCCTCGCCCTTCGAGACGTGCTCGGGCCAGGTGACGGTTTCGGACTGGCAGACCGCGACCTCATTACGGCCACCCTCGCCGCCGCCAATGATGCCAGGTGGGCCCACCACGCCATGATCCATGACGAAGGAGGCCTTGCCGGTGCCGCGCAACAGGCGCACCCGGTAGTTCACGCCGAAGCCGCCGCGATGGCGCCCGGGGCCGCCCGAGCCCTCGCGGAGCGCATATTCCTCATAGAGGATGGGGTAATGCTGCTCCAAAATCTCGATGGGCTGAGTCTTGGAGATGCCAACCGACGAGCAACCATTGGTGAGGCCGTCGGTCTCCCACCAGCCGCCATAACCGCCGCCGCTGAACATGTACATGATGTAGTGGCGCTTGGCCTCGGGGTCCCATCCGCCGATGCTGAAATTACCGCTGGTGCCGGCGGGTGCCGCGAACATGCGTTCGGGGATCGCCTGGGCCATGGCGCCGAACACGGATTCCATGACCCGCTGCGACACCTCGGCCGCGGCGCCGGCCACCGGACGCGGATATTCCGCCACCAGGAACGTGCCGTCGGGCTTGGCGACATGCAGTGGTGCAAAACAGCCGGTATTGATCGGCACATCCGGGAAGATGTGCTTCATGGCCACATAGACGGCCGACTTGGCCGACGCCCAGGGCGCGTTCATCGGCCCGGCGCAGGGCGGGTCGGATTTCGAAAAGTCGAAATAGATGTCCGAGCCCGCGACCTTCATGTCGAGGCGAATGGCGATCTTCTCGAACACCACGCCGTCGCTGTCGAGATAGGCCGTGAAGTGGTAGGTGCCGTCGGGCACGTTCTCGATATAGGCGCGCATCTGGCGCTCGGAGCGGGTCTTCAGCTCGACGATGGCGGCGTCCACGGTCTCGACGCCGTAGCGGTCGAGGAGTTCGGTCAGCCGCCGCTCGCCCACCTTGATGGCGCCGACTTGCGCCTTGATGTCGCCGATCCGCTCGTCGGGGACGCGGATATTACTGAGCACCATGGCCAGCAGGTCTTGGTCGATCTCGCCCCGGCGATAGAGCTTGACCGGCGGGATGCGCAAGCCCTCCTGTTGAATTTCGGTCGCCGTGCTGTTGAAGCCGCCCGGAACCATGCCGCCCGTGTCCGGCCAATGGCCGGTGTTCGAGAGATAGCACCAGTGCTTTCCCCGATAATAGAAGGGGGTGACCATCTTCACGTCCATGAGATGGGTACCGCCCAGATAGGGATCGTTGATCAGCACGATGTCGCCGGGCTCCAGGTCCCGGCGCAGGCGAATTACTTCCTGGGTCGTGAACTGCATCACGCCGATGAAGATCGGCAGGCCGATCTCCCCTTGGGCGATGACGTCTCCGGTGAGCCGGTCGTAGATGCCGTTCGAGCGGTCGAAACCTTCGGAAATGACCGGCGAGAAGGAGGTCTTCTCATGCACCAGGTCCATCTCGGTCGCGACTTGTTTCAGACCGTTCTGGATGACCGCGAGCTGGACGGGGTCGAGGGTCATGGGCGTGCTCCGACGGTAATGATGAGATTGCCGATGGCATCGACCCTGAGCCGGGCGCCCGGGTCGACGACGGTGGTGGCGTCCATCTGTTCGACGATGGCGGGCCCCTTGAGTTCGATGCCGGGCAGCAGGACGTCGCGCCGATAGATGGGCGTCTTGTGCCAGGCGCCGGCGAAGTACACATCGCGCGTCGCCCTCGGCGCGGGCGCGCCGCCGGCCCCGGCTGGGGCGAAGAGTGTCATGGGGACCTTGGCTCGGGTGCCGAGGACGGTGGTACGCAGATTGGTCAGCATGGCGCGCATCTCGCCGAGCTCGATGTCGAAGCGCTCCTTGTAGTGCCGGACGAATGTCGCCATCACCTGTTGCCGGTCGAAGGGCGGCGCCGACACGGGCACGCGAAACACATGGCTCTGGCCGCTGAACAAGAGGTCGGCTTCATGTTGGACGACCATGCCGGTGATCGGCACCGCATCGCTCTCGATCGCGGCCCGACCGAGCGCCGCCTGTTCCGCCAGGATCGCTTCCGCCGCACTCGCATCGGCATCGAGGAGGGGGACCGCCACGGTCCGCACATAATCGTGGCGCACGTCGGCCAGGATGCAGCCGAGCGCCGAGGTCGCCCCCGGAAACCGTGGCACCAGCACTTGCGGCACGCCGAGCTCGGCGGCGAGCGCCGTCGCGTGCAGGGGGCCGGCGCCGCCAAAGGCAAAGAGGGCAAAGTCGCGCGGGTCCTGGCCGCGTTCGATCGAAACGAGCCGGATGGCGCCGCCCAGGTGGTTGGTCGCAACCGCGATGATGGCGGCCGCCGCCGCAACCGCGTCCAGCCCGAGCGGGCGGCCGATCTTCTCGAGCAATATTTCCCGCACGGCCTCGATGGACACGCCCTCCGTCACGCCGGCCATGGCGGCCGGATCGAGCCGGCCCAGCACCAGGTTGGCATCGGTCACGGTGGGCTCGCCGCCGCCCCGGCCATAGCAGATCGGCCCCGGCCTGGAGCCCGCGCTTTCGGGGCCAACCTGAAGAATGCCGGCCCGGTCGACCCGCGCGATCGAGCCGCCACCGGCGCCGATCGTGTGGATGTCGATCATGGGCACCCGCACCGGCACGCCGTAGGCGATGTCTTTCTCGGCCGAGATCGCGGGCACGCCGTCCCGGATCACGCTGACATCGAAGCTGGTGCCGCCCATGTCGCAGGCAATCACGTTGCGGAAACCCGCTTCGTGGCCGATTTGAGCCGCCGCCAAGGCGCCCGCCGCCGGCCCGGACATGACCGTCTGGACGGCATGGTCGCTGGCCGTGGGCACGGTCATGGTGCCGGCGTTGCCTTGCATGATTAAGAGATCGTGTGGGAAACCGTTGCGGCCAAGCTCGCCCGAAAGACGCGAGAGATAACGCGAGATGATCGGCTGGATATAGGCGTTGACCGCGGCCGTCGAGCCGCGTTCGAACTCCCGCACTTCGCGCAGAATCTCGTGGCCGACGGTGACATAGGGTGTGGGCCAAAGTTCGCGCGCGATCGCCGCGGCCCTGAGTTCATGCGCGGGGTTGGCGTAGGCGTGAATGAAGTGGATAACGAGGGCCTCGGCGCCGAGGCGCAGCAGCTCGGCGACGGCGGTTCGCACAGCCCCCTCGTCGAGCGGCTCCAGCACGCGGCCGGCGGCATCGACCCGTTCGGGGACTTCGAGGCGGAGCCGGCGGGGAATCACCGCCTCGAAGCTGCCGGTCATGCCATAGGGGTTCGGCCGGGTACGGCGGCCGAGTTCGAGCACGTCGCGAAAGCCCCGGGTGGTAATCAGGCCGCAGGCGACACCCTTGCGCTCCAGGACAGCATTGGTGCCGACCGTGGTGGCGTGGACGAAGGCGGCCACCCGGTCGAGCGGCACGTCGACCGACTTCAGGCCGGCGATCACCCCATGGGCCTGGTTCTCGGCGGTCGATGGCACCTTGCCGACCCGGAAACTCCCGGCCGCCGGATTGACGGCCACCACGTCCGTGAACGTGCCGCCCACGTCCACGCCTACCTGCCAGTCGGACATTTCGCTTCCCCCCGACGTATCGATCGCCTATCTGGCCTCGGTCCAGCTTTCGGAAAATGCCAGCGCCGAGGTGGAGAAGGGACGGTTCTCGCGTACGCGCGGCCAGGACCGCCCGACCGCCGACGTCCCGTTGCGCGTCAGCCTGGTACCGGCCGCCGGGATCAGCATCGTCGCAACCCCGTAGGGCCGCCCCGGAACCGCGTTCGGCTGGGTGTGGACCAACAGCGGGTCGCCCATCTGATACCAGGTGAGCGCGATTTCGCCGTCGCTCGACTTGAGGCTCTCGGTCCAAAAGTCGCGCGCGTCGCCGGTGCGGGCGAACTGGCTGTCGACGACGGGAATGGTCGGATCGAGAAGCTCGGCATTGAGGTTGCCCTGGATGGTCGACTGTAGCCATCGCGCCATCGCGATATTGTCGGAATAGATGCGCCACTTGTTTTCGGTCAGCTCGCTCTTCAGATAGAGGACATGGCCGGGCCCGGCAGGAGAGATCAGGGTGCGCCAGAAGCTGGCGTTGGAGCTGTAGTTGTCGCTGTCGGTCGTGCTCAGGCGGAGGAAGGGATTTTCTCCAGTGTAGATCACGCGGTTGGGGTCGGCGGTCATGGGGGCGTCCTCCGTTTTGGTCGGGCCGGCCATGATCGCCGATTCCGGCGCGTACGCAAACAAAGAAGAGCCGCCCTGGCGGACGGCCCTTCTCTCGTCAAACCTTGCGGCCGGTCGAGGCCGCGACGCCTTACACCATTAGGCTCGAACCCCTGCCTGGGCAGCGATCCTGGTCACGGCGGCGATCGACCGAAGTTGGCGATTGGACACAGGATCACCTCCTTTCCTTGGTTGAATGAAGACCGACAAGATAATGGCAATCCAATGCAATTTCCACCGGCTTTTGCAGGCGCGCCGGCAATTACATTCGGCGCCGGGCGAGCGGCGGCACGGGTGGGGGTGGGGGTGGTGGTGCTAGGCCGCCCGGCGGTGGTAGCGGTGTCAGGACGCCCGGCGGCGGCAGGGTTGGCAGCGGTGTTATGGTGCGGGTCGGCGGCAGCGCCGGCGCCACGCCTTGAATGGGTGTCATGCCAGGGGGTGGCAGCATGCCGGGCGCCGGCATCATCCCAGACGCCGGCATCATCCCAGACGCCGGCATCATCCCAGACGCCGGCATCATCCCAGACGCCGGCATCGTCCCAAGCGCCGGCATCATCCCGGGTGGCGGCATCATGGGACGGGCCATCGTCTGGCGCTGCGCGGCGTCGCCGATGTCGCGGGCGGCACCGACGATCTGCTGTGGCAGTGGTGTGACCATCGGCGGCCTCGGCGGTTGGGCGAAGGCGACGTCGGGCCCTCGCGCGAAGCCCGTGGTGGCCAGGCCTTTCTGTACCGCCTCTATCCGGGGCGGCGGGGTGACAGGGCCTATTCCGCCAATGGGCGGGCCGCTGTTCGCTGGGTTTGAGATTCCCGGCATGGCCGGCGCTGGCCCGACCGCCGGCGGTTGATTGTTGGGGCCGCCGCCGCTGGGTGGGTTGTTGCCAGACGGGGCGGCCATTCGCGCATTGGTGGACGACTGCACCGCCGTTTGAACGGCGTTCGGACGCGCCTCGTTCGGTGTTTGCGGCGCCGCGTCGGGCGGGGATGGGGCGACGGGCTTGAGCGCTATATTGTCCGGCGCTGGCTGGGTAAGCGGCTGTCCCGGCAGGACCGCCAGACCCAGGACCTGACCGCCGGGCGGCAATGGCTCGCCGCGCGGCACCACCACGATGTCGCGCTGACCATCGGGCCGGTCCACTGCCGCCGTGACACCCAGCGTGCTGGCGCCGGGCGGCAATGGCGCGCCGGGTGGCACGGTCAGGAAATTCTGCCCCGAGGCGATCGGCCCGGGGCCGCCCGCGGGCTGTGGGGCTGGGGCTCCAGGCTGTTGGGGAGCGCTCGGTTGCGGACCGCTCGGTTGGTTGGCGACGAATTGCGGGCCGTTCGGCTGTGGGCCGCTCGGCTGGCTGTTGGCCGGCTGTGGGCCGTTCGGCTGTGGGCCGTTTGGCTGGCTGTTGGCCGGCTGCGGGCCGTTCGGCTGGCCATCCAGGGGGCGATACGCGGTGCCATTGCCTTCGAGCTGGGCCACCTTGTTGGCCAGCGCGTCCGGGTCGATGCGGCGCGGCTGGCTGGGCGGCGTCTGCACGCTGTCCACCGAGACGGTGAAGCCGGGCCGGTTGATCACCCGCATCTCGCCCAGCATGCTGGTGACGCGCATCTCCGCGCCGTGAGGTGAAGGCTTCGCGCGCGTCCTCATCGCGCAGCACACCCGAGACATCCAGGCTTTGCCGGGCGCTCACCGCAAAACGCGTGCTGACGCGGGTGGTGTGCAGGACGCTGTCCAGGTCGCGGGCGGTCGGCCGGTCGACGCCGACGCGATGCAGCTTGCGCAGCACCTCGTAACCGGCCTCCACGGCGACGCTGGAGCCGAACGTCTTCTGTAGGGCGAGGCCGCCACCGAAGCCGTGATAGTAGCGGGCGTCGTCGAGGGCAAGCAGCGCCGCCAGCCCATAGGGCCTGATGGTGAGGCCGGGCGCGTCTTGCGGGGCCACGGCCAGACGCGGTCCCGATCGCAATTCGATGAGGCCGCTGTCAAGTTCACCACGTTGGATTTGGCGGGCCATATATAGGCGGTGATGTCGCTCTGCCAGGCCTCGTTGGCGCCGGTATCCAAGTCGTAGTCGTGCCGCAGCGCCGCATAGACGTAGCCGTTATAGTCGTCGCGGCGGTCGAACAAATTGCCGAACACGTTGCGATCGAAGCGGGCACCACCAATGCTGATCTGGTCACCGCCCGGCCCGGCGGTGGCGTTGGTCTGGTAGCGCATCCCCGCCGCGACGAGGCCGGAGAAGCCGTGCAGGCTCTGCCGCTTCTGGACCTCGGCACGATGCCGTTCGGCGGTCTGGCGCAACTCGGCCGATGTTTCGGGATCGTCGATAATGCGGCGCAGATAGGTCTCGGCCGTGTCGAACGAGCCGAGTCGGTAATAGAGGGTGGCGAGCTGGAGGCGCATCTCGCTGGCCTTCGGTACATAAAGCAGCAACCGTTCGAGCGTCGCCACGGCCGCTTCATAATTGCCCAACCGCACGGCCAGCGCGGCGTAGCGGAGCATCTTGTCGGTGGTGGCGGGATCGGCAAGCATCGCCTTGAACGCCTCGTCATAGGCGCCGACGACGGCCGGGTCGCTATCCGGCGCCACCCCTTGGGCGCTCGCCTTGCCGGCGGCGAACTCGACCAGGCCGGCCATCGCGACCGCGATGAGCAGCATGAACGAACGGCCCGCCCACCGCCGCATGATTTCAGACAAAATGCCGCCCCCCAGTACTGGCGGACCAGTGCCACATTTGTCTCAAATGTCCATGAATAAGGGATTAAACCCCTATGGCTGGGGTGATGGGAGTTGGGTATGGGGAGGCGGAGAACGGCCGCGGGGTTGCCCCCGCGGCCGTGTCGATTGCGTGTCGCGCGGAGCTCGATCGGTTAGGCGGCCCGGGCCGTGGCGTCCATGGCACCCGCCTGGATCGCGATAGTCCGGGGCTTCATGGCCTCGGGGATCTCGCGCTTGAGCTCGATGTCGAGCAGCCCGTATTCGAGCTTGGCCGCCGATACCTCGATATGCTCGGCCAACTGGAAGCGCCGTTCGAAGGCCCGGCCCGCGATACCGCGATGCAGGAGGCGGTTTGCCTCCGACGTCGGCCGGGCGCGCCCGCGCACGGTCAGCACTTGGTCTTGGACCGAGATGTCGAGATCGGATTCGTTAAGGCCGGCCACCGCCATTTGGATGCGGTATTGGTCGGCGCCGAGCTTCTCGATGTTGTAGGGCGGGTAAGGCGTGCCGTCGTCGCCGACGCGGGCCCGGTCGAGCAACTGCGCCATACGATCGAAGCCGACGGTGGACCGAAAGAGCGGGCTGAGGTCGAAAGCATGCATGACCATATCCTCCATTGAGCGATAGGCAGTTTGAACCGCAAATCTGACCGAACCCGCCTGAGGGCGGCACTCCGTCAATTCACTGGCACGATCCCGATTGGCGATCGCACCGATTTACGAAATGGGAAGTGGTGGCCGCCCTGTCAAGGGCCGCCAGCCGGTTAGACCGATTCGTGGACCGGTTGCAGGATGGCCTCGACATTGAGGCGATTGCGGCCCTCGGCCTTGGCGCGATAAAGGGCCTGGTCGGCCCGCCGCAGCATGCCCGACAGATTATCGCCCGACCCCGCATAGGCGGTAACGCCGATGCTGACAGTGACGGCAAACCGCCGCTGACGGTGCTCGATGGTCATTTCGGCGATCGTGGCACGCAGGCGCTCGGCGAGCCATACGGCACCATCGATCGGTGTCTCGGGCAGGAGAGCCGCGAACTCCTCGCCGCCGACGCGCGCCAGGGTGTCGGTCGCGCGGAGCGCCGCGGCGCAGGCGTGGGAAAATTCCACCAGCGCCCGGTCGCCACTCTCATGGCCATGGTCGTCGTTGACGCGTTTGAAATGGTCGATGTCGAGCGAGAGCAGCGCCAGCGAATGGCCGTAGCGTTCCGCCCGGTCGATTTCCCGCTCGACAACATCCTTGAAGTGGCGGCGGTTATAGAGCCCGGTCAGTTCGTCGCGCGTTGCCATCCGGGTCAGTTTCTCTTCCAGCGTCTTGGCGGCCGTAATGTCGCGCTCGATCGCCACGAAATGGCTGACCCGGCCCGACCCGTCGCGCAGCGGCACGATGTTGGCGTCGAGCCAGCAGGGCTGGCCGCTTTTGGTGTAGCTCAATATCTCCGCTCGAACGGCCTCGTGCCGGCGCACCGCTTCACGAATTGTGGAGCGTGCGTCCGTGTTGCTATTGGGGCCAAGCAGGAAGCGTGGCGAGCGGCCAACCGCCTCGGCCAGCGAATAACCGGTCAAGCGCGTGAAGGCGGGATTGACATAAGCGATGGTCGATTCCGCCGGGTCCGCGTCGTCTGCTTGCAGGATAATGACCAGATCGTTGGTATTTTCGAGAATCGCCCCGAAAAGATGCGTGACGTCGTTATGCGACAACACTGACATGGGACCCCTTCTTGCCTCGACCGATCGACCGTCAAGGCGTATTTAGACTGGCTTATCATATGGTCAAGTGGTCAACCGAATCTTAACGGGCCACGAAATCGTGATCGCCCTGTCCAAACGGGGCCAATCCCGGCGACAATGCCGGTCGGCAAGGAGCCGTTACCGTGGGAGCGTCCGGATGGGTTGGCGAATCGGTGTCGATATCGGGGGTACTTTCACGGACGTGGCGCTGGTCGACGACCAGGCGGGCCGCATCGAGGTGGTCAAGGTGCCCACCACGCCCGCCGACTTCGGGGACGGCGTTGTCACGGCCGTCCGCCGGGCGCTGGACACCTATAAGGTTTCGCCACGCGACGTCACGCTGTTGTCGCACGCGACCACCGTTGTGACCAACGCGCTCCTCGAAGAGACCGGGGCGCGCACGGCGCTGATCGCAACCAAGGGCTTTCGCGACGTGCTCGAGTTGCGCCGCTCAGCCCGGGGTGACCTATACGACCTGTTCCAAGACCCACCTGCCGTCCTCGTGCCGCGCCATCGCCGCCTCGAGGTGAATGAGCGCATCGACGCCCAGGGCCAGGTCGTGGTGCCCCTCGATCCGGCCGAACTCGTCGGCATGATTGCCCGCGTGAAGGCGCTCAAGGTGGACTCCGTTGCCGTCTCGCTCCTCTACTCCTTCCTGAACGATAGCCACGAGAAGCTGATCGGCGAGCGCTTGCGCGGGGCCCTCCCCGGCGTGCCGGTGTACCTCTCAAGCGAGGTCCTGCCCGAGATCCGCGAGTTCGAGCGCGCCAGCACCACGGCGGTTTGCGCCTATGTCGGGCCACTCTTGAAGTCGTATCTGGAACGGCTCCAGACGGTACTGTCCCAGCTCGGACTGCCGCCGCTCCTGGTCATGGGCTCATCGGGCGGTGTCTTCGACGTGGCCCAGGGATTGAAAATGCCGGCCATGGCGGTGGAATCGGGGCCCGCCGCCGGCGTCATCGCGGCCGGGCTCGCCGGCCGCCAGCTTGGCCGTCCTAACATCATCTCCTTCGACATGGGCGGCACCACGGCCAAGGCCAGCCTGATCGCCAATGGCGAGATCGCGACCACGGCCGAGTATGAAGTGGGTGGCAGCGGCAATTTGAACCGCTGGTTGCATGGCACCGGCCATCCGATCCGCGTGCCTGTCATCGACCTTGCCGAAGTGAGCGCCGGCGGCGGCAGCATCGCCTGGATCGACTCGGCCGGCGGGCTTCGGGTCGGGCCGCGGAGCGCCGGGGCCGCGCCGGGTCCCGTCTGCTATGGCCGGGGCGGCACCAGCCCGACGGTGACCGACGCCGATGTGGTGTTGGGTTATCTGGATCGCACGGCGCTCCTGGGCGGTGCCTTGCCCATCGACGCCAAGGCGGCGGCGGCGGCGATCGGCAAGCAGATCGGCGAGCCCCTGGGCCAGACGGCCATCGAAGCCGCGGCAGGCATCATTGCCGTTGTGAACAATGGCATGGCCGAGGCGCTCCGCATCGTCTCGGTGGAGCGCGGCCACGACCCGCGCGAGTTCAGCCTGGTGGCCTTCGGCGGTGCCGGGCCGGTGCATGCCGCCAGGCTGGCCGAGGAGTTGGATATTCCCGAAGTGGTGATCCCGCCGATTCCGGGCGGCTTCTCGGCCCTCGGCCTGATCGCGACCGACCTGCGCCGCGATTATGTGCGCACGCTTTATACCGGGCTCGCGGAGGCGGACCTGGGTCGGCTCACCGGCGTCTTCTCCCGCATGGAGAGCGATGCTCGGCTGATGCTCGCCGAAGCCAAGGTTCCCGAGGACCGCCGTGAGCTGACGCGCTCGGCCGATGTACGTTACTCGCGCCAGGCCTATGAACTGACGGTGCCCATGGCCGCCGGGCCGATCACGCGCGCGAGCCTCGATGCCCTCGCCCAGACCTTCCACGATCGTCACCGCCAGACCTATGGCCATGACAGCCCGGGCGAGGCGGTGCATCTGGTCAATGTGCGCCTGACCGCTACCGGGCGCCTCGACCGGGTCAACATCGCTCAAGCGAGCAAGGGCGGCGGCGACGCCACCAAGGGCCGGCGCGACGTCTGGTTCTCCGAAACCGGCATGCAGCCTTGCCCGATCATGGCGCGCGAGCGTCTGGCGGTCGGCGGCGAACTCGTGGGGCCGGTGATCGTGGAAGCGGCGGACAGCACCATCGTTGTGCCGCCCGGCTGGCGGGCACGGGTGGACGCGGGCGGCTTCATCGTGCTGGCGCGGCGTTAGGACGGTTGGAGACGATCATGGCAAAAGGCAGCGCGCTCAAGACCGATCCCGCCACTTTTGAGGTGGTGAAGAACGCCCTCTACAAGACCGCCGAGGAGATGAAGGTGGTTCTGGCGAAGACCGCCTATTCGCCGATCCTCAAGGTGGCCGGCGATTATTCCTGCGGCGTCTTCGATGTGGCGGGCGAGATGGTGGCCCAGGGGCCGGACCTGCCCATTCACCTGGGCTCCATGCCCGACGCGGTGAAGGCGGTCATCGCCGCCTGGCCCACGGCCGAGCCAGGCGATGTCTTCATCCATAACGATCCCTATTTCGGCGGTTCGCATTTGCCGGATGTGAACGTGGTGACGCCCGCCTTCGCCGGCGATCGGCTGATCGCCTATTGCTGCGTGCGCGCCCACTGGCCGGATGTCGGCAGCGCCACGCCCGGGAGCTATGGCGCGGTCACGGAAATCTATGGCGAGGGCCTACGCCTGCCGCCGGTGCGGCTCTACCGGGCGGGCGAGCTCAATGTGGACGTGGACGCGATCATCTTCGCCAATGTGCGCACGCCCGAAGAACGGCGGGGCGATCTGCGCGCCCAGGTGGCGGCCAACCGGCGTGCTTGCCAGCGGCTGGAAACGTTGGCGCGTAAATACGGCACCGATATCCTGCTCGGTATCATGGGCGAGGTGCTGGACTATTCCGAGGTGATGATGCGCCGGGCCTTGGCGGCACTCCCCGACGGCGAGGCCCGCTTCGAGGATTTCTGCGACGGCGACGGCATCGTGACGATGGGCGCCACCGAGGACGAGACCTTTACCATCCGCATGCATGCGGTGAAGCGGGGCGACCGTCTGTTCGTCGATTTCGCGGGCTCGGACGGTTCCGTGCCCGGGCCGATGAACGCCCCCTTGTCGGTCACCAAGTCGGGCATTTTCGCCGCCATCAAGATGATCGCCGACCCGAACAGCCTGATCCCGCCCAATTCCGGCTGCTGGCGGGCGGTCGAGGTCAGGGCGCCCGAGGGCTCGGTAGTGAACGCCGAACTGCCGTCGCCCGTGGTCTACGCCAATCACGAAATATCGCACCGGGTGGCCGAGATGCTGTTCGGCGCCTTCGCCCAATTCGCGCCGGATAATGTCATGGCCTGCTCGCAAGGCACCTCGTCGGTCCTCACGCTAGGCGGCATCGACTACCGGACCGGCAATCGTTATGTCAGCTACGAGACCCTCAAGGGCGGCTTCGGTGCCAGGCCCACCAAGGACGGTATCAACTGCATCGCCAGCACCATTTCCAACACCATGAACACGCCCATCGAAATCCTCGAAATGAGTTTTCCGGTACGGGTTGAAAGCTACGAAGTCGTGCCGGATACGGGTGGGGCCGGGAAATTTCGGGGCGGCACCGGCGCCAGACGCACCTGGCGGATTCTCGGCAACGAGGCGCTGGCGGCCGTCTGTTGCGAGCGGACCAAATCCGCGCCCTTTGGCCTGCTCGGCGGCAAGGCCGGCGGGCTCGGCCGCATTTCGATCACCTATGCCGACGGGCGCGAGCAGGTGTTGAACAGCAAGGGTGCCTTCATGGCCCCGGCAGGGTCGCTGATCTCGTTCCAAGTGCCGGGTTCCGGCGGCTTTGGCCCGGTCGATGGACGCGATCCCGCCGCGATCCGCCGCGATCTCCTCAACGGTTATGTGACGCCGGAGGCCGCCCGGCGCGACTACGGCGTCGACCCGGCGGCGCTCGTGGCGGCGGCGGGCGAGGACGATTGAGGAGAAACCGGAGAGCACATCCATGAAGTTCGGTCTGCATCTCGGCATGCGCGGTCCGGCGGCGGCACCCGACTCGCTCATCGCTATCGCCACCTTGGCCGAGGCGCTCGGCTTCGAGCATCTGGGCTTCAGCGATCACGTCGTCATCGCGACCGAAGTGGCGAGCGTCTATCCCTATACCAAGACGGGCCGCTGGTTCGCGGCCGACACGGGCACCTGCCTCGAACAGGTGACCGTCATGAGCTTTGTCGCGGCGGCGACCCGGCGTATTCGCCTCTTGAACTCGGTCATGGTGCTGCCGCATCGCCCGGTCATGCTGGCGGCCAAGATGCTGACGACAGTCGATGTGCTCTCCAAGGGGCGGCTTACGGTCGGCGTCGGTGTCGGCTGGATGGCGGAAGAGCTGGTACTCCTGGGCGCACCCGCCTTTGCTCGCCGCGGGCGGGCGTCGGACGAATATATCCGGGCGTTTCGCGAGCTTTGGACGGCCGAGCGACCGCGCTTTACAGGCGAGTTCGTCAATTTCGACGGTGTGATGTTCGAGCCCAAACCGGTGCAACGCCCGCACCCGCCCATCTGGGTCGGCGGCGAAAGCGCCGTCGCCCGGCGCCGGGCGGCGCGGCTTGGCGATGGCTGGTATCCGCTCACCAACAATCCGGCGGCACCCTATGACACGCCCGACCTCTTCGCGGCGGGTGTCACCGACATGCGGCGCGCGGCCGAGGCGGCCGGCCGCGATCCGGCCGGCATCGAGATTGCGCTATTCGCCATGGGCTGCCGCATCGGCGCGCCGGGCGAGGGCCGCGACGGCGGTCGCCTCGCTTTCACCGGTAGCGCCCAGGCCATCGTCGACGACATTGGCGCCTATGCCCGGCGGGGCGTGCGGCAATTGGTCATCGGCTTCGAGAATAATGAACTTCAAGCCACGCTCGACCGCCTCGACCAATTCGCCGAGGCGGTGATGACCCGCGCCGCCTGAGACGAAGCGGGCGTTATTCCGCGGCTGGCGCGGTTGCCCTGCCGAAGCTCGGGGAGTCGGTCCTGTCGACCAGCGCCTCGGCGCCCTCGGTCGGCAGGCGGACGGCGTAGTTCTGGGCGCCTTCGATGTCGTTCTCCCACATCTCGCGCGGCAGCTCATAGAGCAGCTCGATGCCGTGGCCGTTGGGATCGCTGATATAGACGCTGTGGGTCATGCCATGGTCGACCCGCCGGTGAAACTTGACGCCCCGGCTCTGCATGAATTCGAGCTGCTTCAGCCAGGCCTCGCGATCGGGCAAGGCGAGGGCGAGGTGGTTGACCGCCGATGGGTTGGCCATCAAGTCCCAGTTGGCCGCGGGCGCCGGATAGTTCGGGTTCTCCAAAAGCGCCACGTCATGATGGCTCATCTTGCCATCATGATCGGCGCTGTAGAAGCGCATCTTCGGCCGTTCGGGCCCGCCCGGCTGCTGCGGCTTCAAGGCGCCGACCAGCTTCAGGCCGATGATTTCGGTCCAGAAGCGGTGCGATTCCTCGATGTCGCGTACGGTCAGGACCACATGATTGACGGAAGTGGGCGTCACAGCCTTCATCGGGGTAGCCTTGTCCTTTTGCATCATGCTTCTCCCAGGAACAGAATGGCATTGTGGCGGCTATTGTACCCTCCGGGGCAAGTTTTAGGAAGCCGGCTCGCGCGGCCGTTGCCATCGGCCCGGCGCAACGGGGCGATCACCTGCCTCACCGCCGCCATCCCCGACGCCGCCAGGACGCCGCGAAGTCGCTGCAATTCTGGGCCCGCGGGAAGGCAACCAAATT
Organism: Alphaproteobacteria bacterium; assembly: GCA_009694185.1. Lineage (GTDB taxonomy): Bacteria > Pseudomonadota > Alphaproteobacteria > SHVR01 > SHVR01 > SHVR01. The sequence goes on along the minus strand of SHVR01000006.1, from coordinate 28,313 downwards.
CATCTGGCGCGTTTGTTGTTACCCTCGTTGCGACCGGCGCCGGACTTGCCTATCGCTAAATCCGTAGCCGTCTAACGAAAAAGGCAGCAGGAGAACGAAGGATGGATTTGGCATTGATCGGCGGGCGGCTGATCGACGGCAGCGGCCGAGAGCCGGTGGCCGATGCCGGCCTCGTCATCGAGGCGGGGCGCATCGTCGCCGTCGAGCGCGGCCTCGCGCACCCGAACGCCCGACGGGTGATCGATTTGGAGGGCCGCAGCGTCATGCCGGGCCTGATCGATGGCCACACCCACCTGACATACCATGCGGCACTCCCCGATGTCTGGCGCATGGAGCTCGAGGAGAGCGTCGAGCTCAACACCATCCGCGCGACCGGGAACGCCCGCGCCATCCTGGCCATGGGGTTTACGGCCATCGGCGATGGCGGTTGCCGGGGCTTCCTTGCCGCCGCCGTCCGCGACGCGGTCGCCGCGGGCCTGGTCCGGGGGCCGCGCATCGTTGCGGCGGGTCGCATCCTTTGCGGGCCGGCGGGTCTCCTCGACACCATGCCCGCCTGGGCCAGGTTGGAGAACGAGACGGCGCTGGCGCAAACCGTCCAGGGTCCGGACGAAGTCCGGCGCGCGGTCCGTCAGCAGGTCAAGGGCGGTGTCGACTGGATCAAGGTGGCGGCGAGCGGTGTGACCGGCTCGCGCTTCTCGGCCGCCGAACAGGACGATCTCTCCCATGACGAAATCGCCGCCGCCGTTGGCGAAGCAGCGAAGTTCGGCAAAGCGGTGCATGCCCATGCCCACTCGGCCGGCGGCATCAAGGCGGCCGTCAGGGCGGGCGTGCTCTCGCTCCATTCCGGTGAATATGCCGATGAGGAGGGCTTTGCCTTGATGCGCGCCCGCAAGACCATCTTCAGCCCGACCATCGCCTGGCTGCATGCGCGCTGCCTTTCCGGCTATCCGCCTGCCGCCGACCCCGATTTCCGGCGGGCGGCGTGGCGCGCCTATGCCGCCGCAGCCGACGCCATCAAGACGGCGCGCGCCATGGGTGTCAAAGTTGCCATCGGCACCGACGCCGCGCACCGCTTCCACCATGTCCCGGACGGGGTCCTCGAGATGGAATATTTCCAAGCACTCGGCTGGCCGGCGCCCGAAATCATCCGCGCCGCGACCAGCGTGGCGGCCGAAGCGATCGGCCGGGGTCACGAGATCGGCACGCTCGAAGCGGGCAAGCGCGCCGACCTGCTGGTGGTCGATGGCGACCCGAGCGAGGATGTGCGGCTGCTGCGCGACAAGCGGAACATCTGGATGCTGCTGAAGGATGGCGTCGAGCAACCGCTCGATCCGGCGCGTGGCAAGCTGGGCGGCGATTTCGACGTCGCGGCCCGCTTACAGGAGGGAGCACCATGACCAGCGTGACAACCGGGGACCTGCCCGGCCGCTTCTGCCTGACGGGCGGGCGGCTGATCGACGGCCTGGGCAACCCACCCATCGGCGACGGCTTCGTCCTGGTGGAGGATGGCCGCATCGCCGGTCTCGGCCCGATGGGCGAGGCGCCCGGCGCCCATGACGCGCCGCGCCTCGATCTCGCCGGGCGCACCCTCATGCCCGGCCTGATCGACTGCCATGCGCACCTGGTCTATAGCGGCTTTCGCTCGCTCGACGCCTTGGACCGGCTTTCGCTCGAAGCCTCGACCGTCAACGCCGTCAACAATGCCGCCAAGGTGATCGCCGCCGGTTATACCAGCGTGCGCGACGTGGGCACGGTCGGCAATGTGGCGGCAACGGTGCGCGATGCCGTCAACGAGGGCCGCGTGCGCGGCCCGCGTGTGATTGCGAGCGGGCCCATCATCGGCCCGACCAGCGGCATGGTCGACACCCTTCCCGCGGGCTGGCAGAGCAGCCGGGGTTTGGGCGTGCTGTGCGATGGCGTCGATGCCATCGTCAAGGAGGTGCGCCGCCAGATCAAGAACGGCGTCGACAATATCAAGCTGGGTGCGAGCGGCGTCGAGGTCGGCCCCTATGCCTACACCTGGATGACGACGCTTTCGGAGGCCGAGATCCGCGCCGGCACCGAAGAGGCGCATCGCTGGGGCCGGTCGGTCGCGATCCATTGCCAGTCCTATGACGCGGTCAAGTTCGCCTTGCGCGCGGGCGTCGATACCATCGAGCACGCGACCCGCCTTGACAATGAGGCGCTGGAGCTCTTCGCAAACAGCCGCACCGCCCTGGTGCCGACCCTCTCCACCCTCTTCAGCGTGCTCGAATTCGGCGAAAAGCTGAATCTGATGGCCAAGCAGCGCGAGGAAATGGCGATCAACAAGGAGCTCTGGGTGACGAGCTTCCAGCGGGCGCTGGCGGCCGGCATCCCGATCGGCGCCGGCGCCGACCTCGGCAACCGCTATCTGCATGGCGAGAATGCCCGCGAGCTGGTGCATCTGATCAATTGCGGCATGAGCCCCATGGCGGCGATCCAGTCGGCGACGGGCACCGCCGCGCGCATCCTGGGCCGGGCCGACAGTGTGGGCGCGCTCGCCCCCGGCCGGCTTGGCGATATCCTGGTGGTCGACGGCGATCCGCTCCAGGATATTCAATGTCTGCTGGCGCCGGACAAGATCTGGCTGGTCCTGCTGGAGGGCCGGCCCGCCGCCGGCCAGGCGCTCAAGACCAGCAACCGGCCGCCACCGCCGGCACCGGAACCGCTGGTCGCCTGGACACCAAGGGAGGGTACGCGATGAGCGGGGTCACAGCGATTTTCGACGGCACGCTGATCGACTGGATCAAGGCCAAGTGGCGAGCGCGGCGGTCGGACTCGGAGTTCTTAAGCGAGGGTTATGACGTCGACACCCTCATCAGCATGGCCTCCAGCACCGACGACAACAGCCGCGACAGCGGCGATAGCAGTAGCAGCGATAGTGACAGCACCGATAGTGACAGCACCGACTGAACGGCCGTCAGCGACCGGATTTATCGCGCCGCCCTCTGGCCGCCCGTGTTGGCGGGCTGGAGTTCCGGCACCAGGGTGCCCACCAGAGCCCTGAAGCGGGGCTCGTCGCGGCACTGAGCCGCCGCTTCCAATTCGCCGAGCAGCGTGTAGAGCCGCTCCCGGTCCACGAACCGGGGTTGGGCGACGAGAATGCCGGACGTGCCGCTCGGGCTTGGCCGCTCGCCGGCGTGGCGGAGTTCCTCGTTCAGCTTCTCGCCGGGCCGAAGCCCGGTGAAAGCGATGCGCACGTCCACGTCGGGCCGGCGCCCGGCGAGGCGGATCATCTGCCGGGCCAAGTCCTGGATGCGCACCGGCTCGCCCATGTCGAGCACATAGATCCGGCCGGCCTCCGCCGCCGTCTCCGGCATCGCGGCGGCTTGCAGGATCAGCTCGACCGCCTCGCGCTGGGTCATGAAATAGCGCGACACGTCGGGATGGGTGACGGTAAGCGGCCCGCCGCGGGCAAGCTGGCGCTGAAAAAGCGGTACCACCGATCCGGCCGAGCCCAGCACATTGCCGAAGCGCACCGTGACGAACCGCGTGCCCGCGTCGGCCGCGTCGTTGCGCGCCACGTCGAGCGCCTGGGCGATCATCTCGGCCACGCGCTTGGAAGCCCCCATGATGCCGGCCGGGTTGACCGCCTTGTCGGTCGAGATCAGCACCATGACGGCGACGCCATGCGCGAGGCAGGCATCGGCCACGCGCCTTGTGCCAACGGCGTTGGTCAGCAGCGCCTCGGCCGGATTGGCTTCGACCAGCGGTACATGCTTGTAGGCGGCGGCGTGGAAGACGAGTTCCGGCCGCGCCCGGCGGAAGACCTCATCGAGACGCCGGCCATCGCGCACGTCCCCCAGATACGCTACGCGGCGAAGCTCGGGAAAGGACTCGCTCAATTCGAGGTCGATCAGATAGAGATGGTGCTCGCCATTGTCGAAGAGCGTGATGTCGGCTGGGCCCAGCTCGGCGATCTGGCGGCATAGCTCGCCGCCGATCGTGCCCCCGGCACCGGTGACCAGCACCCGGCGGCCCTCGATCAGCCGGCGCATGGCGTCACGGTCAAGCACCTTTTGCGGCCGGCCCAGGAGGTCGACCACGTCGATCGGCCGGGGCTCGCTCCCAGCACCCTCGCCCGCCTCGAGGTCGGTGAGGCGCGGCAGCCGCGCCAGGGTAAGACCGAGCCGGTCCGCCATGTCGAGCAGCCGGCGCACCTCGGCGCCGTCCACCCGGTCGTCGGTCAGGATCAGCCGGCGGGGCTTGCGATCGGCGCGCGCCAGGCGCTCGACCACAGCCTCCACGGCCGCCACGTCGCCCATGACCCGGACACCGTGAATGTCGCGGCCGATGCGGTTTTCCTTGTTGTCGACGAGTGCGACGGCCCGATAGGGCGGCTGGCGGCGGCCATGCATCTCGCGGATGAAGGTCTCGGCCGCCGGACCCGCGCCCACCAAGAGGACGGGCACGCTACGATCGTCGACCCGCTCGAAAGCCTGCCGGAGCGTGCCACCCCGCCAGAGGCGATACAGCATGCGCGGGCCGGCCAGCATCACGACCAGAAGCGGCCATTGGATGAACGGCACGCTGCGCGGAAACTCGACGAGGCGCGTCGCCAGAAAGAGGATCGGCAGCGAGATCAGGATGGCGAGCGAGACGGCCTTGAGGATGGCCATGAAATCGCCGAGCGAGGCATATTGCCACATGCCACGAAACAAGCCCGTCCACCAGAAAACCCCGGCCGAGACCAGCAGGAAGGTCAGCGAGGCATACCAGTGGTGGAGCGGCGGCGGTCCGGGTTCCTCGAAGGCAAAGCGGAGTGCCAGCGCGAATTCCACCGAGAGTGTCGCCATCACCAGGTCGTGCAGCGCCACGGCTGCGATGCGGCCATTCAGAGGGCGGCGCGAGCGCTCAGTCGCCATTCACGGGGGTCTTTCGCGTGGGCTGCGGCATTTCGGCAAAGTACCACAGAAGGGCGCCCACCAGCCCAGCCCCAAGCGCCACGCATGGCCAGAGGGCGACGGGGTGGAGGGCGCTCGCCACCGCCAGCAGGATCAGAACGGCATTCAGGGCGGCGATCCAGACGACCGGCCGGGCGTGGCTCGCGAACCGGCGCGCCGCCTGCTGGTAGAAATGCTGGCGGTGCGCCTGCCAGACGCGCTCGCCGCGGCCCAGGCGGGCGAGCAAAGTGACGGTCGCGTCCACCAGATAATAGAGCGGCAGCAGCAATGCCGCCGCCGCGTGACCCTCGCGCGCCAGCCAAAGCAGCAGGAAGCCAAAGAGATAGCCCAAGGGCACGCTGCCAACGTCACCGAGGAAGATCTGGGCGGGCGGCCAGTTGCGCGCCAGGAATGCGAGCGCCGCGGCGGCCGGAATCGCCGCCACAAGCCCGAGCCGGGGATCGGCGCCGGCAACCAGAACAACCACCAGAATGCCGCCGCCGAGGACCACGCTCTCCACGCCGGCAATGCCGTCGATGCCGTCCATGAAATTGAAGAGATTGATGAACCAGACCCAGAGCAAGCCGGCGGCGACGATCTCCACCATCGGCGGCAGCCAGCCGCCCATGAACGACCCCTCGCCCGCCAACAGCAACAACCCGCCACCGACCGCCACGAATTGCGCCGCGAGGCGGAGCCAGATCGGCAACCCGCGCCGGTCGTCGAACCAGGAAAGACATGCCAGCGCCAGCGCCGGCCCGACCACGGCGAGGACGGTCCAAGGGGCGCCGGCGGACGTGCCCGCCGCCAGCCAGACGATGGCGGTCACGCCGATGACGGCGATGCCGCCGCCCCTCGGCGTTGCCACCCGATGGCTCGAGCGCTCGTTCGGACGGTCGAGGATCGCCCGGCGTCGCAGCACCTCGATCAGGTAATGGAGTGCCACGCGGGTGGCACCATAGCTCGCCACCGCCGCCACAAAGAGAAGGGTCCAGGCCATGGCGCGTCGTTCAGCTCACACGCGGCAGCACTTTGGTCCAATAGGCCTCCATCGACTGCATCAATGTCTTGTGCGGGATCAAGCCATTGTGGGTCCAGGCGAAAAGCCATTGCACGGGCAGGCGCTTCATGACCCGCTCGAGCTGGCGGGTCACCGTGTCGACCGTGCCGACCAGCGCGTAACCCTGTTCGATCACTTCCTCGACGCTGGGCCGCTCGCCGGTCTCGGGATCGAGCATGCCCTGGCGGAAGCCGAAGGGCTCGAACCAGGCGGAACCGCAGAAGACCGAGGAATCCATCCAGATCCGGCGCGCTTCGGCGTCGCTCTCGGCGATGATGACGTCGCGCAGGAGACCGACGCCGTCGCCCAATGGCCGGCCGGATTCCTCCTGGTAGACCCGATAGAGGTTGGCCTCGAGCTTGGCGTGCATGGGCGGCAGGACCGCCGTGACACCGTTCTTGGCGCACCAGCGGATGCTGCGCTCCGAGGAGGCGAAGGGCTGGAAGATCGGCGGGTGCGGCTTCTGCAAGGGCTTCGGCACGACGCCGACCGACTTCAGCATGCCGCCTTCCACGCCCTTGCCGTAGCGCATGGTGGCATCCAGGTGCCAGGGGGTTTCGCCGGGCGGTATGCGCCAATATTTGCCCTGGAAGGACAGCATCTCCTCGGTCCAGGCCTTGATGATGATCTCGAAGCATTCCTCGAAGGCGGCGCGGTTGGCGGCGTCGATGGCGTCATGCTGGTGGGGGAGTGCCCCATGAATGCCATGGGTCTGCTGCGCCATCACGTCGACCCAGCGGCGCTGATAGCCGCGCGCGAAGCCGGCGCAGGCGCGCCCGCCGCTCATATGGTCGAGCATGGCGATGTCCTCGGCGACGCGAATGGGATTGCTCGCCGGCAGCACGATGCCGAGCTGGCCGACCCGGATGCGTTGAGTCTGCATGGCAATATAGAGGTCGAGCAGAACCGGGTTGTTGGATATCTCGAAGCCTTCGATGTGGAAATGATGCTCGGTGAAGCTGATCGAATCGTAGCCGAGCCCATCGGCGAGCTTCGCCTGCTCGGTCAGTTCCGCCAGCATGCGCTGATAAAGGTCGCCGCGCATGGCGGCCATTCCGGCCTCGATCTCGACCTTGCTGCCGATCGACGGCAGGTAGAACAATGAGGTCTTCACGTACTTCTCCCTCTCAAACGGCGGGCATCCGGCCGACCGGGAGACTAGCCAACGCCCGGCGCCCGGCCAAGCCGGGTGACCCGTAATTGGTCGACGATGGCGCCGAGGTCAATGGGGGTCAGGGCGGCGACGAGATCGGCCGCGGCATCGTCGAGGCGGACGGGCGGGGCCGCCCCCGACGATCGGCGCTGTCGCATTGCGGGCGCTCTCCGAGGGCGCTTATCTGCCGCGCTCGAACATCACCGACTGGAGCGATGCCGAGCTGTGGAAGGCCTACATCCAGCTCACCCAAGCCGAGGCCGCCTTTCGCATCCAGAAAGATCAGCCGCGCGTCCGCCCGATCTGGCATCAGCCCGCCGACCGCGTCCAGGCCCACATCCTGGTCTGCTTCCTCGTCTTCGTGCCTGCAACCATCAGGCCGCGACAAACCGCTTGGCGCCGAGGTCGCGCGAGTGGCGCCGCGTTTCCGCCACGTCGTAGGCGAGCTGCATGCGCAGAAGGTGGTCGATATCGGGGCCAAACGCCTTTTCGATGCGCAAAGCTATTTCCAGCGTGTGCGCGGCCTTGCCGGGGCGCAGATCGTGCAGCCGCGCGTCGTCAAGGCCCGCGTCCGCGCGGCGGCACCAGTTATTGGGGCGTCCTCGCCGCGCCGCAACCGCAAAGCCCGCTTTGCGAACGGCGGTGACCGGCGGGCTCGCCAGCGATACAATCCGCCCCTCATTCGGGAATTGGAGGCGGCGCGATGGCGCATGGGAGCGGACGACATTTCCTGCAAATTCCGGGCCCTACCAATGTGCCGGACCGGATACTCCGCGCTATCGACAAGCCAACCATGGATCATCGCGGGCCCGATTTCGGCCGGCTCGGCCGCGAACTCCTGGCCGGGCTCAAGGAGATTTTCCGGACGCGCGGGCCGGTGGTGATCTATCCGGCGTCCGGCACCGGCGCCTGGGAGGCGGCGCTCGTCAATACGCTCTCGCCCGGTGACAAGGTGCTGATGTTCGAGACCGGCCATTTCGCCAGCCTCTGGCGCGAGCTTGCCCAACGCCTCGGCCTCCAGGTGGAGCTGGTGGCGGGCGATTGGCGCCATGGTGTCGATCCGGCCCAAGTCGAGGCCAGGCTCGCCGAAGACAAGGGGCACGCCATCAAGGCGGTGTGCGTCGTCCACAATGAGACCTCGACCGGTGTTGCGAGCCGCGTCGCCGCGGTGCGCCAGGCCATCGACCGCGCCGGCCATCCGACGCTTCTGATGGTGGACACCATTTCCTCGCTCGCCTCGATCGACTATCGCCACGAAGCCTGGGGCATCGACGTGACGGTGGCGGGCTCCCAGAAGGGGCTGATGCTGCCGCCCGGCCTCTCGTTCAACGCGATCTCCGAAAAAGCGCTCGCCGCCAGCAAGCTGTCCCGCATGCCACGCTCTTATTGGGACTGGCAGGCGATGCTGACGGCGAACGCCACGGGCTACTTCCCCTACACGCCCGCGACCAACCTGCTCTATGGCCTGAAGGAGGCGATGGCTATGCTGCTGGAGGAGGGTCTCGAGGCGGTCTTTGCCCGCCACGACCGCCATGCCGAGGCGACCCGGCGCGCCGTCGTCGCCTGGGGCCTCGAAGTGCAATGTATGGAGCCACGGGAATATTCGAGCAGCCTGACCGCCGTGCGCTTGCCCGACGGCCATGACGCCGATGCGTTCCGCGCCACCACGCTGGATCGCTTCAACCTCTCGCTGGGCAACGGGCTTGGCAAGGTGAGCAAGAAGGTCTTTCGCATCGGCCATCTCGGCGATTTCAACGATCTGATGCTGATGGGCACACTGGCCGGCGTCGAGATGGGCCTGGCGCGGGCGGGCGTGCCGCACAAGCCGGGTGGCGCTCAGGCCGCTATCGACTATCTCAAGACCGCCAATTAGGAAGGGCGCGTGCCATGCAAATTCCAAACTTTCCCTTCACCATTACCGATTGGAGCGCGGTGGTGCCGAGCGAGCATCCGGGCGAGACCGGCAAGGCCATATGGCGCACCCTCGATGTGGGCAATGTGCGCGTGCGCATGGTGGAATATACGCCGGGCTATCTCGCCGACCATTGGTGCGACAAGGGCCATATCCTCTATGTGCTGGATGGCGTCCTCGACACCGAACTCAAGGATGGGCGGAAGTTCACGCTTCTGCCCGGCATGAGCTATCAGGTCTCGGACCAGGGCGACGCGCCGCACCGCTCCTCGACCGAAGTGGGCGCCAAGCTCTTTATCGTCGATTGAGGGGGCGGTTCAGGATAATCGGCTTGTCCGCCCGTGTGCCACTCGTGTATCGTGATGTCACATGAGGTGAAATGTGGCAAATCGGTCAAATCGTGTCAAAGTTGGCCCGGGTGGGCGCATCGTGTTACCCGCCGCCCAGCGGCGCGCCCTTGGCATCGCCGTTGGCGACGAGGTCGTCGTCAGGGTCGATAAAGGGGAAATCCGCGTGTCGTCTTTCGAACGAGCCATTCAACGCGCGCAGGCCTTGGTCCGGCGTCATGTGCCGAAAGACGTTAGTCTGGTCGACCGGCTGATCCAAATGCGGCGTGCCGAAGCCGAAGAATGACTGAGGTCATCCTCGATTCATCAGCCGTGCTGGCCCTCCTGAACGACGAAAAAGGCGCCGAGGTCGTCCGTGGGCTCCTTGAGGAAGCGGTGATCAGCGCGGTCAATCTGGCGGAGGTGCTGACGGTCCTGTCCGACGGTGGCTTGTCGGATAGCGATGCCGCGGCAGCGCTCGCGGAGCTGGATATCGAGGTCGTGGCATTCGATGCGCTCGCCGCTGGCGCGGTGGCAAGCTTGCGGCCCACCACGAAATCCGCGGGGCTATCGCTAGGCGATCGGGCATGCCTTGCTCTGGCGCGGCATCGGAAGGTCAAGGCGATCACCGGTGACCGTGCCTGGATGAGACTGAAGCTTCCCATCGAGATTGATATCATCCGTTGATCCGGCCGGCTGCGGGGCTCGAACACGTAAAGGACGGCGCGGTTCAGTTGACGAACTTTCCTCGGTTGGTAGAATGGTACCATTCTATAGTAGAAAGGTATAAGGATGGGCTTGAACATCAAGAACGAGGAAACCCATCGCCTGGCGCGGGAACTGGCCAGCCTCACCGGGGAAAGCCTGACGGCGGCGGTCACGGAAGCGGTTCGCGAACGTCTCGAACGGATGCGCGGCGAACGTAAGGGCAGCCTTGCGGAGCGCTTGCTCGCGATTGGCAAGGATTGTGCCGCGCGGCTCAAGGAGCCTTACCGGTCGATCGAACACGGCGAGCTTCTGTACGACGAACGCGGGTTGCCCCGATGATCATCGACGCCTCCGCGCTGATCGCCATTCTCCGCGACGAACTGGAAGCGAACGCCTACGCAGAGGCTATTGACGAGGCAGGCAGGCGGCGGCTCTCGGCGGCTAACTTCGTCGAGGCCGCGATCGTGATCGACTCGAGCCGCGACGCCATTGCGAGCCGGCGCTTCGATGATCTCTTGAGAGAGGCTGAAATCGTCATCGAGCCGGTTACCGAGGTGCAGGCTCGACTGGCACGCGACGCCTACCGGGATTTCGGCAAGGGCAGCGGACATCCCGCGAACTTGAATTTCGGCGATTGCTTTGCTTATGCGCTGGCGAAGGCGACCGGTGAACCCTTGCTGTTCAAAGGCAACGACTTTACCCACACCGATATCGTGTCGAGCCTTGCCTGAGGATTCACACAGACGCCTAGGCGTGACATCGCCAAGCGCAATGCTGTCGCCAACAGGGTAGGAAACACGGAAGGGCATCATGGCCAAGGACGACGCCAAGGGCATGCGCGCGGGCCTCGCGCAATATGGCGATGCCGGCTTTTCGCTCTTCCTGCGCAAGGCCATGATCAAGGGCATGGGTTATTCCGACGATGATCTGGAGCGGCCCATCATCGCCATCACCGATACGTTCTCGGGCTACAATGCCTGCCACCGCACGGTGCCCGATCTCATTCACGCCATCGAGCGCGGCGTGCTCTTGGCGGGCGGCCTGCCGGTGCGCTTTCCGGTCATATCGGTGCATGAGGCCTTCTCGCACCCGACCAGCATGTTTCTGCGCAACCTCATGGCGATCGACACCGAGGAGATGATCCGCGCCCAGCCCATGGATGCCGTGGTGCTGATCGGCGGTTGCGACAAGACCGTGCCGGCCCTCCTGATGGGAGCCGCCAGCGCCAACGTGCCGGCGATCATGGAAGTGACCGGCCCCATGATCACCGGCGACTATAAGGGTGAGCGGCTCGGCGCCTGCACCGATTGCCGGCGCCTCTGGGGCATGCATCGCGCCGGGCGCATCGGGCCTGAGGAGATCGAGGAAATCGGTGGCCGGCTGATGCCGACCGCCGGCACCTGCATGGTGATGGGCACCGCCAGCACCATGGCGCTGATGACCGAGGCGCTCGGCATGATGCTGCCGGGGGGCGCTGCCATTCCGGCCGTGCATGCCGATCGCCTCCGCCATGCCGAGGCGACCGGAAGGCGCGCCGTCGAACTGGCGGCGGCGGGTGTCACCCCCGACCGGATCATGACGCCCAAAGCCTTCGCCAATGCCTTCCGGGTGCTGCTCGCCGTCGGTGGCTCGACCAATGGGCTCATCCATATGACGGCGGTCGCGGGCCGCATGGGCCTCAAGGTCGATATGGCGGCCATCGACGCCATGGGCCAGGCAACGCCGGTCCTCGTCGACCTCAAGCCGAGCGGCCAGCATTACATGGAGGATCTCTATAAGGCGGGCGGCCTCGGGCCAGTGCTGCGGGCGTTGAAGCCCTTGCTGCATCTGGATTGTCTGACGGTCACCGGCCGGAGTCTCGGCGCGGAGGTCGACGCGCTCCCCGAGGACTGGGGCCAGAACGTGGTCCGTCCGCTCAACGATCCGCTCTATCCCCAAGGCGGCATCGCCGTGCTCGCCGGCAATCTGGCGCCGGGCGGCGCCATTATCAAGCAGGCGGCGGCGGACCAGAAACTGATGCGCCATGAGGGCCGCGCCGTGGTGTTCGACTCCCTCGAAGACATGGCCAACCGCCTCGACGATCCCAACCTCGACGTGACGGCCGACGATGTGCTGGTGCTGCGCAATGCCGGCCCCAAGGGTGCCCCCGGTATGCCCGAGGCGGGCTATATCCCGATCCCCAAGAAACTCGCCGAACAGGGTGTGAAGGACATGCTGCGCTTATCGGATGCGCGCATGAGCGGCACGGCATTCGGGGCGATCGTGCTGCATGTCACGCCCGAGGCGGCGGTGGGCGGCCCGCTCGCCCTGGTGCGGACGGGCGATCGCATCCGTCTCGACGTGCCGAGCCGAAGCCTGGAACTCCTGGTGGACGCGGCCGAGCTAGCCCGGCGCCGGGTTGGCTGGCGGCCACCCACCCATCCCGGCTCCGAGCGCGGCTATCTCAAGCTCTATCTGGAACAGGTGAGCCAGGCCGACGAGGGCTGCGACTTCGACTTCCTCACCCGCCGGCCCTATGTGGGTTCGACGCCCGTTTGAGGGGGGCTATGGGCAGCAGGCGGGCGCGCAACAGGTCGCGTCCGCGATCACAGACGCCGGCTCGGCGGGACCGCAGCAGCCCGCTGCCGTCGTGGCCACCTTGGCGGCGCCGGCTATGATCGGCGGCGCGCCGCAGACGCCCGTTTCGGGCAGGCTTAATTCCACTCGCTCGGCCGCCGCCATGTCGCCCGCGATGGCGGCGGCGATCGAGCGCACCTGCTCATGGCCGGTGGCGAGCAGGAAGGTCGGCGCCCGGCCATAGCTCTTCATGCCGGCAATGTAGAAGCCGGACTCGGCGTGGGTAAGCTCCTTGGCGCCATGGGGACGCACCGTGCCGCAGCTATGCAAATTGGGATCGATCAGCGGACCAATGCTGCCGCTACTCTCCAGCCACGGATCGAGGGTGAGGCGGATTTCCCTGAGCAAATCGAGGTCCGGCCGGAAGCCGGTGGCGACAATGATCTCGTCGACGGTGAGGTGTGCTTCCCGGCCATCATGCTCGCCCGTTACCCTGATGCCGCAGGAGCAGGCGGAGGCAATGCGCGACAAATGGAAGCGCGTGATCACCTCGACCGTACCGCTCTCGACGAGCGCCCGGGCTCGGCTGCCGAGGGCGCCGCGCGCCGGCAACCGGTCCGCCGCCGCGCCGCCGAACGCCGCCTCGACGCGTGCCTTCCGCATCGCCCAGACGATGCGGCCCTTCGCTTCCTGGCGCTTGAGTTCGGCCAGCTCGATCAGCGCATTGATGGCCGAGTGGCCGCCGCCGACGACCAGCGTCGCGCGGCCCGCATAGCGTTGCCGCTCGGCGCCAAGGACGTCGGGGATGCAATAGCGGATGTGGGCCGCCATCGCCGGCTCGCCGATGGCGGGCAAGCCGTCGGCGCCGGCCGGATTGGGCTGGAACCAGGTGCCGGAGGCGTCGATCACGGCCTGTGCTTCGAGGGCGCGCTCGCCTTCGGCGCCAACGGTGCGCAGCACGAAGGGCTGGCCATCCCGGCCAGGGGTACTGAGCTTGTCATGGCCCTTGCGGCTGATCGCCGTCACACGCGTGCCAAGATTGATGAGCGGGCGAAGGGTGGCCAGCTCCGCGAGCGGCTCCAGATACCGCGCCACCAGCTCACCGCCGGTTGGCACGTCGTCCGCCGGCGGCGGCTGCCAGCCGGCCGCATCCAGCAGCTCGGCCGCCGCCTTGTCGATATTGAACGCCCAGGGCGAGAACATGGCGACATGCGACCACGCCCTGACGGCATGGCCGACCCGCTCGCCTGTTTCAAAGACGATCGGCGTCAGGCCGCGCCGAACCAGGTGGGCGGCGGCGGCAAGCCCGACCGGGCCGGCGCCAACGATGGCAACGGGAAGGTGGTGCTGGGTCATGCCAGTTTCCTCCAAGCGGCGTCGGCGGGCGCGCACGCCCCGGACGCCTCGGCACAGCAGTTCTCGGTCAAATAGGCCATCAGCCGGCCCATGGCGTCGCAATTGGCCGCATAGATGATCTGGCGGCTCACCCGCTTCTGGGTGATCAGCCCGGCATGGACAAGCTGCTGGAGATGGAACGAGAGGGAGGAGGGCAGGACACCAAGCCGCTCGGCGATGACACCGGCTGCCAGGCCCTCCGGCCCCCGTTGCACCAGGAGGCGGAACAATTGTAGCCGGTTCTCGTGCGCCAAGGCACCGAGGGCCGAGATAGTCTGCTTCGCGTCCATGGTGGCGTCCATTCGATCCTTCGACGAAGGTCATACAATCGGCCGCTCAGCGTGTCAACGATAATTCGACGATTATCGAAATAATTAGCCGCGAAGATGGCAGGCGACCCAATGGCCGTCGGCACCTTGTTTGAGGGGCGGGGATTCGGTGCTGCAGAGTGGCAGCTCGCGGATCGGGCAGCGGGTATGGAAGCGGCAGCCGGTGGGCGGGCGTATCGGGCTCGGCACGTCGCCTTGCAGCATGATGCGCTGGCGCTTCACCTCGGGGTCGGGGATCGGCACCGCCGAGAGGAGGGCCTCGGTATAGGGATGCAGCGGCCGTGTGTAGAGGTCGTGGGCGCTCGCGATCTCGACGATCCGGCCAAGATACATGACCGCCACGCGGTTGCTGATGTGTTCGACGACCGAGAGATCGTGAGCGATGAAGAGATAGGTCAGGTTGAACTGCTCCTGGAGGTCCTCGAGCAGATTGATGACCTGGGCCTGGATCGACACGTCGAGCGCCGAGACCGGCTCGTCGCAGACGATGAGCTTGGGCGAGACGGCAAGCGCCCGCGCGATGCCGATCCGCTGGCGCTGGCCGCCGGAAAATTCGTGCGGATAGCGGCGCATATGGTCGGCACTGAGGCCCACGGTTTCGAGCAGGCTGACGATGCGTTCCTCGAACTCGCGCGGGGTCTTGGCGAGTTTGTGGATGATCAGCGCCTCGCCGATGATGGCGCCTACCGTCATGCGCGGATTGAGCGAGGCGTAGGGGTCCTGGAAGATGATCTGCATGTCGCGGGCGAGTGCTCTGAGCGCCTCGCCACCGAGCGCCGTGACATTCCGGCCCGCGAACCAGATTTCGCCCGCCGTCGGCTCGATCAGCCGGAGGATGCAGCGCCCCGTCGTCGATTTGCCGCAACCCGATTCACCGACGAGGCCGAGCGTCTCGCCGGCGGCGATCTCGAAACTCACCCCGTCGACCGCGTGCACCCGATCCACCTCGCGCGAAAAAATCCCACCCTTGATCGAGAAATACCGGACCAGATCCTTGACGCGCAGCAGGGGGTCGCTCATGGGCTCTTTTCCTCGGGTCGTTATAGAACGCAGGCGACCTTGTGGCCCGGTGCCACCTCGCGGAGCGCCGGTGTCGCATCGAGGCAGATCTGGCTTGCGAACCGGCAGCGCGGCGCGAACCGGCAGCCGGGCGCGGGTTCGAGCAGGCTCGGCACGGTGCCCGGGATCGCTTCGAGGCGCGTCTTCGCCGTCGCCGCCCGGTCGATGCGCGGGATGGAGCGGATCAGGCCCTGGGTGTAGGGGTGGCGGGGGGCGCGAAAGAGCTCGCGCACGGGCGCTTCCTCCACCACCTTGCCCGCATACATGACGACAACCCGCTCGGCCGTCTCGGCGACGACGCCCATGGCATGGGTGATCAGCATGATGGCCATGCCGAGTTTGGATTTCAATTCGCCGAGCAGTTCCAGGATTTGCGCCTGGATCGTCACGTCAAGCGCCGTCGTGGGCTCGTCGGCGATCAGAAGCTGGGGATTGCAGGAGAGCGCCATGGCGATCATGACCCGCTGGCGCATGCCGCCCGAGAATTGGTGCGGATAATCGCCGACGCGCCGGTCGGCATTGGGGATATGGACGAGGCGCAGCATGTCGATGGTTTTCTCCAAGGCCGCCCGCCGCCCGAGCCCCTCATGCAGGCGGATGACCTCGGCGATCTGCTCGCCCACGCTGTAGACCGGATTGAGGGAGGTCATGGGCTCCTGGAAGATGATGGCGATTTCCTTGGCCCGGATCTTGCGCATTTCCGCGGCGCCCAACGGCACCAGATCGCGGCCGCGCCAGAGGATCTCGCCGGCCATGATGCGGCCGGGCGGCATGGCGATCAGCTTCAACGTCGAGAGCGCGGTGACGGTCTTGCCACAGCCCGACTCGCCAACGACGCCCAAGGTCTCGCCACGGTCGATGGTCAGATCGACGCCATCGACGGCGTGCACCCAGCCGTCGTCGGTTTTGAAATGGGTCTTCAGGCCGCGTATGTCGAGCAGCCGTTCGCTCGTTTTGCCGTTCTCGGCCACGCCTACATGACCTTGCGGGGATCGAGGGCGTCGCGCAGCCCGTCGCCGATGAAGTTGATGGTGAGCACGGCGAGGAAGATGGCGCCGCCGGGAAAGAGCGCCCAATGGGGCGCGAAATCGAGATAGTCCTTGGCATCGTACAACACCCGCCCCCAGGTTGGGATGTCGGGCGGGAAGCCGAGCCCAAGGAAGGAGAGGGTCGATTCCGCGATGATGGCGGCGGCGACGTCGATGGTGCCGGCGACGATCACCGGGCCGAGGGAATTGGGCAGGATGTGGCGCACCACCTGGCGCGACGTCGAGGCACCCAGGGCACGGGCCGCCTCGACAAACTCCTTCTCGCGCAGCGAAAAGAACTGGGCGCGCACCAGGCGCGCCACCGGCATCCAGCGAAAGCCGCCGATCACGGCGACGATGAGGACGAAGACGCCGACCTCGGGGCCGGCCAGTTCCTTCAAGGCGTCGCGGAAGAGATATATGATGACCAGGAGCAACGGCAATTGCGGCAGCGCCAGGAACAGGTCGGTCAGCCACATCAGCGCCGCATCGACGCTACCGCGGGAAATGCCGGCAATCGCGCCAATGATCGTGCCGACGACGACGGCGACCACCATGGCCGCGAGACCGACCGCGAGCGAGATGCGCCCGCCATAGAGCATGCGGGCGAGAATGTCCTGGCCGAGATCGTCGGTGCCGAGCGGATGGCTCCAGGACGGCCCCTGGAGGCGGGCGGTGAAATCGATCTCATTGATCGCGACCGGCCATAGGATCGGCCCGAACAGGACGGCGAATATCATCAGGCCGATCACGACCACGCTCGCCACGGCGAGGCGGTGGCGGCGAAACCGCCGCCAAGCCTCCAGGCCTGGCGAGACATGCCGGGCGCGGTCGGGTGCCGCCCGGGGCGCGCTAGCGGTAGGCGATGCGAGGGTCGAGCCAGCCATAAAGGATATCCGCGATCAGGTTGAAGGTGATGACAAGGCAGGCAAAGACGAAGGTCACCGCCATGATGACCGGCGTGTCGTTCGCCAGGATGGAGCTGATCAGGAGCGAGCCGATGCCGGGAATGCGGAAGATCTGCTCGGTGACGATGGCGCCGCCGAAAATGGCGGGCATCTGGAGCGCCACCAGTGTCACCACCGGGATCAGCGCGTTGCGCACCACATGCTTGACCACGACGACGCGTTCGGCGAGGCCCTTCGAGCGGGCCGTGGTGACATAGTCGAGGCGGATCACGTCGAGGACGGCGGAGCGCACATAGCGAGTCCAGGAGGCGCCCTGGGCGAGGCCAAGGACGGCCACCGGCATCAGCGACTGGCGGACATGCTCCCAGTACCAGCGCCAACCCGTGGCGGCGATGTCGGCGCGATAGACGAAGGGCAGCCAGTCGAGGGTGATGCTGAAGAGGAGGATGAGGAGAAGTCCCGTGAAGAACGTTGGCAGCGAGAAGCCGATGAAGGCGAGCGTGCTGGAAATCTGGTCGAAGATGGAATACGGCCGGGTCGCGGCATAGACGCCGACGGGAAGTGCGATCATGAGCGCCAGTATCTGGGACGAACCGATGACGAAGAGCGTGGTCCACACCCGTTGCAGCACCAGGACGTCCACGTCGACGCGGCTCACGAACGAGAATCCCCAATTCCCCTGGAGCATCGCCAAGAGCCAGCGCGCGTAGCGCACGGGGATCGGATCGTCGAGCCCGAACTTGGCCCGGAGCGCCGCGGCCACCTCGGGCGGCACGCTGGGATTGGCGGCGAGCTCCTCGAACGGATCGCCGGGGGCAAGGGCCAGCACCGTGAACAACACGACGCTGATGCCCAAGAGGCTCGGCACCACGATCAGCAACCGCCGGAGTAGATACTGGCTCACGCCGCAGCCGTCCTGGCGGAAAGTAAGGTCATGTCTCGCGATACCATTCCCGGAGATTCCAGAACGTGTTGTCCCAGGCGCTCAACTGGACCTGCAATTTTTTGATAGAACCACTGACCAACGGGCGGGCGACCACCGGGATCACCGCATGGTCCATCACCACCATGTCGTTCAGCTTGATGAACAGTGCCGCCCGCTTGATGGGGTCGAGTTCGGATTCGGCGGCGCGCAGGGTGTCGTCATACGCGCTACTGACCCAGCGCGTGACATTGCGGCCCTGCCACTTGTTCGCCTTGTTCGAGATTTCCCAGGAGACATATTGGTGCATGAAGAGCTGCGGGTCGGGCTGCCCCAAGCCGGTATTGTACATCTGCAAGTCGCAGTAAAATTTTGCATAGGTGTCGGGATTGCCGACGTCGGAGGAGAAGAACACCGACGCCGTCACCGACTTCAGCTCCATGTCGATGCCAGCCTTTTGGCAAGCCTGCTTGACGATGGCTTGGGTTTTCTGGCGCGGCGCGTTGATCGACGTCTGGAAGACGAGCTTCAGCCGCTTGCCGCCCTTGACCCGGATGCCATCGGTGCCGCGCGCCCAGCCGCCGGCATCGAGGACCGCGTTCGCCTTGTCGACATTGAATTCCCATGTCGTGTTCTTCGAGCGAAAACGCTCGGGATTGTTGACGAAATTGCCGGTCGCGGTGCCGGTTCGCCCGTAGATATGGTCCTGGATCGCGGCCCGGTCGACCAGCATGGCGAGCGCCTGGCGGACCGCCGGATCGGAGAGCAGCGGATGCTTGGTGGAGATATGGGCGCGCTCGCCATCCACTTCCGTCCAGGGGTCGGCGCTGTTGAGCTGGATACGCTCGATGGCGCCGCCCGGGATGATGTTGACGCGGCCTTTGCCGCCGGCTTCGAGGCGGGTCAGGATTTCATCCTCGACCTGCAGGTTCCAGGCATAGTCATACTCGCCCGTCTGCAACACCGCGCGCGCGGCCGAGACGGCATCGCCGCCGCCCTTCATCTCGATCGAATCGAAAAACGGCCGGTTCGGCATGTGATAATGGGGGTTGAGCATGCCCTTGACCACGTCGCCCGGCTTGAACTCGACGATCTTGTAGGGGCCGGTACCGACCGGGTGGAGGTTTGCCGGTGCGTCGCGTGATTTCTCGCCGCGATAGGCATCGAAAAGATGCTTCGGAATGATCATGCCGCGCGAGCCGACGAACGCCTCGGCCCAGAACGGGGTGGGCTTCGGAAAACGCACCCTGACCGACAGCGTGTCGATCTTCTCGACGCTGATTTCCTTGTAGCTGCCGATGGTGACCGACGCCGTCGCCGGATCGCAGGCGAATTCCCAGTTGAAGATCAGATCGTCGGCCGTGACCGGCTTGCCGTCATGCCATTGGACGCCGGGCTTCAGCTTCCAGACCACCGACATGCCGTCCGCCGCCAGGCCGTCATTCTCGATGCTGGGAATTTCGGCGACCAGGATCGGCACCAGATTGCCGTCATTGTCCCAAGCGGCCAGCGGCTCGTAGAAAATGCGAGAGCCTTCCTGGTCCTTGGTGCCGACGGCAAAATGTGGGTTGAGCAGGGTGGCCCCCTGCCAGAACAGGGTCTTGAGCGTGCCGCCGCCGCCGCGCTTGGTCGGCTTGTAGTCGAATTTGGAATTGGCGTTGGCGACGCCAGCCTGGGCCAGCAGTTGGGTCGCGAGCGGCGCCGTCAGGCCCACCGCCGCCAGCCGCCGCACGAAGGCGCGCCGGGATAGTTTGCCGGCCTTCACGCTCTGGATCAGGCCGCGCAACTCGCGCTCATCCATGGGAGGTCGTCCTTGCCCGCGCCGAGCGATCCCACATGACGGCCCTCGCCCCCAAAGCGGGGCGAGGCGGCGGAACCCCATGCACGCCTAGGCTTCCCGGTACCAGTCCCTGAGGTTCCAGAAGGTGTTGTCCCAGCCGCTCAGGTGCAGATGCAGCTTGTTCAAGGTGGCACTCACCAGCGGCCGAGCCACGACCGGGATGACGACATGATTGGCGACCACCAGATCGTTCATCTTGATGAAGAGCGCCGACCGCTTGACCGGATCGAGCTCGCCCTCGGCCGCGCGAAATGCCTTGTCATACTCGTCGTTCTTCCAGCGCGTGATGTTGCGGCCCTGCCATTTGTTCGCCCGGGTGGATACCTCCCAGGACACGAACTGGTTCATGAACAGCTCGGCGTCGGGCTGCGTCATGGTGGTGGTGTACATTTGCATGTCGCAATAGAACTTGGTGTAGGTGTCGGGGTTGCCCACGTCCGAGGAGAAGAACACCGACGCCGTCACCGACTTCAGCTCCATGTCGATGCCGGCCCTCTGGGCAGCCTGCTTGACGATTGCCTGGGTCTTCTGGCGCGGCGCGTTGATCGAGGTCTGGTAGACGAGCTTCAGCTTCTTGCCATCCTTGACGCGGATGCCGTCCGGCCCGCGCTTCCAGCCGCCCGCGTCGAGGACCTGGTTGGCCTTGTCGACGCTGAACTCCCATTTCAAGTTCGTCGATCTGACCCGCTCCGGGTTGTTGACGAAATTGGCCGTCGCCGTGCCGGTGCGCCCATAGATATGGTCCTCGACCCCCGCGCGGTCGACCAGCATGCTGAGCGCCTGCCGGACGGCTGGGTCGGACAGCAGCGGGTGCTTGGTCGTGACGCTCGACCGCTCGCCATCCACCTCGGTCCAGGGATCGGTGCTGTTGAGCTGGATATGCTCGATATTGCCGCCCTCGACGATGTTGACATAGCCTTTGCCGGCGGCTTCCAGGCGTTTCAGGATTTCGTCCTCGACCTGCATGTTCCAGGCATAGTCGTACTCGCCTGTCTGTAGGACCGCGCGCGCGGCAGAAACCGCGTCGCCGCCGCCCTTCATTTCGATCGTGTCGAAGAAGGGCCGGTTCGCCATGTGGTAATTGGGATTGATCGCGCCCTTGACGATGTCGCCCGGCTTGAATTCGACGAACTTGTAGGCACCCGTGCCGACGGGATGCAGATTGGCCGGCGCGTCGCGCGATTTCTCGCCCCGGTAGGCGTCGAACAGGTGCTTCGGGATGATCATGCCGCGGGTACCGACGAAGGCATCGGCCCAGAACGGCGTCGGCTTCTTGAATTTGACCCGAACCGAGAGCGCGTCGATCTTTTCGACCGTCACGTCCTTGTAGCTGCCGATGGTGACCGACGCCGTGGCTGGGTCGGCGGCAAATTCCCAGTTGAAGATCAAATCGTCGGCCGTGACCGGCTTGCCGTCATGCCACAGGACGCCCGGCTTCAGCTTCCAAACGACCGACATGCCGTCCGGCGCCAGCCCGCCATTCTCGCGGCTCGGAATCTCGGCGGCGAGCATCGCCACCAGATTGCCGTCGGGATCCCACCCGGCCAGCGGCTCGTAGAAGATGCGCGAGCCTTCCTGGTCCTTCGTGCCGACGGCAAAATGCGGGTTGAGCAGCGTGGCACCCTGCCAGAACAGGACCTTGAGCGCGCCGCCGCCGCCGCGCTTGGTCGGCTTGTAGGTGAATGTGGGCGCTGCTTTCGCGACACCGGCATGGGTCAGCATTTGGCTGGCGAGTGGCGCGGTAAGGCCAAGTGCCACCATCCGTTGCACGAAGGCCCGTCGCGAAACCAGGCCCACCTTCACTTTGGCGATGAGACCACGCAGTTGCTGCTCATTCATGATGCTTCCCCTTCGTTGGCACATCTCGAGACGGCTTGGCCGCGCTTGTTGGAGGGATGGTAGCGGATGATGGCGCTCGGCAACATCCAACATTTTCCGGCTGGCCGCTATTTACCGATCCTTAGGCTGGCGCGCGCAACATTCGCGGTTGGTGCAAAGCACCCGAACCCGGGTGTCCGCGGGTGAATTCGCCATGGATCGGGCATACGAGCTGTTCAAATATGACGGCAAGCGTTGGCGGCTTGTCGAGCAGTTCGCGTTCTTGGAGAAGGCGCGTGCCTACCGCCGCGCGACCGAATTGCAGGCGCAACGGGACTGCGAGGGCGTGCGCCTGGTCAGCGAGCGCTATGATTCGGCAACCGGTGAAACGCTCCAGGTCATTGCCATCGACACCGGCCCGAAGGATACGGTCGGCCCGGGCGATAAATATGGCGGCGACGAGCTGTTCAATATGGAGCCCGCGCCGGCGCCGTGGCGCGCCCAGCTCGACCCGCCGTCGGCACGC
The DNA here is from genome assembly GCA_009694185.1 of Alphaproteobacteria bacterium. Classification (GTDB taxonomy): domain Bacteria; phylum Pseudomonadota; class Alphaproteobacteria; order SHVR01; family SHVR01; genus SHVR01. The sequence goes on along the minus strand of SHVR01000006.1, from coordinate 5,869 downwards.
CCCAATCGGCACGCGGCGGCGCCCGACGCGGCCGGCGCGGAACTCGGTTCGACCCTCACCAAGATGGCGTTCATCGCCATCATCGCGGCGGTCGTCGCCGCGATCAGCGGTTATATCGTCCACTCGGTACTGGGCCTCCCGGCCGTGTTGGCCGTGCTTGTTCCGTTGACGGTCTCGGTCGGCGTCTTCGGGCTTGGTTTCGCCGGCCTGGCGCGCGCCGGGCACGGGCGCGTCTTCAGCCGCTTTTCGGGCGGCGCCCGTGCCGCCGGCGGTGCGGGCGGCGGGTCGACGCCGCTTGGCGATCGGCCGTCGCCGGAACGGTGGCCATCGCTGGCATTGTCGATCCTCAGGGATAATCTCGCGGGCATCGATCTCAAGGCAGGCGCGGACCAGGCCCGGTTCGGGACCTTCTTGTTCATGGTGGGCGTGTGCGAGGCGCTGGCAGCCGAGGCGGGTGGCGGCGAGCCGACCAGAGAGTTGCTCAAGTCGTGCGGCGCCGCACTCTCGCCGGAGCGAGACCTGGTGGCCGCGTTCATAGGCGAGAGCGAGCAACATATGGCAAATCCCGAGGCGCGCGCCTTGATCGTCGCCGGTCGGGCCGCGGCGGGCGACGCGCTCGGCGAGGCGGCTCCTCGCGGCCGGCTACGGAAACCCCTCGCCGCATGGCTCCAATCGACCGACCGGGTGAGCGGGCCCGAGTGCGTGCGTGCCGCCCTCTGGACCGATATGGGTGCCGCGGTCGAACGCCAGCGGGACGCCGTCGATCCGGCCGTCAGGGCCATGATTCGGCTCCATGGTCGGGTGGTCCGGGAAGCGCTTGCCCAGGCCGGCGCCATTGGCCTACGCGGCGGCGATGGTGGCGGGGTCGGCGGATTGTTCACCAGCGCCGGCGCGGCGCTGCTGGCCGCGCGCGCCATCCGCGCGGCACTGTCGGGCGGCGATCGCAGGGGTGCCGGGCCGACCATCCCGGTTCGCATCGGGCTTGTCGATGGCGATTTCGCCATCGACGATGCCGCGCACATCGATGTCCTGCTGGGCGATGCCCTCGATGTTTGTCAAATGGCTCGGCCGAGCGAATTCCTGATGACCTATGCCAGCCTCGCCGACGACGCGGCAAAACAGAATGTCATCGAGTTCGCCACCCGGGTCATCGGGCCGCTGGCCCGGTCGGCGACCCTCTACCGCTGGCTCGATGCGGCGCGGAGCCCGGGCGCCGACAAGCCGAGTGCCGCCGCCTGAAACTCAGATCAAGCCCATCGCCTTCAGACTGACATGACCCGAGCGCGCGACGATGATGTGGTCATGCAGGGTTATACCGAGCTTTTCCGAGGCGTCCGCGACGGCTTTGGTCATGGCGATGTCGGCCTTGCTCGGCGAGGGGTCGCCGCTCGGGTGATTATGCACGAGGATGATCCCCGTGGCGCCGAGTTCGAGTGCCCGTTTCACCACCTCGCGGGGATAGAGGGGCGTGTGGTCGACGGTGCCGGTCTGCTGCACCTCGTCGCAAATCATGGCGTTGCGCCGGTCCAGGAACAGCACGCGGAGTTGCTCGACGGGGCTATGCGCCATGCTGGCGTGGCAATAGTCCACCACCTGTTGCCAGGACGTCATGACCGACCGGTCGAGCACGACGTTGCGGGCGAGCCGCAAGGCGGCAGCCTGGGTGATCTTGAGGGCGGCGACAGCGGCCACCCCCATGCCCTCGACGCCCGCCAGCGTCTCCCCCGGCGCCGAGATCACGTCGGCGAAGCTGCCGAATTGCTTGAGGAGGCGCTTTGCCAAGGGCTTCATGTCGCGGCGCGGTTGCGCGGCGAAGAGCAGCAGTTCGATCATTTCGTAATCGTTGAGGGCGTCGCCGCCACCCTTCAAGAAACGCTCGCGGAGGCGCGCGCGATGGCCGAGATGATCGGGATTTTCCGGGGTCGGGCCGCCGCTATCCTCACTCATAGGGTGGATGATGCCAGCCTTTGGGCGAGAAAGTGAAGACTTCCACCCCGTCCTGGGTCACGCCCACCGTATGCTCGAACTGTGCCGACAGCGAACGGTCCTTGGTGACGGCCGTCCAACCGTCGGCCAAGACCTTCACATCATAGCGCCCGGCGTTGATCATCGGCTCGATGGTGAAGAACATGCCCCCGCGCAGCACCGGACCCTCGCTCGGCCGGCCATAGTGCAGGACGCTCGGCGGCGCGTGGAAGACGCGGCCGAGGCCGTGGCCGCAAAAGTCGCGGACGACCGAGAAGCGCTCCGCCTCGACATAGCTCTGGATGGCGTGGCCGATGTCGCCGACGGTGGCGCCCGGACGAACGGCGGCAATGCCGCGCATCATGGCCTCATAGGTAACGTCGAGAAGGCGGCGCGCCCTGACCCCGATCTGGCCGACCGGGAACATCCGGCTGGTGTCGCCATACCACCCGTCCAGGATCACGGTCACGTCGATATTGACGACATCGGGCTCGCGCAGGCGGCGATCGCCGGGTATGCCATGGCACACCACATGGTTGATCGATGTGCAGATAGACTTCGGATAGCCGCGATAATTGAGGGGAGCCGGCACGGCCCCATGCCCAACGATGAAATCGTGACAGAGTCGGTCCAGTTCGCCTGTCGTCACGCCCTCCCGCACATGCGGCGTGATGAAATCCAGGGTCTCGGCCGCCAGTCGGCCGGCCCGCCGCATGGCCACGAAATCCTCCGGTGGGTGAATGACGATCTGGGCGGACTCCGCCCGCCAGCGTTCCTGGCCGGCGACGCTCTGCCGGTCGAGTTGGTTCATGCGCCGTCTATCCCTTTGGCCGGCCCGTCAGGCGCGAACGCGACCGGCATCGGCCGGTCGACGTCGATTCCGAGTGTGGTCACGCGACAAGAATAACATATGATCTCGACGCCGCTTTTGCACGCCCTCGTCAGAGCGTCCGCGTAGGTGGGATCGATATCGCGGGCAATGGTGAAGGCGGCGCAGTCGGCCCGCTGGACGATATAGAGCATGACCGCCCGCCCACCCGCCGCCCTGACGCGGGCTAGCTCATCGAGATGCTTGGTGCCCCGGGCCGTTACGGAATCGGGGAACTCGGCGAGGGTCCCGCGCTTCATATGGACGTTCTTCACCTCGACATGGCAGGCGGGGACATGGCAGGCGGGCCCGCCGGCGTCATTTTCGAGCAACAGGTCGATGCGCGAGTTCCGGCCATAGGGCACCTCGCGCCGGAGGCGGTCATAGCCCGCGAGCGTTGGAATGCAACCGGCCCGAATAGCCTCTTCGGCGAGGCCGTTCGGCCGCGCCGTGTTGATGCCGACGAGTTCGTCGCCGACCCGGATCAGCTCCCATCCAAACGGCAGTTTGCGCCCCGGTGTCGTGGCGGGCATGAGCCAGATTTCGGACCCCGGCCGATCGAGCCCCAGCATGGCGCCCGGATTGGGGCAATGCACGGTCACCGTTTGGCCGTCGGCCAAGGTGACGTCCGCGAGGAATCTCTTGTAACGGCGCAAGAGACGCGCCGGCACCAGGGGATCGGCAAAGCGCATGGGTGCCGTTACAAGGCCCGGTCAGCCGGTCGCCGCGAGCATCTTGCGGTCGAGCTCGGCGCATAGTTTGAAGGAGGGCCGCCCCTGGATGCCCGCCACATAGTGCTGGAGCTTGGGCCAGCGGCCGGCGTCGACGGTCTGGCCAGCCATCTGCAAAGTCATGAACATGGAGGCGACGGCAATGTCGGCCACCGTACAGCGGGAGGCCACCAGGAAGGGTTCGTTCGCCACTGTTTCGAGATAGTCGAGCAGCGGCGGCAGCTCGACCTTGATGGCGTTGTCGGCGAGCGCCTGGTCGGTTGGATGGTTGAAGAAGCGCGGCCCGAAAAAGGTCTGGAAACCATAGGTCAGGATCGGCTTGCCAAGTTCGGTATCGGCGAATTTCTCGAACCAAACAGCGCGTGCCGCATCCTCGGCCGATTCGGGATAGACCGGCGATTGCGGATAGCGCCGGTCGATATAGCTCACAATGGCCATCGAATCCGCGATCGCGAAATCGCCGTCGCGCAAAGCCGGAATCTTGCCCAGCGGGCTCGCGGATTTGAACTCGTCCCGCTGATCGTGGGGCCCAAGCGGCATGTGGCTGTAGGCCAGCTTCTTCTCCTCGAGCACCACCAGAACCTTGCGCACGAAAGGCGATACGCTGGCGCCATAGACAGTAATCATGGGTCTCCTCTGCAACGAATGTGGGTCATGTCGGCCGGCTCACGATGCCAGCCGGGCGAGCGTGGCACTTGTGCTGTGGCCCGGCAAGAGTTCGGCAAGCAGCACCCGGCCGCCATGACTTTGCACGAACTCGGCGCCAACCACCCGGTCGATGCTGTAGTCGGCGCCCTTGACCAGCACATCCGGCCGGAGCGCCTCGATCAACGACAGCGGCGTCTCCTCGGAAAAGATCACCACGAGATCGACCGACGAGAGGGAGGCCAGAACCGCCGCCCGCGCCGCCTCGGATTGCACCGGCCGCGTGGGTCCCTTGAGCGCGCGAACGGAGGCATCACCGTTGATGGCGACGATCTGCCGGTCGCACGCGGCGCGCGTCTGGGACAGGAGGCTCACATGGCCGGGGTGCAACAGGTCGAAACAGCCATTGGTGAAGCCGATTTTGAGGCCCCGCGCGCGCCATGCCCGGACGCGCTCGAGAGCGATGGCCCGGTCGACGATCTTGTCGGCGCCGCTCAAGAGGTCGGCCCGGCGCAACTGGGCGGCGAGTTCGCGCGCGTGAACGACGGCCGTGCCCGTCTTGCCCACGACGATGCCGGCCGCCACATTGGCGAGGCGAGCCGCAAGCGGGAATGACAGGCCCGCGGCCAGCGCCGCCGTCAACGTCGCGGCCGCCGTGTCGCCCGCGCCCGACACGTCGAACACCTCGCGCGCTTCGGCGGCCAGATGCTGACAGCCGGTCTCGTCGACGAGCGTCATGCCTTCCGGTCCGCGCGTGACCAGCACGCCTGCCGCGCCGAGATGGGCGCGCAGATGTTCGGCGGCGGCCATGATCTCGGCGTCGCCGCCGATCGGCAGGCGGGTTGCCTCGGCGAGTTCGCGCCGGTTGGGGGTGACGATCGTGGCCCCCCGGTAACGGCTATAGTCCGATCCCTTGGGATCGACGATCACGGGCTTGCCCTGGCGGCGAGCCTCGGCGATCAGGCGCGCCGCCAAGCCGTCCACGATCAGGCCCTTGGCATAATCCGACAGGATGACCGCGCGGCACTCGCCGAGTGCGGCCAGGGCCGCGTCGATGGCCCGCTCGAGGGTGCGCGGGCTAACCGGTGCGACTGTCTCCCGGTCGGCGCGTAAGATCTGCTGGCCGCCCGCGACATAGCGAGTTTTGATGGTCGTTTGGCGGCCTGGCTCGACCAGGATGTCGGGCAAGAGCCCGGTTTCGGCGCCAACCAGGGACAGCACTTCTCGGCCGGCTGCATCGTCGCCGACCACGCTGACCAGCCTCGGCGCGGCACCCAGCGCCACCAGGTTGCGCACGACGTTGCCGGCACCGCCCAGCATCGCCTGCTCGCTTTCGATGCGCAGGATTGGGATCGGGGCTTCGGGCGAGATGCGGTCGACGACGCCGTGGACGAAACGGTCGAGCATGACGTCGCCGAGGCAGAGCACCGGCAGGCCAGCGAGGCGCTCCACGAGGTCCGTTATGTTGGCGAGATCGTTCATCGACACAATCCTACACCAAGCGTCAGGGGGCTCTAGCCCGATCTATTCACGGTGCTGAGGCTGGCGCCGGCTTGGGTTCCGTCTGACGAGCATGACCGCGACGCCATTTGCATCGTTTGATGGTGAAGGTCGGTGGTCGGCGCTTGGGGTTGATGGGCTGGGGTTGGGGTGGGGCACG
>SHVR01000065.1 GCA_009694185.1 Alphaproteobacteria bacterium | reverse complement strand
CGTGCCCCACCCCAACCCCAGCCCATCAACCCCAAGCGCCGACCACCGACCTTCACCATCAAACGATGCAAATGGCGTCGCGGTCATGCTCGTCAGACGGAACCCAAGCCGGCGCCAGCCTCAGCACCGTGAATAGATCGGGCTAGAGCGGTTTCAAGATGACTGGAAACACCCCAACCCTCGCCCCGCTGGCGGGGAGAGGGTGGCCCGAAGGGCCGGGTGAGGGGCGGACGATTCCGGCAAATGTGAAAGGGCTCTGGAATATGCTGTATGCGGACCGTATCGCCTTGCACGCAGAATCGTAATACACTCCGTCCATGAAGACTATTACGGCGAGGCTGCCCGAGCCGCTGGTGGCATGGCTAAAGCGCCGCGCGCGCGACCTTGGCCGTCCGCAATCCGATCTCGTCCGCGAGGCGCTGCAGCGCGCCCGCGAGGGCACGGGCGGCATGAGCTGTCACGACCTGTTTGCCGACGTGTGTGGCGTCATCGACGGCCCCAAGGATCTTTCCACCAATCCGAAGCACCGGCGCGGCTTCGGTGAATGACGCGGATCATCGTCGATACGGGTCCGCTCGTTGCCTATTTCAATCGCCGCGATCGATGGCATCGCTGGGTGGCGGCGCAAATGGCCGCGCTCAATCCACCACTGGTGACCTGCGAGCCGGTGCTCACGGAAGCCTGTTTCTTGATTCAAAAGACTGGCGGCAAACCGGCGGACCTGATCCGCAAGATCGCGCAAGGGAGCCTCGTCATCGGGATCGACCTTGAGGAGGAAGCCGCCAGCATAGAGGCGTTGATGCAACGCTATGCCGATACGCCCATGTCCTTGGCGGGCGCCTGCCTGGTGCGGCTCTGCGAGAGGATTCCGGACTGCCTGTTGTTCACGCTCGATAGCGATTTCGCACATTACCGCCGCAACGGCCGACAGGTCATCCCGCTTCTCAGCCCACCTAACCGGTCACCTGGCGCATGAAGCCGGCCCACCGGTCGAGGAGGGGGAGGATTTCGTCGGCCTTGCCCGACGGCAGGCTCACACAAGCGCGTTCGACGCCGCCCTCCTTGAGCCGCTTCAAGCGCTCGATGTCTGGCGGCGTATTGATCGAGGAGACAGGGATGCTATCGGGGTCGCGGTCGGCCTCGGCCACCATCTGGCGAAAGCGCGGCAGGAACTCCAAGAGATCGTGGCCGGGCCGGGCCGAGAGCGGCATCCAGCCATTGCCGTAGGCAATCGCGCGCCTGGCGGCATGGGGAAAGTCGCCACCCACGATGATCGGCGGATAGGGCTTCTGAACCGGCTTCGGCCAGGTCATCATCGGCGGGAAGTCGACGAATTTGCCGTGATATTCGGGCTTCGATTGGGTCCAGATCGCCTGCATCGCCTCGACGCGCTCACGCATCAGGGTGACGCGGGTCGAGAACGCCGTGCCATGGTCGGCCATCTCCTCGGCGTTCCAGCCGGCGCCGATACCGAAGATGAAACGGCCGCCCGACAAGAAGTCGATGGTGGCGACCTCCTTCGCCGTCTGGATGGGATCGCGCTGGATGATCAGACAGATGCCGGTCCCGAGTTTCAGCGTCTTGGTGACGGCGGCCGCACTGCCCGCCGCCACGAACGGGTCGATCACGTCGTAATAGCGCTTGGGCAGTTCGCCGCCGCCCTGGAAGGGCGATGTCCGCGCGACAGGAATATGAGAATGCTCGGGAAACCACAGGGACTCGAAGCCGCGTTCCTCGAGCGCGAGCGCCAGCTCCACCGGCGTCATGGAATAGTCGGTGCAGAACATCGACGCGCCGAAATGCATGGCGGCTTCTCCTTCTCGGTTAGCGACAGACTAACCGGGCGGTCACCAGGCGTCGATGGCCGGGCGTTTTTTGCCGCTGCGCGGCGGCGTTGGCGGCTGGGCGCGCAAGGCGCCCATGATCCAGTTGCGCGTCTCCGCCGGGTCGATCACGTCGTCGAGCTCGAACAGCGAGGCCGCGTTGATGGCTTTGCCTTGCGCGTACATGCGCGCGACCATCGTCTCGTAAAGCGCACGGCGCTCGGCCGGATCGTCGATCGCGGCGAGCTCGTTTCGGTAGCCCAATTTGATGGCGCCCTCGAGGCCCATGCCGCCGAACTCGCCCGTGGGCCATGCGACGGCGAACAAGGGCGCGTGAAAGCCGCCGCCCGCCATGCCCTGGGCGCCGAGGCCATAGGCCTTGCGCAGCACCACGGTGAAGAACGGCACCGAGAGATTGGCGCCGATCACGAACACCCGGCAGCAATGGCGCACGAGGCCGGTCTTCTCCGCCTCCGGCCCCACCATGTTGCCGGGCGTGTCGCAGAGAAAGAGGATCGGAATGTCGAAGGCATCGCACACTTGCATGAAGCGCGCCGCCTTGTCGGCGGCGTCGCTGTCGATGGCGCCGCCGAGATGCATGGGATTGTTGGCGATGATGCCGAGCGGCCGGCCCTCGACCCGCGCCAGGGAAGTGATCATGGCGAGGCCGAACTGGCGCCGGAGTTCGAGGACCGAGTCGCTGTCGGCCAGCGCCTCGATCACCGTGCGCACGTCATAGACGCGGAGACGATTTTCCGGCACCAGACGACGCAGCAGGCGCTGGTCGGTGCAAGTCCATTGGGCGACCGGCCCCTGGAAATAGGAGAGATATTTCTTGGCGGCCGCGACCGCCGCCGCCTCGTCCGCCACGAGAATGTCGACGACGCCACTCTTGGTCTGGACACTCATGGGCCCAACCTCGATGGGCCGGAAGACGCCGAGGCCGCCGCCCTCGATCATCGCAGGCCCACCCATGCCGATCGAGGCATTGGCGGTCGCGATGATCGCGTCGCAGCAGCCGGCCAGCACCGCGTTGCCGGCAAAACACCAGCCGGAGGTCACGGCAATCAACGGCACCAGGCCGCTCAAGCGCCCAAAGAGGTGGAAGGCATGGGTTTGCAGATTGCCGGCGAACACCACATCGCTGTCGCCCGGCCGGCCGCCGCCGCCTTCGGTAAAGAGGATAACCGGCAGGCGCAGCTTTTCCGCCAGCTCGAACATCCGGTCCTTCTTCTGGTGGTTCTTCTTACCCTGGGTCCCGGCCAGCACGGTGTAGTCATAGGCGACCACCATCGAGCGCGCCGCATCGTCGGGGAATAGATGGCCGTTGACCCGGCCGATGCCCGTCACGAGGCCGTCGGCGGGCGTGCGGCGAATGAGATCGTCCAGGTCGGCGATGCGCTGACGCCGGGCGGCGATGACCAGACTGCCATACTCGACGAAGGAGCCCGGATCGCAGAGATCGTCGACATTCTCGCGCGCTGTGCGCTGCTGGGTCCGGCGCCGGCGCGTCACCGAGTCGGGGCGGCTGGCATCGAGGGTGAGCGCGTGGCGCGCGCGTACTTCCGCCAAGTCCGGGCGGATGCGATCCAAATCGACGATTTCGGTTTCGCGATGGGCCGGTATCTCGACGTCGCCCTCCTCGATGAAGGCCAAGGGATGGCCTTCGAACACGGTCTCGCCCGGTACCACCGTGAGAGCCCGCAGGATGCCGCTGGTACCCGCCTGGATGACATGCTCCATCTTCATGGCCTCCATCACCAAGAGCTCCTGGCCGGCGCGCACACTCTCGCCCACCCTGACGGCGATGGCGACGATGGTGCCCTGCATGGGGGCGGCAATGGCGACCGTGCCATCGGGACCGCTGGAGAGGTCGCCGGCCGCGGCATCGTCCGCCTCGCCGACCAGGGCCACGGCCTGCCGCTTGCCATGCACCAGGACAGCGAGCGGATCGGTGGGGTCGACCTTGACGCCCGGCCCCGCCGCCGTCGGCGCCGCCTCGAAGAAGAGGGGGCGGTGCGGGTTCAGGCTGGCGCCCGCCAGCATCGCGCCATGTTCCTCGACGAACCCGGTATGCAAGTTCCGGGCGTCGAGGTCCGGATGGCGGAGCAGGTTCTGGAGGAACGCAATATTGGTCGCGACACCCCCGATCTTGAATGCCGAGAGCGCCCGATAGGCCTTGCCGGCGAGTGCCGCCAAGTCGCCCGACGGGGTATGCACGATCAGCTTGGCGAGCAGCGAGTCGTAGCGCGGACTGGCGCGATAGCCGGCATAGCCGCAGCCGTCGACGCGAATGCCGGGACCGGTGGGCGGCTCATAGGCGGCGAGCGTGCCGCCGCCCGGCCGCGCCGTGCCGTCAGCCGCCATGGTCTCCATGTTGATGCGCAACTGCATGGCCATGCCGCGGGCGGGCGGCACGGCGCCGGCATCAAGCCCCAAGTCGGCGAGCGAGCGTCCGGCGGCCAGATCGAGCTGGACCCGGACCAGGTCGACGCCGGTCACCGCCTCGCTGACCGTGTGCTCCACCTGCAAGCGGGCATTGGCTTCGATGAAGGCGAATGCCGCGTCGCCGCCCGAGGCGCCCACATCCACCAGGAACTCCATGGTGGCGATATTTTCCAGACGCGCCGCGCGGGCGAGTGCCAGCGCCGCCTCAAGCAGGCGTTGCCGCAAACCCGGGGACAAGCCCGGCGCCGGCGCGATCTCGACGAGCTTCTGCCATTGCCGTTGCAGACTACATTCCCGGTCCCAGAGATGGCTCACACCGCCGGCGCGGTCACCCATCACTTGCACTTCCACATGTCGGGCGCGGGACAGGAATTGCTCGACATAGAGTGCCCCATCGCCGAATGCCTGGCGGGCCTCCGAGGCGGCACGGGCGAAGGCGGCCTCGAGTTCGTCTGGATGCCGGACCACCCGCATGCCCCGTCCGCCGCCGCCCGCCAGCGCCTTGACCATGATGGCGCCGCCCGGCCCGAGAGCCGCCAGGAAGGCGCCCGCCTCTTCCAGGCTGGTGGCGGCCTCGGTGCCCGCCAACACCGGCACACCCACTTGCCTCGCGAGCCGGCGCGCCGAGCCCTTGTCGCCGAAGAGGGCGAGCGTCTCGGGGCTCGGTCCAACGAAACGGATGCCGGCGGCCTGGCAGCGCCGGGCGAACTCGGCATTCTCGGCCAGGAAGCCATAGCCCGGATGAATGGCGTCGGCGCCGCTGTCTCGCGCCGCTCCGATGATCTGGTCCATGTCGAGATAGGCGGCGGGCCCCGCGCCCTTGAGCGGCACCGCCCGATCGGTCTTGGCGACATGCAGGGCCGTCCGGTCGTCCTCGGCGTAGACCGCGACCGTGGCAATCCCCATATCGGCCGCGCTCGCCCAGATGCGAATGGCGATCTCGCCACGATTGGCGATCAGCAGGCCCTTGAGACCGATCGGCATATGTTCCCCCTCATGTTTATCGCGCTTAATGAACCTTGCCCGCTACGAGACGACAACAGCGAATGCGCTTGCGGCCGGCGCCTTCTCGACGTAGGTGTTCCCGATCCAATGGCGGCCCACAGGTGGAATAATGCGAAAGCCGGTCGACGATACCGAGATCCAAGCCTTTCTCGCCAAGGGTGGCACCATCAAGAAGCTCCCGACCATACCCCCGGACAGCGAGGTGGAACCACGGCCACGGCGCAAGAAACCGGCGCCGGCACCCGCGCCCGGCGGCGAACCGGCGACGATCGAAGCCATATTCGGCAAGCCGGCGTCCCGGCGCGAGCGCATGGGGCCGACCGTCGAGACCGTGTTCGGCGAGAAGAAAGAAGACACCGGCCGTTAGGCGGGACGTTGCATGATCTACAGGGTGGAAATGGACTTGCCCGACCGGGCTCGCGAGGCGGCCTCGCTATTCTCGGCCCCGGCCAGCCCGAGACCGATCTTCGGAGCACCACCGGGCTCCGGGTCTTCCGGCCGATCACGGCGAAACCGCGGGGTTAGGTGCGGGGTTAGGGGTGACACCTCCCGGCGATTGGGTGATAATTCGCCGAATGGCTAGGCGTAGCGGCGGCCGGCCGCGGAAAGGTGGCGTCCATGCAGGCGATCTCGAATGCCGAAGCGGCGGTGACGGAGTCGGTTCGCGCCGAGGGCACCGGCCGGCGGCGCGACTATATCGGCAGCGGCGGCAAGATCGCGCCGGGGCCGCAGGCATTCCTGGTCGAACGGCTGTACGCCAATGCCCGCATCGACCCGCATTTCCACGATGTCGATCAATTCCAGGTCGTGGTCCAGGGCAACGGTCGCATCGGCAAGACGGCGGTCGAACCCGTCACCTTCCAGTATGCCGACGCCTACACGCCCTATGGGCCGATCGTCGCCAAGGAAGCAGGCATTGCCTTCTTCACGCTCCGGCCGGTCGCCAGCGGCGGCCACTTCAGCATGCCAGGCAACCGCCATCGCATGCCGTGCCGCGCCGGGCGCAACCTCTCTGGTATGGTCGCCGCCAATTTGGCGCCAGTGGCGGCCGGCAATGTTGCACGTGAAACGCTGCTGCCCGCCGAAGCCGATGGCGTCATGGCGGTATGTCTTCGCCTCGGTGCCCACGCCAGCACGGCTGGCGTGCCCTCCGATGCCGGCGGGCAGTATTACCTGGTTTCAGGCGGCACGCTCATCCAGCCCGGGCGCGATCTCGGGCGTCATGCCCTGATCCATGTCGCGGCCGGCGAAACGGCGCCGACCCTCACCGCCGGGGCTGAAGGTGCGACGCTGTTGATGATGCAGTTCGGCCGGCCGAGCGATCGTCCCGGTTCGAATGTGAGTATGCTGGCGGCGCGCGATCCATCGAGTTACGTCGAGCGCCACCGATAGGTGGTCGCACCGCGAGCGGCGGCGCCCGCCGGCATTACCGCGTGCGCGCCATGTCCAGGATGCCGGACAGGCCGGCGGGAGCCCGGTTGTCGCCTGGCGTCGCGTCGCCACGCCAAGCCGTGCCGAACACCGTCAGGGCCAGGGTGAGTGCCAGCAAGATGAGCAGCGTGGCAAAAAGGCCCCCGCTTGCCCAACTCTTGGTCTTCGACCCACCAGGCCGCGCGAGGGAACCGACCTGCGGCAATAGCGCCACCAAACGCGCGGCGATGCTCGCCGTACCCGACCGCTGCCACTGATCTTCCGGGAGGCGATCCAGCAACTGGCCAAGGCCGTCGATCGCCAGTTGTTTCGGGAGGCCGGCGAGGCGGGCCGCCTCTAGCCAGGGATCCATGCCAAAACGCGCCAGCGCCGAAGCCACACTGAGCTCCATGCCATTCTTCTCCTCGCCAATCGCGGCGTGGAGGAACGTGTTGAACTCGGAACGCGGAAAGACGACCTCGTGCGCTTGCGTCATAATTTGTTCTCACCTGATCCTGAAAACATATATGCGCACGATATCCGATAAATACAATGCGGGCCTGGAAACTGGCATATGAAACAGCGCGTTGCCGCGGGATAAGCGGCTGCTCCTAGCGGCCGGCGGGAGCGGTCCCGCCGGCGAACATGTCCTGGGCGAGCACGGCCCGCACCGTGTCGAGATCGAGGCGGTAGAGCGCGATCAAGTCGGCGGTATCGGCCACGATGGCGTCGATATCGCCCATCAGCGCCAGGCGCTTGTAGAGATCGGGGATGTGGATACCCATGCTTTCGCCGATCAGTTCCATGAAATTCACGAGCTCGAACGACACCTCCGGCTGGAACTGCACCAGCTCGCGGTGACATCCGTGGAAGATCGAGGCGAAAGTCGTCACCCCGGCCAGGGCGGCGGCGCTAAACTCGCGCTCGCGCAACTCGGCCTTGAACGCCGGCAGGACAGCGAGGTGGCTCGCCTGGGTGCTAACGATCGGCACGTCGAGTTCGACGACCTCTAAGCCCGGAATGGCGCCCAGCACCCGCTTGACCGCGGTCATGATGCCGGGAAGGGCCGCGCGCTCCTGGAGGGCGACGCGCTTCACCACCGGATGGACGAAGAGCGGCCTGAGATCGTCCAGCCGTTCGGCGAAGAATTCGGCGATGGGATTGAGATCGAACGGCACGTCGCCGAACGACTCCTTGTAGGCCGGAAGCGCCACCTCGCCGATCTGGATCTGGCAGCTTGGACACCAGGTGATGACGCGGGAGGCCGCCGGTCGAGCGAGCCGTTCGATTGTGTTGTAGGCGACGCGGCCGGCGGTCTTGGCGTCGCCCTGCTTGAATTGCTGAATGCCGCAGCAGGTGGCGACACCGCCCATCACCTCGTAGGAGACACCGAGCGCGTCCAGAACCTCAAGCACCAGAAGCGCTATGTGCGGCGTCTTGATGATGTTGCAGCCGGTGTAGAAGACGATATCCGGCGCTGTGGCATCCGGGTCCGCCGGGCGCAGTGGCGGGTTGAGCCGCGCCATCACCTCGGGTGCGAGTTGCAGGCGCGAGATCACCCGGGTGCCGCGGCTCATGGTGCTGAAATACTGGTGGGCGGCGCGCCGGACCGCGTCGTCACCCTGTTTTGCCTTCGCCGCCACCCGCGCCATGTTGACCATGAAGCGCGGGTTGACGCCATAGTCGCAGGCCGGGATGCAACGGCCGCTGTTGGTGCAAACCTGGGTCCAGCGTTCGGCCTCGGCCGTGCCGGGTCCGCCCGCCAGTAAATCGAGGATGCCGCCGACGATGGCCGTTGCGTTCGCCTTGTCGATGCCGGCGGGCTCCAGCATCGGGCAGGCCTCGACGCATTTGCCGCAGCGCGTGCAGGCGTCGAGCGTATCGTCAACGCGACCCCTAACGGCTTCCAGGAAAGACGGACTACCGGGCTCCATCATGCGCTCACTCCGTCATGGACATCGGCGAATAAACCGCCATGGCCGGCAAGCGGCTACCATGATGCACAGGGAGGCACGGCGGCCGGGGTCAAGTCAAACGCTAGATGTGCGGCCCCCGCATCGGTGGATTATGGCGGCAAATTCGGGTGCGTTGAATGCCGTCGACAATTGGGCCTACAGTCACGGATCGCGGCGATGGCTCGGGGGAACCGCCCCCCATCCCGCGGACAACCAAATCGTGGGAGGAAAAACCATGCCGCTCACCCGTCGCTATCTGGTGTTGGCCGGAATGCTCGCCTTTGCCGCGTCGATCTTCCTGTCGAGCCTGCCAGTGGTTGCCGAATCGGCCGATGAGGCTGCGGTTGCCAAGGCGGTCGACGCCTTGAACAAGGCGATGCTGGCCGCCGACAAGGCGGCGCTCGAGGCGCTTGTCGCCGATAAGGTCAGCTATGGCCATTCCAGTGGCCGCCTCGAGACCAAAGCCGAACTGGTGCAAGCCTTTGTCAGCAAGAAGTCGGTTTACAAGTCGATTGTCATCACCAATCCGTCCGTGGCGGTCACCGGCAACAGCGCGATCGTGCGGCATGTGTTCGCGGTCGATTTCGAAAGCGACGGCAAGCCCGGCTCGGCCAAGGTCGGCGTCATGCAGGTCTGGCAGAAGCAGGCGGACGGACGCTGGCAGCTCTTCGCGCGCCAGGCCTTCCAGCTGGCCGCCTGATACCGGGCGGTCAGTCGCCGCCCTTACCGGCGAGCAGCCGCTCCAGGCCGTAGACCCGCTCCATCACCGCCATCAGCAGGATCGCGAGCCCGATCAGCGCGGCGGAGATGGCGGCGACCATCGGGTCGATATTGTCGGTGATGTATTGGAACATGCGCACCGGCAGCGTGGTCGTGCCGGGCGAGGCGACGAACACCGTCATGGTCAGTTCGTCGAAGCTCTGAATGAAGGCGAGCAGCCAGCCGCCGGCGAGTCCCGGCAGAATGATCGGCAGGGTCACCCGCCGGAAGACCGTGAGGTCCGATGCGCCGAGCGAGCCCGCCGCCCATTCCACATGGCGGTCCATGCCGGCCAGTGCCGCGAGCGCCAGGCGGAGCGTGAACGGCATGATGATGACCACATGCCCCATGATCAGGCCGAAGGCGTTGGCGGTCAGCCCGACCTCGGCCATGAAGCGCAGAAGCGCCACGCCGAGCACGACATGCGGCACCATCAGCGGCGACAGGAAATAGGCCACCAGCGCCTCGCGACCGGGAAATTGGAAACGCGCCGTCGCGATCGCCGCCGGCACGCTGACCAGGAGTGCCAGGCTGGCGGCGGCGGCGGCCACATAGACGCTGATCCAGAACGCCGGAATAAAATCGCTGCCCCAGATCGCCTTGAACCAGCGGAGCGACCAGCGGGTGGTCGGGATCGAGAGATAAGCCTCGGGCGTGAAGGCGACCAGGCAAACCACCACGAGCGGCGCCAAGATGAAGGCGATGAACGCCGCGTGGAAAACCAGTGCCAAGGGTCCGTTGCGCCGGGTCATTGGAACACCTGGCGGTAGCGGCGTTCGACGATCCGGTTGTAGCCGACGACGATCGTCACCATGGCGACCAGGAGGACGACGACGATCGCGGCACCGAGCGGCCAGTTTTGCGAGTTGAGGAATTCGTCATAGGCGGCCATCGCCACGACCTTGAGCCGCCTGCCGCCGACAATCGCCGGCGTGGCGAAGGCGCTGGCGGCGAGCGTGAACACGATCAGGCTGCCGGCGAGGATGCCGGGCATCGCCTGGGGCAACACGATCCGCCGGAGCACCGTCGCCTGGGAGGCGCCGAGCGAGAGGCCGGCCGCCTCGACCGCCGGATCCAGACGCCGGAGGCTGGTCCACACCGAGAGCACCATGAACGGCACCAGCACATGCACCAGCGCCACCGTCATGCCGGTCATGGTGAACATGAACTCGGCCGGGCGCTCCAGGATACCGAGGCCGGTCAGGCCGGCGTTGACGATGCCGTTGCGGCCCAGGAGAACCGCCCAACCCAGGGTGCGCACCACCACCGAAACGAGGAGCGGCCCCAGGATGACGAGCAGGAAAATCGAGCGCCAGGGCGGGCGCATGCGGTGGATGATGTAGGCCTCGGGCACGCCGATGAGTGCCGCAACCCCCGTGACAGCGGCGGCCAGCAGAAAGGTGCGGCCGAAAATCGTGTGGAAATAACCGTCGCCCAGCACCTCGACATAGTTCGCCAGGCTGACTTCCGGGCGGATGCCGGTCGCCATGGTAAACGTATGGAAGCTGAGCAGCAGGACCATGACGAGAGGTGCTGCCATGAACGCGGTCAGCACCAGCGTGGCCGGCGCGCTCAGCCCATAAGGCAGGTGGCGGCGCTCAGTCATGGACGATATGGGCCGCGGCGGCGGGCCAGGCCAAGTGAACGGATGCCCCCGTGGCGAGCGGTGCCCCGCCCTCGTTCGGGCGCAGGACCACCAGCTCGCCCGCTTGCGTGGCAACCCGGTACATCCACTGCCCGCCCATGAATAGACAGCTCTCGACCCTGCCCGGCAGGCCCTGTTCCCCGAAGGCGACGCGTTCGGGCCGGATCGAGAGCGTTGTCCGCTCGCCTGTTGCCTCGCCAACCGCTTCGATTTCGACGCCAGCCACGGCAAGGCGCAGCCGGCCGGGCGAGCGCGCGATAATTTCGGCGGCGATCAGATTGGTGCGCCCGAGGAAATTGGAGACGAAGGCGCTGCCGGGCTTCTCATAGACCTCGTGTGGCGGGCCGATGCACTGGATGCGGCCCCGGTCCATGACGGCGACCCGATCGGCCATCAGCAGCGCCTCGGTCTGGTCGTGGGTAACGAGGATGGTGGTGATCGCCACGCGCCGCTGGATGTCGCGGATCTCCACCCGCATCTCGTCGCGAAGCTTGGCGTCCAGGCTCGACATCGGCTCGTCGAGCAGCAGCAGGTCGGGGCGGATCACCAGCGCGCGGGCGAGCGCCACGCGCTGCTGCTGACCACCCGAGAGCTGCTTTGGATAGCGGTCGGCGAACGCATCGAGCCGCACGAGTTGCAGGGCATCCGCCACGCGGTTGGCCCGGTCGGCGGCGGCGACACGGCGCATTTCGAGGCCAAACGCCACATTCTCCGTCACCGTCATATGCGGGAAGAGGGCAAACGACTGGAATACGATGCCGATGTTGCGGCGATTGGGCTTCACGGCCGCCATGTCGCGCCCGTCGATTGCGATCCGGCCGGATGTGGGCTCGATGAAGCCGGCGATCGCCATCAGGGTCGTCGACTTGCCGCAACCCGACGGGCCGAGCAGCGAGAGAAACTCGCCCCGCTCGACCGTAAAATCCACGCCGTCGACGGCGGGCGTGCTGCCGTAATGCTTGACCAGTCCTTGGACCTCGAGAAACGCCAAGGCCTATTTCTCGACCTCGCGCTGCCAGCGCTTGGTCCAGCTCTCGCGCTCCTTGTTGATGACGTCCCAGTCGACCGCGACCAGCTTGGCCACCTGGTCCGGTCCATAGGGCACTTGCTTCGCCACGTCGGGATCGAGCTTGGTGTTACGGTTGACCGGGCCGAAGCCCTGTTCCTTGGCCCAGACGGCCTGCATTTCGGGCGTCAGGTTGAACTGGATGAATTTCTGGGCGAGCTCGGAGGCATCCGGCTTCACCACCGGGCAGACGCCGACCATCAACGCCACCGCCCCTTCCTTCGGATAGACGAACTCGACCGGGAAGCCGGTATTGGCGAGCGCCACCGTGCGTCCGCTGCCCCAGATCGAGATCGTCACGTCGCCCGCCTGCATCGCCTCCGACATTTTGGCGGGCGAGGGCGGGAAGGTCAGCACGTTGGGACCGACCGTCTGCATCGCCTTGAACCCCGGCTCGATACTCGTCTCGCTACCGCCATTGATCCGGGCCAGCATGACCAGCACATGCAGGCCGTAGGTGCCGGTAATCGGCGAGAGTGCCAGCAGCTTCTTGTATTTCGGATCGCCGAGGTCATGCCACGAGGTCGGCGTCGCCCAACCTTTGTCGGCGAAATATTTCTTGTTGTAGGTGATGCCGGTGGCAACGAACCCGGCGGCGACCGCCTTATTGCCCGGAATTTTGGCGATGTCATAGAGCTCCTTGTAGACCGGCGCGTCGACGAGCGGCGCGCAGAAGCCGAGCGCCACCGACTGGAACATCACGCCGTCGTCGAGGAAGACGACGTCCATCTCCTGTCTGGCCCTCTGGGCGTGCAGGCGCGCCAGCGTGTCGGTGGAATTTCCGGCAACAAACTTGAACTCGACCTTGTGCTGCTTCTGGAAGGCCGGCACGACCACCTCGCGCATCGCCTTCTCGAACGAGCCGCCATAGAGCCCGAGGGTGAGCGTGGATTGCGCCCGGGCCGGCGTGGCGCAAACAGCCAAGGCAGCGAGCCCGCCGAGCAGCAGATAGCGCATGATTGCGACCCCTCTCGTGCCGTGTCCGTGCCCCGATGACCGGCGCCATGACGCAGACGATAACCTAACGGCGAGGGTCGTCAAAGCGCCGGGCGAAGGGAGGCCGCGGGCGGGGAGGGGGACGCGCCCGCGACCTAACCGGCGAAGCGGCGGTTACGGGGCGCCGACGCCGGAGAGCGTGCCGGAAACCGTGGTGAACAGGGGTGTGGCCGCCATCAATCCTCTCGCGAGGGGTGAAACCGACCCTCTGGTCGAGACGGGTGAAACCTGACGTTTTTATATCCGATTATCATTTGAACTCCCTGGTGAGCGGTGAAATCGATGGCCGCGTTGAGAGAAAACTAACCCATCCCCCACTCTCTGCCAGTGACGCCGGTCACGGTTCGTGGCGATCTTTCGCCTGCATGCTCTCCTGGGGCCGGTGTCGTGGCCGAGGATGCGCAGCTCGACATGGCCGGGCAGACCCGCTGGAACCTAGCGGCCGCCGCGCCGCATTTTACTAAGCCTCGATGAGCTTGACTCATCGAGGCTTGGCCGGCGCGACCGCGCCGCGCCGCCGATGCGGCGAAAGCCAAGCGTGCGGAGCGCGCGCCCGGCGTTTGAGGGCGTCTCGATGATCGATTTCGATCATCGAGACCTGGTATTAGACCGGGTTCGCTTGCCGGAAGGCGAACAGCGGCCCGTCGTCGTAGCCGAGCACGACACACTCGACCGCGCCATCACCACTCGGTCATTCGGTCTTCATGTCCAGTTCCTTGGCGAGGCGGCTATAGAGCGCGAAGTCGCGCTTCAGGGTTTCGGCAAAGCCCTCGGGCGTGTCGGTCACCGGGCGTTGGGCAACCGGCCAGAGGCGCGCCTTCATGTCTTCCTTGCGGGCGATCTCGTTGAGCGCCGCACTCATGCGCTCGATGATCGGGCGCGGCGTTCCGGCCGGCGCCATCATCCCGAACCAGATGAAGATCTCCCAACTCGGAATGATTTCCCGGATCGTCGGCACGTCGGGAAAATCCGGGTGGCGGACTTCGTCGATAAAGGCGAGCAGCCGCCCCTTGCCGGCCTTGAGATGAGGCAGGATCTGGCCGTCGAGCATCACCTGCACATGGCCGGCGAGAAAATCGTTCTGCACCTCGGCGCTACCGCGATAGGGCACGTTGACAATGTCGATGCCGGTGACCTGCTTCAGATACTCGCCCGAGAAGTGCGACGTGGCGCCGATCCCGGCGGTGCCATAATGAATCTTGCCCGGCTGGCTTTTGGCGACGGCGATGAACTCCTTGAGCGTGGTGGCCTGGACCGAGGGATGCACCGCGATGACCAGGGCGAGCGTCGAGATGCGGCCGACGGGCGCAAAATCGTCGAACGGCCGATAGGCGAGCTTGCGCGTTGCCGGCATCGCCACCGTCGCCGCCGCTGCGGTGATGGTGAAGGTATAACCGTCGGGCGCCGAACGCGCGGTCGCTTCCATGCCGATCGCCCCCGTTGCCCCCGCCTTGTGATCGAGAACGAAGGGCTGGCCCAGGACCTGGCTCAACTCCTGGGCATAGGGCCGGCCCACAATGTCGGTCGAGCCGCCGGGCGGGTAGGGGATGATGATTTTGACCGGCCGGGTCGGCCAATCCTCGGCCATGGCCGGCGGCGCCAGGGCGGCGATCAGGACGGCCGAGGTCACCAGAAATCGAATCAGTGTCTGCATCGCTCTCGCCTCGTGGGTTACTGGCGCGCACTATGACGGCCGCGTTACGTTAAAGCTACGTCGCCGCATGCTGCGGCTTTGATAGGAGTTGAGCCATGCCGGACGCGCCGCCCCTCGCCGCCCCGGAGCCCCGCCCGGCGGGCGCTCCGACGGCGCTCGGCCATATCAGGGTGATCGACTTCACCCATTTTCTGGCCGGTCCGATGGCGACGCTGATCCTAGGCGACCTCGGCGCCGAAATTATCAAGATCGAGAAGCCGGCCGGCGAGGATTTCCGGGCGCTTAGCCCGATGCACGGCGGCGAAGGTGCCCCTTTCCTCTGGTCCAACCGTAACAAGCGGAGCGTGGCACTCGATCTTTCCAAATCGGCCGGCCGCGCGATCGCCCGGGCGCTGATCGCGACGGCCGATGTTGTGGTGGAGAATTTCTCGACCGGCGTGATGGCGGGCTTTGGCCTCGATTATGCGAGCCTATCGGCCGGTAATCCGCGCCTGGTCTATTGCTCGGTCTCGGCCTATGGCCGTGACGGACCGTTCGCCAGCCGGCTCGGCTTCGACCCCATCGTCCAGGCGGAAAGCGGTTTCATGACATTGGTTGGCTTTCCGGACCGGGAGCCCGTGCGCACCGGCCCCTCGATCATGGATGTCGGCACCGGCATGATGGCCAGCAACGCGATCCTCGGCGCGCTCATGGCCCGCGAACGGCTCGGGCGCGGGCAGTATGTCGAAGTCTCGCTGTTCGATACCGCGATGGTCGTGGCGGGCTTCCACATGATGAATTATCTGGTGACGGGCGCCGTGCCGAACCGCTTCGGCAACACCAGCCCGGACAGCGCGCCCATGGGCGTCTTCCATGGCTCCGACGGGCCGTTCTATCTCGCCTGCGCCAATGATCGCACCTTCCATCGCCTCGCCCGCGACGTGCTGGGCCGGCCGGAGCTGGCGGACGACCCGGACTTTGCCGAGACCGCCAGGCGGGTCCCGAACAGCGCCAAGCTGGCGGCGATCCTGGCGCCGATCTTTGCAACCGCCGACCGCGAGACCTGGGTCGGGCAGATGCGCCGGGCGGGCGTTCCGGCAGGGCCGGTCCGCACGGTGGCGGAGGCCTTCGCGGCACCCGAAGTCACGGAGCGGGGTATCGCCAGCGCAATTCCGCACCCGACGGCCGGCAGCGTGCCCAACATCCGGCTGCCCATTCGCTTGGCCGGAACGCCGCTCGTCGACCCCGTGGCGGCACCCACCGTCGGCCAGCACACCGAGGACGTGCTCCGCCGGGTGCTGGACTATGACCGGGCCCGGCTCGATGCCTTGGCGGATGCCGGCGCCTTCGGCCCGGCCGGGCGCGTCAAGGTATGATGACCGGCGGAGACGGGCGGCTCGCGATCTTCTCGAACTCGGCCCGCTGCTCCTCGATAGCGGGCGGCGTTGCGGGCTTGGGCCGGGCGCGGACCTTCTCGATGAAGCGGTGATATTCCGGGCTTGCCATATTCGTCTCCTCAATGGGCATGCGCTGACGGCGCGGCGCGGAGCCTGACCATCGCCAGCATCGCGTCGATGGTGGGTGTGGCGATCCCGGCGAGCGTCCCCATTTCGGCGATCGAATCCGCGAGCACGTCGATCTCCAGCGGCCGGCCGCGTTCGAGATCCTGCAACATCGACATCTTGTGGCCCCGGATCGTGGCGGTGCCGGTGATGCGCTTTTCCATGGCGACCGGGATGGTGACGCCAAGCGCGGTCGCGACCGCCTCGGCCTCGCCCATCATGCGGCGGACGAGCTGGATCAGCTCGGGGCGATCGCAGATCTCGCCGAGGGTCGCCATGCTCAAGGCGGCGACCGGGTTCCAACACATGCTGTTGATCATCTTGATCCAGACTTCGCCCCGGATATTGTCGCGCATCGGCGCGCTGAGGCCGCCCTCTTTCATGGCCCGGGCGAGAGACTGGAGGCGCGGCGAGACGGAACCGTCGGGCTCGCCCAAAGGCAGGCCCGCGATACCGCCATCCATGCGGACGACGCCCGGTTCCGGCAGTTCGGTGCCGACCCAATAGACGCAACCGATGGCGCGCTCGGGGCCGAGCACGTCCCATTGCCGGCCGCCCGGGTCGAGCCGATCGAGACGTCTTCCGGCGAACGGCCCCTTCAGGTCGTGGAAGTACCAATAGGGGATACCGGTGGTCGGCGGAATGACGGCGGTATCCGGCCCGATCAAGGGCCGCATGGCATCGAGCGCCGGTGTCACCTGATGCGACTTGAGGGTGATGAACAGATAATCCTGGACGCCGAGCTCGGCCGGGTTGTCGGTGGCGCTGAGGGCGACCGTGAAATCGCCCTCCGGCGAGACATTGCGCAGGCCCCTTTCCTGGATCGCCCTGAGATGCGCCCCGCGCGCGACGGCGCTCACTTCGACGCCGGGAACGCGGGCGAGATGGCCCGCGATATAGCCGCCGATCGCACCGGCGCCGAAGACGCAAATCTTCATGAATCCCGTGCTCCACAACACCGGCGATGGACCTTGCACGGCGATCCGCGACCGGTCAATCTGGCCGTCCGCTGGTTCTTCCTCCCTGGCCACCTCCGGAGATCCCCATGCGTGGCGTGCCCGTTCGCTTTGGTATCCAAGTCGCCCCGGTCAGCCCGGAAGGCGCCGAAATCATGGGTGGCCTCTGGCCGCCGCCCCAGGTCGGGCGGGCGAGCGCGATCGACACGCCGGCCACCGGCCGGCTTTCCCTCGGCCCGCTCGAAGGCGGCCTCGGGGTCGAGATATTCGGCCTCCAAGTGGCCCTGGTCGACGATGCGCTTTTCCGGCCTGTCCGCGCCGCGTTTCTGGCGCATCAATTGCTGTTGTTTCGCGGCCAGGACCTGGCGCCGGAAGCGCAGGTGGCGTTTGCGCGGCGCTTCGGCCAGGTGCAGGTGCATGTGATGAACCAGTACCATGCGAGCGGGTACCCCGAACTCTACACCCTCTCCAATCTTGACGCCGACGGCAAGCCGAGCGGCAAACATCCCGATCGTGGCACGCTCGCCTGGCACACCGATGGCTCCTGGCAGCGGGTCACCGGCCAGGCCACCTTGCTGTTTGCCGAGCGTATCCCCGCGACGGGCGGCAACACGGGCTTCGCCGATATGTATGGCGCCTATGAGGCACTCCCGCCCGCCGAGCGGAGCGAGCTCTCCCAGCTCCGGGCGATCCACAATCTGAACTTCTCGCGCAACCGCCGGCATGGCGAAGAGCCGATGACCGAGGCGCAGCGCAACGCCGTGCCGCCGGTCGATCACCCGATCGTACGCACCCACCCCGAAACCGGGCGGAAATGCCTGTACCTCGGCGATCATGCCGAATGCATCCAGGGCATGGACTATGAGGCCGGCCGTCGGCTGATCGACGACCTCAACGAGCGGGCGGTCGCCAACGCCCGGGTCTATACCCACCGTTGGCGGCCGGGCGATTTCATGGTCTGGGACAATCGCTGTCTCCTGCACAAGGCGGAAAGCTTTGACCTGGCGCGCGAGGCTCGGGTCATCCGCCGATGCACCGTGCTGGGCGAGGAGCCGCGCTAAAAATGGTCCCTGGCGGGCTGGCCGAACGTGCCACTTGTGCCCTCGCTTGCGTATTGTTGCCATCGTCAGTCAGGCCCTCTCTGTGCCGAGACTGTACCCGATTGGTTTTCTGACGATTTTCGAGGGCGTCGCGGGGCCTACCCAATAGCCTGATTTATCGGGTGAATTAGCCCGGATTATTGATGGTGGGTCTGATTTCAGGCTGGCGCGGGAATTCCACAGAAATTGGAAAAATGAGCAACCGCGCGCCCTCGCCAATGACACGTTTCGGCGCGGCACGCGGGAACCTTCGAAATCCCGGTGGCAAGCCGTTGGGCGCGCGAAACCGATTGACGGCCCGGTTCCTGGAGGCGCTCGCCGACGATTTCGAGCTGCACGGCCCGGCGGCGATTGCAGCGATGCGCCAGACCAATCCGGCCGCCTATGTAAGGATGGTTGGCGAGCTTTGCTCGAAAGAAATGGAAATTTGACCGGCCCCTGTCCGTGGTCACCAATGACGAACCCGACGCGATGATCGTGGCCCTTCGCGGCCTGACCGGTGGCGAGCGCGCGTCCTGAAAAGAGGGGGCCGCCTCCGGGTCACTTGCGGCAGGGGAAGGCGTCGGTGAGCGCTTGCACAACTATGAGCGCTGCGTCCAGTTGTCGGAGTTCTGGGTTATCCCGCAGCCATTTCGCTACAACGTCGGCCAACTGTTGTCTCGGTACAGGCTGGGAACACCAGCTAATTCCAATAACCAGACCAGAAGCCATCAAGTCCGCCACGCCGGCCACATAACCTCCGATGCCGGATTGCTTGCCTATCGCGAACTCGACGACGCCCTCGGCCTCAGCGCGATGGCAGGCGAGATGCTGGCCGATGCACGCACCGGCAGGAACGGCCGCCATCGCCGAGCACGAGGGCGGCGTGCCGCGCGCTTGGGCCGAGGGTTTTGCCCGGCTCTGCGTCATGCCATGCCCGGACGCCCTACTGCCCGCACGCTGGCGCCAGATCGTCGACGAC